>JAJCZL010000011.1 GCA_029262415.1 Deltaproteobacteria bacterium | reverse complement strand
CGTATCGATCGCCTCGACTGAGCCGACGCCTTCATAGAGCGTGTAAATCGCTTCATTGATCATCGGCATCAACACACGATTGACGATGAAGGCGGGAAAATCTTCCGACACCGCCATGGTCTTGCCGAGCTTTTCGACCAGTGCCTTTGTCGCCTCGAACGTCTCGCTGGAGGTGGCAATGCCGCGAATAACTTCGACAAGCTTCATCACCGGCACGGGGTTCATGAAATGAATGCCGATAAATTTCTCCGGCCGGTCGGTAACCGCGGCGAGGCCGGTGATTGAAATCGACGAGGTGTTCGACGCCATCAGCGCGTCCGGCTTCAAGATTGTTGACAGCTTGGTGAATATCTCTTTCTTAGTCGCCTGGTTTTCCGACGCCGATTCAATCACCAGATCGCAATCGGCAAGCGTGTCAAAAGCTGTCGCCGGAGCGATGCGCGACAGAGCGGCCGCCGCGTCCTTAGCGCTGATCGCGCCTTTGCCGGCCTGGCGGTCTAGGCTTTTCTTGATATTAGCGAGCGCGGCGTCGATTTGCGCCGTATCAATGTCGTTCAGCACCACGCCATATCCGGCCAGCGTCAAAACCTGCGCAATTCCGGCGCCCATCTGCCCCGCGCCGATAATGCCAACTGATTGAATGCCCGTCATGGCTCGCTCCTGATTTGGAACTGCGATACTGCATCGCAACATGAGGTCAGGCAAGCATTTTGGCAGCGCTTATGATGCGCGTCTGATTTCAGCGGCAAAGCAACCATGCATGGCGTTGTGGGCATGAATATAGGCGGCGTCGGGATTGTCGAAGGCGCGCTCAATCTTGGCGGTCAATTCGCCGGTCGTGTCGAGATCGGCGCCGATCAACATGCCGCTCTTGTCGAAAATGCGCAAAGCGATGGGCCGCCCCTTAAAAACCGGCGGCAAATCATCCGTGAATGTTTGCGCGGCTGTAGCGTTTTCGCGGACAAAAATCGCGTAAGATGACCGATAAGGCGAGTCTGTTTTGTGGCTTTCATAGTTGAGCAACAACACGGTCTCGCCGGGCTCGGCGTCTTCTAGCGTTATGCGGCAGGGAAAACCGGGCTTGGCGCTGACCGTTTTCCGGATGACGCCGCGCGCTTTGAGCGCCTCGCCGAACAGGCCAAATAGGGGCTGGAATTCTTCGGCCGAAAGACCGGAAATGATAAAAGACATGGGTTTGCTCCGTTGTTGCGGGAGCGAGAATGGCGGTGCGTCGCAAGCAGAGCGACCCGTTTCTTGCGCAAGAAAAAACCCCGCCGAGGTGGGGTTTTAATTCACTGAACAACGATTGCGCCTAACCCAGCGCCTCAACCAGTTCCGGTAGCGCCTTGAACAAGTCCGCCACCAGCCCGTAGTCGGCGACCTGAAAAATCGGCGCTTCTTCGTCTTTGTTGATGGCGACGATGACTTTGCTGTCTTTCATGCCGGCCAGGTGCTGGATCGCGCCGGAGATGCCGACGGCGATGTAGAGGTCTGGTGCGACAACCTTGCCGGTCTGGCCGACCTGATAGTCGTTGGGAACGTAGCCCGCATCGACCGCCGCGCGTGATGCGCCTACTGCGGCGCCGAGCTTGTCGGCGACGGGGAAGATATATTGCTCGAAATTCTCATAACTCCCGAGCGCGCGGCCGCCGGAAATGACGATTTTGGCGCCGGCAAGTTCCGGCCGGTCAGATTTTGTCAGCTCCTCGCCAACGAAAGACGATAGCCCCGGATCGTCAGCGGCCCCGATCTTTTCGATTGCCGCGGAGCCGCCTTCTTCTGCGGCGGCAAAGCCGGTTGTGCGCACAGTGATGACTTTTTTCGTATCGTTGGATTTCACCGTCAACATCGCGTTGCCGGCATAAATCGGCCGCACGAAAGTGTCCGGCGCCTCGACCGCGACGATTTCAGAGATTTGCATCACATCAAGCAACGCTGCGATGCGGGGCATGACGTTTTTGCCGGTGGTGGCGGCGGTTTTTAAAAGCGCATCATAATCGCCCGCCAGCTTGACGATGAGATCGGCCAGCGGTTCGGCAAGGCGGTGCGCATAGGCCGCATCGTCAGCGTGCAGGACTTTACGAATGCCGGCGATTTTTGCCGCTTGCACCGCCGCGTCATCCGCGCCATCGCCAGCGATTAAAATATCGACATCGCCGCCAATCGCCAGCGCAGCGGTGACGGTTTTATGGGTGGAATCGTCAATCGAATTTCCATGCACGTCGGCAATAACAAGAACCGCCATCTTAAAGCACTCCCGCTTCGTTTTTCAGTTTATCAACCAGCTCAGCGACGCCCTCGACGATGACGCCGGCCTCGCGCTTGGGCGGTTCGGTCACCTTCACCGTCTCCAGCCGCGGCGCGATATCAACGCCGTAATCGCCGGCCTCTTTGATATCGAGGGGCTTTTTCTTGGCCTTCATAATGTTCGGCAAGGACGCATAACGCGGCTCGTTAAGCCGCAGATCGGTGGTGACAATTGCCGGCAATGACAGCGATACGGTTTGCAACCCGCCGTCAATCTCGCGGGTGACGTTGAGCTTGTCGCCGTCTTTTTCAACCTTTGACGCAAACGTGCCTTGCGCCCAGCCGAGCAGCGCGGCGAGCATTTGCCCGGTCTGATTGGAATCATCGTCAATCGCCTGCTTGCCGAGAATGACCAGCTCGGGGCTTTCTTCGCCGACCACGGCCTTTAACAGCTTGGCGACGCCGAGCGGTTCGACTTCTTCGTCGGTCTTGATCAACAACCCGCGATCGGCGCCC
>JAJCZL010000010.1 GCA_029262415.1 Deltaproteobacteria bacterium | reverse complement strand
GTCTTGCGGCTTCACAACCGGCACGGCACCCCCTTGGGAAGTAGCTGACGGCGCACACTGTACAGACTTGCCAGTCCGAGCGGCCGGCGGCCCTTGCCGGCCTTCGGGTAGTGCGGCTCGATCAACTCCAGCAACTGCTTCTACGGTATCACCGCGTCCATTTCGGCGAGAAATCGCTCCCGGCGCGTTACCTTTCCTTTCTGACTCCACGTTACCGACGCGAACCTACGCTGCTCACCCATCGCCCAACCTCCTCACGAGTCGCTCGGCTTACGTACTTATCCCATTTTGAAAGACTTGTGCAGAGCTTCCCTAGCGGGCGATTGGGGGATGTCGGAGTGCCGGGGGCGGACCATCGTCCTAAGACCGGCAGCGTTGGCGGCCGAAAAACAGTCTTTCGAAGCATCATTCGGGGTTTTGGCGATGTTCGATCTTGCCATCGCGGGTCCTTCTCCTTTATACATTGCTGGAGTACCGTAGCTCTGGTGCTGCGGTTTCCGGATACGCGGACGGTCCGCGTGCATGAGCCAGCGGTCGAGGCGGGTGGGCGCGATGCGAACAGTCATACGATTACTTTCTAAGTGTTCACTTGCCGGTCGGCTGGCGGTTTCGGTCTTCTGCGCCGTTGCCGTCGTGTCGGCGTGTCCGGGGTTCGCGCAGGCGCAGATCATTGCTAACTTGGCCGATGACGTTTGTGCCCCAAGCGAGAATCCCTGCGTGATCACCGAGACCGTTCTGCTCCAGCAGAATGCCACGCTCGATTTCGGGACGCGCGACGTGGTCGTCAATACCGGTGGAGTGCTCGAGTTCGGCGCCAACTCGGCGGTTGTTTTGTGCGGTAACTTTACCATGAGCGTTGGTACGACGATCGGAATCGACGCGAACGCCGGCGGCGGTGGATCTGTGATCGGGGGGAGCGTTCGCATCGCCGCCCGCAGGGCATGTTCGGCCAACCCGACGGTCCCTTGTCTTCGTGATTTTACGTGCACATCGCTCAGTCTCGGTACGTGTAGTGTCGGAACCGGCAACATGGTGGTGAACGGTCGATTGGTCGGTTCCGCCGAGCTTGCCGCTAGTGTTGATCTCGCAGCCGCAGGCGATCTTTCGATCCTGCAACCAATCAACATCGACGGGACCACGCTGGATTCTGACGGTGGCGACGTCGAACTGGAAGCCGTGGCAGGTACCCTGGCTATCAACGCGAAAATTTCGGCCACCGGCGGCGGCTTCAGCGCAGGCGGCACCGTGACCGGGGCCGCGGGGGCTGATATCCTGGTGAGCGACGTCATCGACCTCGATGGTGGCGAGAGCGATGGCGGCGCTCTGGCGTTGAGTGCCGACCGCGATGTGTTCGTCAGCGCCGATCTCCAGCTCAGCTCAAAGAACCTAGACGGTTTTGGCGGCACCCTCGAGATCGATGCCGGGCGCGACTTAGTGATCGTTGGCGGTTCGGCGGCAAACCGCTTGGTTGTTGCTGCAAACGGTAACGCGTCGAGCGAGGCGTCGGGCGGCGACGGCGGGACGCAAGACTACACGGCCGGGCGTGACATCACTATTGGTCCGTTTGTGCGCCTTGAGAGCAACGGGGCGAGGCCCGACGGTTTCGGTGAGGACATTACGGCGGATGCCGGCGGTAGCATTACGATCGACGGCGTCGTGCAAACCAAAGCGCGCGGCGGTCAGGGCGGGGGCGGAATAATCGAGATTGCGTTCGACGGTAACTTGGACGTTGGGGCGACCGCGCTTTTCGATGCGACAGGCTCGGAGTCCGGCGCCGGCGCGGTCGAGATCCTCGGTGGTGGCGATCTTACCTACGCAGGTTCGACCGATGTCACCGCGACCAACGGCGGCACAGCGGGAGAGTTTTTCGTTTCGGTAGGCCGCGACATCGAGATTTCAGGTTCGGTTCTGAGCAACGGCGGCGACGCGCTTGTCGGCGGGAATGTTTTGCTGAGCGGATGCTTCGTCGATCTAATCGCGGGTGCGAATATCGACAACCGGGCCGACTTCTCTACGAACACGCTTATCGCCCGTACACAAGCATCGGTACGCGCCGGTGCGTCGCTTTCCGCCGGCGGCAGCAACGCGTCCAATACCGTACGCTATCGCAACGCGAACATCCCGCCGCTTCTCTCCGGCATCGTTTCGCCATCTCCGGTGCTCGAACTCGACGAGACTCTTCCGTCATGTCCGGCGTGCGGCAACGGCGTCCTTGATGACGGCGAGACCTGTGACGACGGCAATGTGTCGGGCGGCGACGGCTGTAGTTTCACCTGCCAGGACGAGGGTTGTGTGGCCGATACGCCCGGCTTTCCGGGGTTGGCTCTCTGTGATGATCAACAGGCGTGCTCGGCCGATTCTTGTAACACGGCCGAACATCGTTGCGAGCACATATTCCCCTGCGACGATGGGATCGCGTGTACAGCTGAAAGCTGTAACGGGACTGCCTGTATCAGCACTCCCACCGATGCCCTATGCGACGACGCCAATGGCTGCTCGATCGATGTTTGCGTTGACGCGGTAGGGTGCCAGTACAGCACCGCAAACGATGGAACCATGTGCGATGACGGTTCGTTCTGCAACGGCGTTGATAGCTGTGTTGGCGGGCTGTGTTCGGTTCATGCGGGCGATCCTTGTCCGGGAGCCAGTACCGGGTGTTCGGGGCTCTGCAATGAGACCGGCGATTCTTGTCAGTCTCCGGCCGGAACGCCGTGTGAGAGCGATGGCAACCCATGCACCGACGACGTTTGTAGCGGGAGCGGCGCTTGCGGGCACCACTTCAACCTGGCCCCTTGCGATGACGGTATTTTTTGTAACGGGCCCGATCTCTGTGTTGCGGGTAGTTGTTTGTTCCACACGGGTAACCCATGTGTGTTTGGTCCGCAGTGCGCGAACATATGCAACGAGTTGGGCTCGACGTGCAATTTGTCGGCCGGGACGAGTTGTAGCGTCGATTCGAACGTCTGTACCGACGATGTTTGCGACGGTTCCGGAGCGTGTACCGCGACGCCGAACTCCGACCCATGCGACGACGGCGACTTTTGCACACTCTCCGATGTGTGTTCGGCGGGAGCGTGTACGGCGGCCGCGGGCGGCAGACTCGATGATGCGCGCTTCAAGTCGACTGTTAAGCCCGGAGCTGCCAGTGACAGGTTGATCATGAAGTCTGAGTCGCCGGCATCCGCACTTACCGGCTTGCCCACCGATACGGGGATGACACTCAAGTTCTTCGATTCGGCGCGCGCCGAGTTCTTCTCTTCGACCATCCCGGCGTCTGCGTTCGCGGATCGAAAAGGTGACGGTACCAACTTCCGTTTCCGTGACCGTGACGGAGCAATAGTCTCGGCAAACGGGGTGGAGCGGATCTCGGTGAAGATCCGGGCGTCCGGTGACGTCGTAAAGATCAAGGCCAAGGCGAGAGGTATTGACGTGTCTGGGGCTGTCGGGCAGTCCAGTGGCGCGGTTTCGGTGTTGTTTGGGGCAGACCCGGCAGGATCACCGTGTTTTACGGGGCGCGACATGTTCTGCACCGGCAGCCTGACCAAGAGGACGTGCAAGACCAGATGAACGAACTGCCTGAGAACCTACGAATCTTTCCGCTTCCGGGCGTGGTGTTGTTCCCAGGAACAGTCCTTCCGTTGCACGTGTTTGAGCCGCGCTACCGCAAGTTGCTCGCCCACGCGCTCGACAGCGACCGGGTGATCGGGATGACCTTGCTGCGCGGCAGTGAATCTGAGAGCGGCGAACCCGAGGTCTATGCTACCGGGTGCGCGGGCAGCATCGTCGCACACGAGCCTCTCTCTGACGGTCGCTCGCTGGTTGTCGTCCGTGGTGATCTGCGTTTCCGTATCATCGACGAGCCGGTCAGCAATGAGCCCTACCGCATCGTTCACGCGCAGGCGTTGCACGAGGTTGACGTACGTATCGATGGCCATCAGGGCTGGCGCGAAGAGCTACGCAGTCGCATCGATGATTCAATGGTGCCGCGCGACGAACGCGAGCAGATCGAGGGACTCTTCCGTAAGGCGGGTGCGGAGGGCTTGATCAACCAGCTGTGTGCCGTTTTGCCGCTCGATGTTCTCGAAAAGCAAAGTCTTCTCGAGTGCGCGACGCTCGATGAGCGCTGTGAACTGCTCAAACGCGTCCTCGACTTCAAGCGCGCGGAGTTGCGGCTCGGCATGAACGCAGACCGCCTCGCCGACGCCTGAATGGCTGCCCTGGTTTCTCTCGTGATCTGCGTATTTGCGGCCTCGAGGCTTGCTTCGACGGCGATTTCGCAAGTCGCCGTCGGCATCGCGGTCGCGGCGGCGATAGTTACGGCGGGGCACTTAGGGTTCGCGCTCAGCGGTCGACCGCGGCCAAAGCCGCTGACCGCAATGGCGCACCTGTTCACGGCGCTTGGCGGCTTTCTGTTATTCACATCCTTTGCGCTCGGCTGACCCCCGCGTAACAACGGGGTCCACTCATGGATACAGACCGCAGGTCCCAGGCGCTGATCTTTGATCTAGACGGCGTTCTTCTCGACACAGAACCGTTTTACACCGAGGCGACACAAACGATCGTCGGTCGCTTCGGCAAGACCTTCGATTGGTCGATCAAGGCCAACATGATCGGCCGTCCGTCACTGGACTCGGCCCGATATCTCGTTGATGCGCTCTCGCTGCCGATCTCGGCGCAGCAGTACTTGAGCGAGCGTAAAATCGAACTCGAGCGATTATTCGCCGGTGCCCGTGAAATTAAAGGGGCTGAAGTGTTCGTGCGACGTTCTGCACAAGCGGGTGTTCGACAGGCGGTTGCGACGAGCAGCGAGCGCGCATTGTTCGAGTTGAAAACCGCCGGTCACGCGAAGTGGTTCTCTTTGTTCGACACTGTTGTGTGCGGAGACGATCCGCGGGTGGTTCACGGCAAACCGGCTCCGGACATCTTCCTCGTCGCAGCCGCAGAACTCGGCGTCGAGCCGTCGCGTTGCCTGGTGTTTGAAGATTCTCCGGTCGGCGTCCGAGCTGCTCTTGCCGCGGGAATGCGGGTCGTCGCGGTGCCCGACGCCGCAATGGATCGCGCCGCCTATGCCGATGCCCACCGCGTGATTGGAGATTTCTCCGGGGTTGTCCCCGGCGACTTCGTCGCTTAGATCCTGGGCGCGCGCGGCCAGGATCAGTTCGGCCGCGCTCAAGCAGCGTCGCGCTAACCGATGGCGCTCAGGTCGCGGAGTTCGGCGATTTCGGCCGAGTCCAATCCAATCGCGGATAGTACCTCATCGGTGTGCTGGCCCGGGCCCGGTGCCTCGCTCGATGCTTTGCCCGGAGTTCTCGACAGTCGCGGGGCAGCTGTTGGGGCAGTGTGGCCGGCGACGCCGTCGAAGAACGTTGCTCGCTGTTTGTTGTGCGGGTGCGATGCCGCCTCGGTCAGCGCCAAAACCGGGGTTACGCACGCGTCGCTACCAGCGAATATCGCGGTCCATTGCTCGCGGGTCTTAGCTTTAAAAGCCTCGGCAAAGCGCGCTTTGGTTTGCGGCCACCCTTCGCGGCCCATTTGGTGGGGCAGGTCGGCGTCGGCCAGGCCGAGACCGTCGAGCAAGGCTGCGTAGAACTGCGGTTCGATAGCACCCACCGCCATGTAGCCGCCGTCCGAGGTTTCGTAGGTGTCGTAGAACGGTGCCCCCGTGTCGAGCATGTTGGTTCCACGCTCGTCTGACCAAAGCCCTGACGCGCGGAATCCGAATAAGAACGCCCCGAGGTTCGCTGCGCCGTCGACCATTGCAGCGTCGATGACCTGTCCCTTGCGCGAGCGAGCGCGCTCGATCAGGGCAAACGATATGCCCAATGCGCAGAGCATTCCGCCACCGGCGAAGTCTCCCAGCAGGTTGACCGGGTGGGTAGGCTTGTCACCCTCGCGTCCGAGGATGCTGAGCATCCCCGACATCGCAATATAATTGATGTCGTGCCCGGCCATCGGCGAGTAGCTGCCGCCGTGGCCGAATCCGGTGAGGCGTGCGTAGACAAGCGCGGGGTTACGTTCAAGGGCGACCTCGGGCCCCACCCCCAATTTCTCCATGACTCCAGGCCGGAAAGGTTCGAGTAGGACGTCGGAAGCTTCAACTAGCCGAAGCAGAGTCTCCACCCCGCGCGGGTCTTTCATGTTGATCCCGATCGAGCGTTTTCCGCGCGCCAGATAGTCGCGCGTGGGGTCGAATTTCGGCCCACCAAGCCGCGCACGGTCGACACGGATTACGTCTGCGCCAAAATCCGCAAGTATCATCCCGGCGTACGGTGCTGGCGCGAGGCCGGCCATCTCGATGACGCGTATTCCATCCAAGGGTCCCATGCTGTGTGATTTCCTCCCCGCCGTTGCCTTGCGCAGTCGCTACAGCGGAGGGTTGGCCCTGTCAAAGCAGTCGCTGCGGCGCCGGCCCACCCCTTTGGGGGGCGAGTAACCTATTTCGCGGGCGTTTAACGTTGACAGCAAACCGATATGGGGGACATACTCGGCCTCTATATTGGGGCGATTTTGCTAGCCCTCAGCGCGGGCTTTGATGAAAGCGGGAACCGGAATGCAACGTAAAACCAAGCCTCGAAACACATTTCTTGCCGCCTTCGTCGTCGCACTCCTGGCGCTCGGCGGGTTGGCCGGGCAGGCCCAAGCCACGACCTTGTCCGGGCTGAGTTGTCAACGGATTACCGCGCGAGCGTCGCGCGCCTATATCCGTGAAATCCTTGGGGCGCGTCAGGACTGTCTCTTTAGGGTGCTCGAGGGGAGGATTTCCCCGCTGACCGATTGCATCTCCGGCACCGGAGATCCCGATGCTCTCGCTGCGATGGACAAAGCGGCTGCCCGTCTCAGCGCGCGCTTGCCGCGGCGCTGTGAGGGTATCGATCTGACCCAAATCGGCTTTCCCGGCATCTGTCCGGACCTAACCGGCCCTCCCTTCGGCGTCGTCGATCTTGAGCAGTGCATCCTGGCGATGATGGACGAGAACGCGCAAGACCTGCTCAACTTCGAGTACCCGCTGCTTACCGGCGTGGTCGAAAAGCGCGAACGTCACTGCATCGACAATGTCGGGCGCAGAAGCAGGAGGATGGTTGTTCGCGAGCTGCGTGCGCGTCACAAGTGTTTAGACTGGTTGTCCCAGTTCGAGTTTGAAGATCTGAGTTGCCGTTCCGACATTGAGCCGTTCGGCACTGGGACGAACTCGGAGAAGTACGACCGGCCGATCCGTAGGGCACGTATTCACCAGCTAGCCGGTATCCCGGAGGGCTGTCGGACCGTCAATATCGATGCCCAAGGTTGGGACGACGATTGTATGGACTTCACCGGCGGGGCTTTCAGCATCGTCGACCTTCAACTCTGCCAGCGTGACTCGCACGTCCCCGCTGTGCGTAGCATGCTGCAGGTCGCCTATCCGACCGGTGCCGAGTGCGGCAACGGCATCGTCGAAGACATCGAAGAGTGCGACGACGGCAATGCGAGCAACGCCGATTCCTGTTTGAACGACTGCACGGCCTCGGTTTGCGGAGACGGCATTCTTTGCACCGACGCGAGCTGCACCAGCGGCCCCAACGGCGGACCCGAGACTTGTGACGACGGCAATTTCAGCGCCGGCGACAGTTGCACCAACCAGTGTGCTGAGGCCGCGTGCGGTGACGGGTTTGCCTGCACGGCTGCAGGGTGCACTTCGGGCCCGGGCGGCGGCCCCGAGGCCTGCGACGACGGTAATACCAATAACAACGACGCTTGCATGGACGACTGTAAGGCCGCCGAATGCGGCGACGGTTTTGTGCGATTCGGAGCGGAAGACTGCGACGACGGCAACCAGAGCAACAGCGATTCTTGTCTGAACGACTGCTTTTTTGCGTCCTGCGGTGACGGTTTCATGTGTACGGCGAACGACTGCATCTCCGGCCCAGGCGGCGGCGCTGAGGAGTGCGACGACGCCAACGCAGTCAACACCGATTTCTGTAAAGACAACTGCGAACTCTTCCGATGTGGCGACGGCTTCCTCTTTCCCGATGCCGAGGAATGCGACGACGGTAACACCGTCGATGGCGACGGCTGCACTTCGACCTGTGAGAGCGAAGGCTGCGGCGACGGCGTCGTGCAGGCCGGCGAGTTTTGTGACGACGCCAACACTGAGGATTGCGACGCCTGCCCGAATTCCTGCCTGGCGGAAGGTTGCGGCGACGGCGTGACCAAGTGCACCGATGAATGCGACGACGGCAACCAGATCGACAACGACGGTTGCACCAACGCATGTACGCTGCCTGTTTGCGGCGACGGCATCGTCAACGGTAGCGACCAGTGCGACGACGGCAACAGCGTCCCGCTCGACGGTTGCGAGAACGATTGCAGCACAACCCCTCCCCCTAACTGCGGCAACGGTGTGGTCGACGTGGGCGAACAGTGCGACGACGGCAATCAGATCGATACTGACGCTTGCAGGAATAACTGTGTGCCCTCGATCTGCGGCGACGGCATCGTCAACGGTACCGATGAGTGCGACGACAACAACCAGGTCGACGACGATGGCTGTACCAACGGGTGCAAGCTGCCTGTTTGCGGCGACGGCATCGTCAACGGCACCGATGAGTGCGACGACAACAACCAGGTTGACGACGACGGTTGTACCAACGGGTGCAAGTTGCCTGTTTGCGGCGACGGCATCGTCAACGACACCGATGAGTGCGACGACGGCAACCAAACCGACGACGATGGCTGTACCAACGGGTGCAAGCTGCCTGTTTGCGGCGACGGCATCGTTAACGGCACCGATGGCTGCGACGACGGCAACCAGATCGACGGAGATGCCTGTACGAACGCTTGTACGGTTGCGGCCTGTGGCGACGGATCCACCTGTTCGGATGCGGCTTGCACATCGGGCCCCGGCGGCGGCGTAGAGGGCTGCGACGACGGCAATACGGCCGATAACGACGGCTGCTCGGCTGTTTGTCAGCTGGAAGGCTGCGGAGACGGTATCGTGCAGACGGGCGAAGCCTGTGACGACGGTACAGCCAACGGCGCCACCGCACCGTGCTTGACCGATTGCACGGTTGCGGCCTGCGGCGACGGATCCACCTGTTCGGACGCGGCATGCACGTCGGGCGCCGGCGGCGGCGTAGAGGGCTGCGACGATGGCAACCAGGTCGACGACGACGGTTGTACCAACGCGTGTACTCTGCCGGTATGTGGCGACGGCATCATCAATGGCTCGGATCTCTGCGATGACGGTGCAGCCAACGCCGATACCGCGCCTTGCCTGAGTGGTTGTACCGTGGCCGCCTGCGGCGACGGCAACGTCTGCTCGGACGCGGCCTGCACGACCGGCCCCGGCGGTGCGCCGGAGGATTGCGACGACGGCGGCGCCTCAGCCACCTGCACCGCGCAGTGCGAGGATATCGTTGTAGCTGGTGCCTGCCCGGATCTCGGCATGCTCGAGTTTTTTGGCCGGGTCGGTGAGGATTGCACCTCAAACGCGGACTGCCGTCCCGCGGGCAAGGCTACTTGTGACCTCTCGATCGGCGGCAAATGCCGCACGCTCTCCGATCTCGACACTGGTTGGACGGGTATTGCGCACGACGCAGACATTCTAGACCAGGTCTTTGTAGGGGGGACCCTCAGCTGTCCGGGCACCGGCGGCAACTGTGGCACTTGTGACGTGACCGGGATCGACCCGTTCACAAACAACTGCCGTTGTGCGAACGACGTAACGATAATCTGTAACGAACCGTTCTCGAACGACCAGGACGACTGCGGCGGTGCAGCGTGCGAGTGTTTCCTCGGCGCGCCGCTACCCTTGTCGTCCGGGAACGTTCCCGCATGCGTAACCAACAAGTTCGCTGAGGACGTGTTCGGAACAGCCAATGTTGATCTTGGAGAGTCGCAGATCACGGCGAAGCTCCGTTCAGTGGTCTACACGGGCCCTTCGGCGTTCCTGCCTTGTCCGGTCTGTGCGGGTAATTGCACCTCGCCCGTACAGGGAGAGGGGGCGTGCAGGGCACCGTCGGCAGCGTTAGGTGACCCATGCTCGAGTAGTGCCGATTGCGTCAGAAACGGCCAGCCTGGTAACTGTCGATTGCCCTTCGGTCTGCCCTGCGTCCGCGATGTCGATTGTGATCTAGTAGCGGGCGACGCGACGGGAACGTGTGGTAACTTTGACGGCACCCCGCGGGATGGCGTCCGCGGCGGTACTTGTTTCGAAGGCGCGCGCCACGGCCTTGCTTGCGACGGCGACGCCGCGAGTTCGACCTTCCCGGCCTTCCAGCAGTTCAACGGCGGGTTCTTGAGTTTCGATTGTCCACCGGAGGTCGGCCGCAACATTTCCGGCACTGGTTTGCAGATTGATCTCAAGTCGAGCACCGGTCGGCAGGAGTTGGCACGTGTTGTCGACTGTGGGCTGCCGGTCAGCTTTCCGCCGTTTGTCCAAGTCGATTGCGCGTGCCGAGTGTGTTCGGGCAGCGTTCCCGGAGCTAACATTCCGTGCAACACGCATGCCGAGTGCGCTGCCGTCGGCGCGGGGACTTGTTCTGTCAACTCTGCCACCGGTATTGGCGGTTCCGGCGCGAACAGCTGCAACAATAAGGTTGCGAACGGCGGTGATGGGTTCTCCACTGGATCTTGCGTAGAGAAAGCGGGCGAGACCGCCGGTATCAATGGCGAATGCCAAACCGCGGTCGATGACCTGCCGTTCTGCGACGCGATCGTCAGAGCCGACGGTTCCGGTTTCGTAGCGTGTGACCCGACGCCCAGATGTTCGAAGAACTTCAACATCTGTACGACGAATGCTGATTGCACCGATCCGACCGAGTTCTGCTCGGGTGACGCGGACTGCTTGTCGCAGGGCACCGATGCTGGTGCGTGTTCACTCAGGACGAGAAAGTCTTGTTTCCTCGACCCGATTGTGGCGGTTGGAGTGTCGGACCCCAGTGCACCTCTGGGTGTTGCGACGTTCTGTGTCCCGCCGACCATTAACGACCCGATCAACGCCGTCGCAGGACTCCCTGGTCCCGGGCGCGTTTCGATCCAGACCGAGTCTACGTTGTTCTGTTCGAGCGATCGGAATGTTCAGTACGTTCCGGGCCAGGACAGTTGCCCGTAGAGCCGGGGTCCTAACGGGTCGGCGAAGGCGAGAACCTGACGCAACAACGTCAGTGTGAGAAATTAGCGAAGGGCGGCTCGAGGAATCGAGCCGCCCTTTGTCGTTGCGAAGCCGCAAGGGATCTAGGGAAGTTCTGCACAAGTGACTGAGCGGACCGATCATCGTGCCGCCGGTGTACTTTGCGCCGAGTTATCCACATTCCGCGCGGAATGTAGCGCGGTTTCAGCTCGCGGAAGCTAGCCGGCCGGCGCTACCCGGCCTGTCTTGCGGCTT
>JAJCZL010000009.1 GCA_029262415.1 Deltaproteobacteria bacterium | reverse complement strand
CGCGCACCTGTTTCAATCAGCAGCAGAAATGCCGCACGCACATGCGGGTCGGGCTCGGCGTCGATTGCGCCAAGCACGCGGGTCAGCTCCTTTTTCGAGAGCGTGCGAGCGCGCGGGGGGAGTTCGCGGTACGGCTTAATCGCAACCGCGGGGTTGTGCTCGATGAACCCGTCGTCGACGGCTGCTTGTAAGCAACTCCGTACACTTGCGAGCCACCGGTTGGCAGCCGTGTGGCCTGAGCCTTCAGCGTGCCGATTGGCCTGTACGCCTTCGACCACCCGTGTGCGCATGCGCAACACGTCGGCACGCGTGATCTCGTCCAACCGTTTGTGCGCCCATCCCGTGTGCTTGTCGCCCCATCCGTTCTGCGTGTGGGTTAGATAGCGGCGATCATGACGTGGCTCTTTCTTTCTGCGTGATACCTCGACCAAGTAGTGCTCGACGTGCTCGGCGAAGCTCGGCATCGCCCGCGCCTTAGCCTTCTCGTCCAGAGGGTCACGGCCGTCTTGGACGTTGGCCAGAACCTGCTCGGCTTTGCGCCTGGCCGTCGCCGGCGTGATTGAACCGTAGTCGCCGATGCGTATGCGCCGCTGCGAACCGTCGCGCGTGTACTCAAGAAAGAACACAACACGATTGCTCGGGAACTTCTCGCAGCCGAAGCCGCGCAAGGTGCCGTCGTAGAAGCGTCGGCCGCGTCCGCGCCCGGTCGGATCGACCACCTTCGGTAACGCCGCGATACTTGTTGCGGTCAGCTTACGTGTGTTGCGGGTTCGCATCGTCTTGTCCCCCTGCGAGCGGAATCAGCAGGTCGTTTGCCGTCGTTCTGCCGTCGTTATCGCACGAAATTTTGAGGTCAAAATCGACTGCCGTCGTTCTGCCGTCGTTCTAAAACAGCAACGAAAAAGAACGCTCAAAGTGTTGATAAGCCTATATAAATAAGGATGTTAGTCAACACTGACCATCAACGGGTCGACGCCCATTTGTGTGATTCGTAATCAGCAGGTCCGCGGTTCAAATCCGCGCGTCAGCTCCAGTTTTTTCAGTTACGAGGTTTTCGACCCGCTTTCTGGCGGGGCTGTTTTGGCGGCTTTCACTTGCGTGGCAACTGCGTGGCAATGCGTAAGTTTTTTCGGGCACCCTCCGGGAGTCCCCCGGCGCGGGGCACAGTCCGCTTGACCCTACCCTTCCGAGCAAAGCGCCCCGGACTGAGGCCGGCCGGACAGCCTGGCGCGAAACGGCCGAACCAGCCGCGTATTCGCTGGGCGAACGCGCAGTGACCACGGTTCCGTAGGCGTGCGCACCGCCCGGTCACCACCTCCGATCCCAACCGCGCCGCGCAGGATGGACAGATCTTTTACGCTGCGACATCATGGCCCGGTGTCTACGACGGGATCGACCGCACCGGTTCGGGTGATCGGCCTCGCATTCGCTGTGTTTGCGGGTTCGTCGGCGGCGATCGCCAATCACGCGGGTATTTGGCACATCGCCGGCGTCGCGTCGCTCAACGAGGCCGGACAGCCGGGCAGTGGCAACAGCATCTTCGCATCCGTGAGCCGCGACGGACGCTATATCGTGTTCGACTCGCGCGCGGCAGACCTGATCCCCGACGATACGAACGGCACCATCGATATTTTCTTGTTCGATCGTATGAGGGACGAGATCCTGCGCATTAGCGAACATATCGACGGTACACAGGGCCTGGGTAAGGAGCCATCGATCAGCGCCGACGGCCGCTTCATCGCGTACACGTCCAGCTCGCGAGATTTGGTGGGAACGGACACGGACAACGATGGCGTCTGTGACCAGGGGTGTGTGACCTCGGCCGCTGCTCAAGTCTACCGAAGGGACC
Organism: Deltaproteobacteria bacterium; assembly: GCA_029262415.1. Lineage (GTDB taxonomy): Bacteria > Desulfobacterota > Binatia > UBA1149 > JAJCZL01 > JAJCZL01. Next base: position 103,707 of record JAJCZL010000009.1, on the reverse strand, counting down.
GCGACAGCAACGAGAACGGCATCTACGATGAGCCCGGTGGCATTGCCAATGAACTGGTCAGCGTCAACCTCGCAGGAGAGGCCTCAGCTCTAGCGAGCGAGAGCGCGTCGATCAGCGCAGACGGACGCTGGGTGGCGTTTGCGTCCTCGGTCCCGGACCTCGTCGATAACGATACAAACGCATGCAGCGGTCATAACTTTCCGGGGCACTGCCCCGACGTGTTCGTACGCGACATGGAGACGGGTACCACGGTGCGGGTCAGTGTCGCCACGGATGGAACCGAGGCCGACAACGCTAGCGCCCGGTTTCCTGCCAACTCGTCACTCGCGATCAGCGGCGACGGCCGTTTCGTCGTATTCGGATCCCGTGCGACAAACCTCGTCGCGGGCGACACCAACAACAGAGACGATGTGTTTCTCCACGACCGCGACACCGACGCCGACGGGATCTTCGATGAGGCGGGTGAGATCTCGACCGTCAGGGTCAGCGTCGATTCGGGCGGGCAAGAGCTTCCGAATCCGTTGCTCGGCCAGAACGCTTCGATTTCCGCCGATGGCAGCCTTATCGTGTTCAGTGCTCTTGGCGACCGGATGGACGGTGGCGTCAACCTCAACGGCGACGGCTCCGACATCTATCTCTTCGATCGGCTCAGCGGTTCTCACGAAAGAACCGGCCGTTTGGCGATCGGCGATGAGACATGCTGCGGGAACGGAGTGACCCGCCAGGCCGTCAGCGACGACGGTCGCTTCGTGACCTATTTCGGCTCGAAGAATGTACGCTTGGAAGACGAGCAGTTCGTCGAGGTTCGCGGTGTCCCCGACGTGTTCGTGCTCGACCGGACCACCGGTGTGACCGAGCGTATCACCAACTCTCCGACGCCTACCCAGAGGAGCGATCCGCAGGAGCACGCCTCGCTGTCGGTCGTGAGCGGCGATGGCGGAACGTTGGTTTTCATGGCGACGGATCCGGTGCTAACCGGACGCACCGGTGCAACGGCGAATGATATCGTCTACGCGACCTCGTCATTGTTCCCCGGAACGACTACGACGACCATGCCGCCGGCGTCTGCTTGCGGCGACGCCGACGGCAGCGGTAGCTTGACGGCCACCGACGCGCTTGCGGCTCTGCGCACGGCGGTCGGGAGCGGCGTATGCGCGCTTTGTATTTGTGACGTCGATGCATCCGCCGCGGTTACGGCGACCGATGCGCTGTCGATACTGCAACGCGCGGTCGGACAGTCCGTAGTGTTGACCTGCGTCGCCTGCTGAACCGCACAGTGGGCGCTTCAGTCGTTCTGGTCGAAGACCCGCCACATATCGTCATCATCGAAGATCTTTTCCGAGTCATCGGGGTGCATCGCGTCTCGCTCAAAATCTCGATAGCGGCCGCGCAGGTTTTACGTTAGGCGCGCGTCTGGCAAGGTTGCCTGATGCCCCAGCCGAACACCCAGTACGCCCGCCATCTGGACTTGACCCGGTCCGGTGGACATATTCGTTGCCCACTCTATTGGATGATGAAAGCATGACACGCGGTCAATCAAACGATTTTTATGACAGTTACAAAGACTTTAAAGATTATGAAACCCCACAGCTTTCAAAGAAAAGCGCGGTCTGCTTTGACGAAGAAATATGGCAAGCTCTAGGGCTTTCCGCTGACAAATCGGTTCTTGAAATCGGCTGTGGAACCGGTCTTGTCCTGCTTTATCTGAAATCAAAGGGCGTCGAAAACCTGCTTGGCGTTGATCGTGATCCAGCCCTTGAAGCATTTGTTCCCGCCGAGGTTAAAGATCATTTCATTGCCGGGGATGTGTTTTCAGTACTTGGCGAAACCGATCGAAAATTTGATGCGGTACTCTTGATGGATGTGGTTGAGCACTTTTCGCCGAATGATGCGGTAGCGCTTCTGCGTTTGGTTGACAGCCATCTCGCCCCCGGTGGCAAGGTGTTGCTCAGAACCCCAAATGCGGCTTCACCTTGGGGGTTCAGCCATCAATTTGGCGACTTGACCCACTGCACGCCCTTTTGTCCCGGTTCGATGCGCCAATTGGCCCTTGCCTCGGGTTTTTATTGTAAAGTTTGTCTTCCCCAGTATTCCGGCAGCAACCGTCGGCGTTTCACCGATCGACTGCTCGGCAAGATTTTGTCAAACATCCTGATGGTGCCCGCGGAAATCTGGACGGCAAATTTCTATAGCCTGCTCGAGCGGCGTTAACCGCCCGAGATTTCACGGCTCTCATAGAGGTTTTGTCACCCATAACCACACCGGAAAGTCGCATGAGGGCCAAGGCTTGACCCTCTGGGAGCGACGAGCCTACCCTGTCGGCGATGGAGCCGATCCCGACCTATAGCATCGTTATCCCGACCTATAACCGCGCGGACTATGTCGTCGAAGCGGTCGAGAGTGCGCTGGCGCAGACCACCGGCGACCTTGAGGTGATCGTCGTCGACGACGGATCGCAGGACACCACGGCGGTAGCACTCAAGCCGTACGCGGGCCGGATTCGCTACCTGTTCCAGCAAAACCGAGGCATGGCGGCGGCCCGCAATCGCGGCATTAGCGAAGCACGAGGCGAGTTTGTCGGTCTGCTCGATTCCGATGACCGCTGGGATCCGGAGTTGCTGGCCGACGTTCGCGCGATCTTCGACGCCCATCCCGAGACCGGGGCGATCTTCATGGCCGAGCGCGAGATGGACCGTCAGGGGAGTGTGCGCCCGCGCGTTTTCTCGAAACGAACGCCGGGTCTGTTCTTCACTCCGGCAGGGATGATCGGCCGCGACACGCGGGTCGGGTCCGGGCGTCCTCCGGTCGCGCGCCGTTCGGTCTTCAAGATCCACGGGAGCTACGATGAGGGGCTGTGCGGGGCCTGGGACAGCGACCTTTGGATTCGTTGTGCCTTCGACGTGCCCATGGCCGTCCTTCGCGAACCGCGGGTGCTGCGGCGCATCCATGCGAGCAACTACAGCTCCGACCAGGTCAAGGACGCTCGCGCTTGGCTGATCATTCTGGAGCGCGTCAAGGCGAATCACCCGGAGTTCTCACGACAGCACCCCTGGGTTTACCGTCGCGCTGTGGGCAAGAACCACCTTCGCCTCGGCAGGGAGCTTCTGGCCCTGAGCCCGCAGGATCGCTCCGCGCTGCCCGCGGCACGTCGCGAACTGACCCAAGCGCTGCGGGTATTCCCCTTCTTCGGGCGGTGTTGGATCTACCTCTGCTGGAGCCTGCTCGGACCCTCGACCTACGCGGCCTGGCGCAAGCGCCAACTATCCCTCCGCGGCTGACACGGTCTTGCGAGTCGTCCATACATTCATCAAGTACCCGCCGGCAATCGGCGGTCACGAGAAGTACGTGCAGGAGCTGGTCGAGGGTTTGCGCTCCCGCCGGATCGACGCGCGCGTTGTCACCAGCACCCTGCGACAACACATCTTGCCGCAGTCGAACAGCCGCTTCGGTCGTCTCGTCGACAAACTGACGGGAGCTGCGGCGCGAAGACAGGGCGGACTGTTGCTCGACGCGCCCTACGACGACGTCAACGGCGTCCCGGTCACCCGCTTGTCTCCCGAGCGACCGCTGACCAGACGCGTTGTGCTCGAGGGGTTACGTGCAGCGCTCATCAAGCTCGAGCCCGACGTGCTTCACGCCCATGACATCTGGCGCGACTCGTTTGCGGTAACTATTGATGTCGCGGCCGAGCTGGGCGTACCGGTATTGTTGAACCCCGTCTATCACGATCGCTCCCATGAGCGTCATGCCCGGCGCCGGCACGACGAACTGCGGCGGATCGCGGCCCGGGTACCAGGTGACGCCCGCGTGTTTTTCAATACACCTTGGGAGGAGGCTCAACTCGCCGCGGCCGGCATTCGCTTCGCGCGCACCGACTTGCTGCCCCCCTCGATCAATCTCGATGAGCTCGCTGCAATTCCTGCGGCGCCGATCGACGGCGTGCCGCCGGGCCGCCTGCTCGTCACCTGCGTCGCGCGGCTGCATCCGCAAAAGCGGCTCGACATCCTGATTCGTTCGTTCGCGGCTGCGCTTGCCGTGTTACGCCGCCGCGCCGAACCCGCGGCCGAGCGCGCTCATCTGGTGATTGCCGGTTTTCGCGACTCGAACGAAGACTACCAGGCCTTGGCCGCGGACTGCGGAATAGCCGATCGCTTCACGCTGCTCGTCGACCGGCCTCGAGCGGACGTGATCAACCTCCTTCGCTGCAGCTCGATTTTCGCGCTGCCATCGGCCTGCGAGACCTTCGGCATCGTCGTGATCGAGGCCTGGGCGACGGGCAACCTCGTGCTTGTCAGCGATCGCTGGGCCCTGCCTCACGTGGTCGACCATGAGCGCAATGGGATCGTCTGTGCCGACCACGAATGGACCGAGCGGCTCGCCTCGGCGATCACCGGGTTGGAAAGCCGGTGGGCGCGGCAGCTGGTCGCGGCGGGCAAGCGCAGCGTCATCGAACGGCACCAGCGGGGCAGCCGGATCGACCGTCTGGTCGGTCACCTCGAGGAGGTCACTTCACGGTAGATCGCCAGGGTCGCCTCGGCGATCCGATCCCAGCCGTAGCGTTGCCCGACCTTGCGTAGGCCGTTGGCACCCAGCTCGGCGGCGCGCCCCGGGTGCGCCAGCAGCCCCGACACGGCCTCGGCCAGCGGGCCTATCTTCGGCGCCACCAGCAGGCCGTCGGTGCCGTCGGTCACGACACAGGCCACCGATGGAATATCGATGCCGACGACCGGTTTGGCGAACGACCAGGCTTCGGTGAAAACGCCGCCGAAGCTCTCACCCGTCGAAGGCAGCGCCAGTAACTCGCAGCCCGCGATCGCGGCGGTCTTTGTGGCCAGGTCGACCGCTCCCAGGTTGATCACGCGCGCAATGTCGGTGGAAGCGAAGGCCGTCTCGGACGCCCGCGTGTCGGGGCCGATGAACACAATGTGTGCGTCGGTGTGGTCGGCGAGGATCCGCGGGGCGGCCTGGAGCAGCGTCGCCCAGCCCTTGTGTGGCGCCTTGCGACCGACGAACAGCACGTAAGGGCCGCGGAGATCGTAGCGATCACGGAACGCCTGCACCGAGTAACTCGGAGCCAGGATCGGGCCGATGCCTGTCACGTGAACTCGCTCGGCGGCAACACCCTTGGTTTGAATGAGCGTCTTTCGTTCCGACTCCGTCAACGCGATCACGGCGGATGCCGCGCGGAAGATACGGTCGTAGTGTCGGAACTTGTTGCCGACCCAACCGGGGTGGTGCAGCGCGGTAATCACGAACGGCAGGTCGTGGCGCCGGCAGTACCGCAGGGCCACCTCGGGTAGGAATTCGCAGCCGATCCGAAGCGCATGAACGAGGTCGTGGTTTCCGCGCGCCGCACTCTCGTAGTACGGCGCCATCAAGCGCGCCACACCCTCGATCGAAGCAGCTCGCAACCACTGACGGCGATAGGCGCGCGTCCAGGGCCACATACGCAGGCGCGTGTTCAGGCTGAAGCCCAGACGCGTCACATCGATCCCGTCCTGGCGATAGGTTCCCGCGTCTCGGCAGCCGGTGGTCGCGCCACGCAGCCAGTCGCTGCGGGAGCTGGACCATTGGTTGATGACGCGCACACCGCAACCGCCGGCGGCGACCCTTGCGACGAGCTGATGCAGATGAATCTCGCCGCCACCGATGCTCGGCGGATACGCCGCCGACGTGTAGAGCACATTCACGACTTTGGAGCGATCGAAGTTACTTGGCGGCCGACCGGGAGCTTGCCCGTTGCTCGCCGCGAGGGTATTCGCTCGGTTCTCCTAGTGCGGCGACCGGGTTGTTGTGCGATCGATCGCCAAATCCATCCGCGAATTTGGGCAGATCCAACCTGGCGCCGCGGCCTTCGTTGACGCGATAGCCCCAGAGCGTGGCCCACTTGCAGAAGCTACCGACGGCCTGCAGCATGCAAAACAACAGGCCGTGCACACCATCGAGAAAGCCGAACTGGAGAACGTAGGTGCGGAGCAAGCGATAGGTCGGGCGGATGAGGAGGGAGGCCGTACCGACGCGCTTGCCATCGCGAAATGCTTGAGCCGCACCCCAACGGCTATACTTGAGCGTGCGGGTGACGTACTCGGAAACCGAATCCACCATGTAGTGGAGCATCGAGTTGTCGAGTCGAGGGGCGGGACCGTCGGTGATCAGGCGCGCATGGACTCGGCGGTTCTCGTAGCGGGCCGTACCCCTGCGAAACAGCCGCGTGACCTTGTCGTTCTTCCAGCCCGAGAAGCGGATTCGCTTGCCCAGGAAGTACACCCGGCGATGGATTGTGTACGCGTTATGAGCGGCCCCTTCCTTGAGCAGGGTCAGGATCTCATCGCGCAATTCCGTAGTGCAGACCTCGTCGGAGTCGAAGATCAGGATCCAATCACCGCGGAGCCGGGGCAAGGCCCAGTTCTTCTGCGCCGCCCCACCCAGGTACTCGTGCTGAACCACCCGCACACCCGGAAAGCCTGCGGCGATCTCCAGCGTGGAATCGGTAGAAAAGGAATCGATGAGCAGGATCTCGTCGCACCACGAGAGGCCCGCGAGACACGCACCCAGGCGCCGTTCCGAGTTGAACGACGTGACGAGCGCCGAAACGGTACGACCGTGGGCGACGCCGGGTTGGTCAGATCGCAATCGCTCTTGATCCATGCTGGCCCCGAGAAAATTAGAGAGCGCGGCTAAGTCCGAGCGCCCATTCCGAAATATTGCCCAACATCTAATAACCATTTGTTAGGTCAACTAGTGTCTTGATGCACGCGGCCTGTGGGAAGGGTGGGGCTATCGATGCCTCTTCTTCGCGTACGCCGACGATCTGTCCGGCAAATAGGCTGCTTAGGTTGATTTTGCGTCTACTGTTGTCAACGCCGAGGCACACGACAGTGCGTGGGAGTTGTATCTTCGCTTCCTGGGGGGTACGGCGTACAATCATACATCGAGACGAGAAACTACCTTGACGTGTTCGGCGAGAGTTTCGACCGCGTCATGGCGATGGGCGGCTTCTTCGAGGACTTCTATGAAAACCTTCGTAGCTCGTCTAAGGAGTTCGCAGAAATGGCGGCCGATAGAGACTTACTGCTCCAGAGTGAGATGCTGGCTCAGTCGCTAATCCATTTGGTGGACTACTTCAGCTACGGAACGCCTAGCGCGGAGTTTACCAGGATCGCCGCCTTTTGCAGCAAAAAACAGCTCGATATAGAACCGCGTTGTATGATGATTGGATGCGATCCCTGCTTGTGACGGTCAAAAGATACGATGTGAAATGGGATGAAGATGTGTCCATCACGTGGTGCGCCGTCCTTGCTCCGGGCATCGCGTACATGAAAGCTGCGTATGACCCGAAAGCCATAGGCTAGAATTCTGCGCATCCGGTAATGTTCAACCCCGTGTGTAGGGCTGACTCGACAATCGCCCGGCACGACCGATAATCACGGCCTCCAGCTGAGGTTCAATCCGCCCGCGATTGCAACGCGGCCAATAGATCGTCCAGAGACACGCTGGCGATGGCGGAGGCACGATCGCTGATCGCAAAGGGCAGAATCAGCTCGCGGCCGCAGAGCAAGGAGCCACAGCTATATACGACGTTGGGTACGTAGCCGTCGCGTTCGCGGCCGTTGGGGGAGAGCAGTGGTTCACGCAGGCGGCCGATGACTTTGGTGGGATCATTCAAATCGAGCAGTGCGGCGCCGATGCAATATTTCCGCATGGGACCGACGCCGTGAGTAATGACAACCCAGCCGGCTTCGGTTTCAACCGGAGATCCGCAATTGCCGATCTTCACGGACTCCCACATCTCTTGCGGACGTAGGATCAACTCGGGGTCGTTCCAATGATACGGGCTATGGGAGAACATGATGAAGAGGTTCTCATCATCCTGCCGTGAGAGCATGGCGTAGCGGCCGGCGATGCGGCGAGGGAAAAGCGCCATGCCTTTGTTTTGCACCGCGCTGCCATTGAGGGTGAGTATGCGGAAGTGGCGAAAATCTTCCGTCTCGATAAGCTGCGACAGGATGTCGCGTCCGTTGTAGGCGGTGTATGTGGCGTAGTACATGGCCGATCCATCGTCGTCGATGAAGCGGACAAAGCGGGCATCTTCGATGCCGTTGGTCTCGTTAGGCGAGACCGGAAAGATGATGCGTTCGCTCATGGCGAGCTTGTCGGAAAAGCGTAGTTCGTAGTTGCAGTCGGCCAACCACTCGACGCTTTGGAGCGTGCGGTGCAGCTCGTGAGTGGCGGGCTGGGGCTCGCGGCTGACGACGGTGTCAACGCTTTGGTTCAAGTCGGTGCGTGTGAACGTCTCACCGAGCGGCGCCATTACGGCGGCGGTGTGGTCGTCGTCGAGACCCATCTCGCGCAACTTGATGACAAATCGCTTCTTGTCATAGCGGGGATTGGGGACGATCTCCGGCGCGGCCACAAAGCGGGAGACCGGGTCGAGCGAGATGCTGCCGTCCGGCGTGATGTTGCCGGTGCGGAACTCGATGGAAGAGATGTGCCCCTCGCCTGTCGCCCGCAGGCTCATGATGAAACGTAAACCGCCGGAGGGGACATCGTTCTGGTCAGGATGCGGCACGATCGAGGGATTGAAGATCGCCGCCGATTCCAACGCGTATTCGCCGGAGAACAGAGCGCCGATGAGCAGTTGTCGTTCGTGCGACAGCGGACTCTGCGTGAACACGTGCTGCTTTACTTTCTCGTAGTGGGCATGCAGGGACGACTCGGTGTCGACGTGCCGTCCATCGAACTCGCGGCGCACCCTTCTCAATTGGCGGACCACTTCTCTTTCCGTCAGGGCCAGTGCTCGGCCGACGATGGCGGTGATACGCTGAACGTCCGCTGGGATGAACGGGCGGAAGATGACACGCGCGCTCGTGGGCAGCAGCGTCACCTCATGACGGCGGACGCGGACAGCGCTCATGAGGCGGACAGCGGCGGGTGTGTGATCAAGTGTTCGGCGCAGTTCATTTCGGCAAGGGCGAGGTGGAAGGCTAGGGTGGACTCTGCACCCTGGTTTTCATTCACTCGGTCGGGATGCAGGCCGTCGGCGCAGCCGCCGGTAGCGAAGTCGTAGAGCGGCAAGCCAAGGTCGTTGCGGCCGAGGAACCACTCGAACGCGCGTTTCGCCTCAGCTGACCACGCGGGATCTCGAGTGACGCGGTAGGCTTCGTGGCACGCCGAAACCATCGACTGCGCTTCCACCGGCTGCTGGTCGAAGTCTGCGCGTGCGCCGTCACGCTGGTAGAAGCCATTGCTCCCGATGGGGCGGAAGTTGCCTGCCTGCGTCTTCTGAATCGAGACCAGCCAGTGCAGCGACTTCAGCCCAATCTCCAACGCCTCGTTGTCGGGCATCCACGGGCCGCTGAGGATGAGAGCCTGGCAGAGGCGTGCGTTGTCATACGTGACGCTGGATTCAAACCAGGGCCAGTCGTTCGTGGCACAATCCGTCCAGCTCTTCACGAGCTTTCGTGTCAATGCTGCACCCATCGCAGTCGTCGCGGAATCATCGGGGAAGCGACGCAGGTACTCATGGATTCCGAGCAGCGTGAAGCTCCACGCACGCGGTGAAGAAAAGCTGCTGACGGCATCCAGCCCGCGCTCAAAGAGCTGCGCTGCAAGCCTGCAGTGGCCTTCATTGCGTGAGCGGCCGGCGCCGGTACCGGCGGCCCAAAGCGCGCGCGCATGACTGTCTTCGCTGCCCGTTTCTTCCAACCACCGGCGTCCGTGGCTCATGAAGTTGCGGAATCGCCCACGCTCGACATCCAGTGCCCCTGCAAGGAAGGCGAGATAGGTCGTGGCCAGTTTTTCGAGATTCTCCTCCGGCGGCTTGCCGCCGAGCTCATCGAGCAGAGTGCAGAGGATGAAAGCGCGCGCATTGTCGTCGGTGCAGTAGCCCTCCTGGAAGTTCGGCACATTGAATATGGCGTGTTGAAAGATGCCTGTGCGATCGCTCATGCGCACAACGTGATCCAGGCGCAACGGGGGCAAGTCGGCGGGTCGATTGTCGAGCGTCCATTCGGCGAAGGTCGCACGCGGCGCGGTCACCCGATCGGCGCGGGCGCGTTTAAACGATTCGATATAACGCTGCGCCACGGCGGGCCAGATCATCTCGCGACCCATCGCATATGCTTCCCGGCGGATCGTCTCCAGGCGCGCCGGATCATCGAGCAGGGCACACACTGCTTGCGCGATCGCTTCAGAATTGCCGAAGGGCACCAGCACGCCGCGTCCGTCCGCAAGCAATTCCTGCGCGTGCCAGTAGGGCGTGGAAACCACGGCCTTTCCCGCGCCGAAGACATAGGCCAGCGTGCCGGAGGTCACCTGTGCCTCATTGAGATACGGGGTCAAGTATATATCGGTCGCACCAATGAACTCTTTAAGATCCTCGAGTGACACGAAGCGGTTGTAGAAGATGACGTGCTGCTGCACACCACAGTCGTCGGCGAGTCTTTCGAGGCTCAGACGATAGCGCTCGCCTTCGTTCTCCATGAGATGCGGATGCGTAGCGCCAAGCACGAGGTAAACCACATTCGGATGCTCTCGTACGATCGCCGGCAGCGCCGTGATCGCGTGCTCGATGCCCTTGCCCGGACCGATCAGTCCGAAGGTGAGCAGCACCTGGCGTTCCTCCACGCCGAACTGCTTCTTGTAGAAACTCGATTCGATGAACGGAAGATGCGGGATACCGTGCGCGATGATGTCCACCTTCACATCGGGCACCCCGTAGGTTTCGCTCAGTATCTCGGCGCCCTTGTGCGACATCACTACCAAGCGGTCGCTTAGGTTCGCCAGCTCGTCCATTACGCTGCGCTGCGCTGTGCTCGGCTCGCGCAGCAGGGTATGCAGAGTAGTTACTACCGGCATCCGCACCTCTTTGAGCAGCGCCAGCAAATCACTGCCCGCCGGTCCGCCGTAGATGCCGAACTCATGCTGGACGCACAGCAAGTCCGCGTTGTTGAAGTTGAGGAAATCGGCCGCCCGCCGGTATGAATCGAGTTCTTTTTCCTGGAGCTCGAAGCGCACGCGGGGCGGATACTCGTAGCCCTCTGCACGATCGTTGACCGCGCCGACGAAGCAAGCGGTCGCAGGAGCCGCGGCCGCGACCGCCTCACAAAGATCGTGCGTAAAGGTCGCGATCCCGCACAACCGTGGCAAGTAACTACCCAGGAAGGCAATGCGCTGCGGCAGGATAGAGCCGCTCAAGATAGTCCTTTCCGGAGCTGCAACGTGCACCACAATAGACATCCTTCGCACGGTCAAGCAATGTCGGGTCGTTTGTGAACGAGCTAGGTCCGACTCCGAGCGTGATCGCGCTCGGTGATCACGAAGCAGGCATGGGCCGGCCCTCGAGGGAAGGATCCGGATGGCAAAGAATCGTGGATTCGCTCAGTGCCGTGGCTGCTCGATACCCGTCGGCATCGGTTTCGATGCGGGAGATCGTAAGCGGAAACACGGTTCCCGTGCCTTTGCTGCGTACGCGCACGCTGTAGTCGCCGCGCCCCAGCCGCAGCACGGTGCTGCTTGGCAGACGGCGGTCGCCGGTTGCGGCGAAACTCAAGCGGCGATCATCCAGCGCCGCGCTGCTCCGCGCAGGGTCGGCGATCGCGAAAAGATACTCCGCGTCGCTGTTGACCGACCAGCGCGCGGTCCAAGTACTGCCTTTCGCCCCGGCGTCGTAGCGTGGGCCGCCTGCGCATGGTCTCAGATCGAGAGCAGCGCCGGCTGCAGCGACCGAAGGTTGTAGTTCAGGCAAGCCCAACTCGGCGGCCAGCCTGTGCGTGAGATTGGCTGCGTCGAGCCATGAACGCGGTTCCAGCCAATCCAAGAGATCGCGGTAGAGTTCAGGTGAATCTAGGGGAAACAGGAACATCGAGCGTCCTACGTTCGCTGCCGGTTTGTAGCCCGCTTCGCGTACCCGGCGCGTGAACGTCGTGCCCCAAAAGTTGTAATCGACCCACACTCCGCTCAACTCGGTCGCGCCGATCAGCAGGGCCGGGGGCTTTTTCGAGCGGACAGCGAGCGGCGTCCTCTGCAGGTTCAAAATGTTCCAACGTTTGCGCAGCCGGGCTATTTGTGGGGATTTCACATCTTGACGCCAATCCAGGTTGGAGTCGGCGAGGTAATGATAGGAGTTGTCGGCACTGCCGATCAGTTGGTTCATGTAGGCGAGAAAGTGCGGACGCACACGCAGCGAATCGGCCGTGTACAGAGCCGCGGCGACGCAAAGTACGACGCCCATCGCGCGCTGAGGCTTGGCTGCAAGACCCGACACCCACAGCACCAGGAGAGGAAAAGCGGGCAGGATGTAGCGGTGTCCGAGCTGATGAACGCTGGTCGATGCTGCGACGAAAAGAACCAGCGCCGGAATCAGCAAAATGATCGTCTCTGCGCGACGCTCCGTTGCGCGCGGGCGCACCACGACCGCCAGCGCGGCTAATGCCGGCAGGGGTAGCGGCTCTTTGAGCGCAGTGGTGAGAAGGTAGTACCACCAAACCCCGCGCGGGTAGACCTGGCCCAGGGCGTATACCGAAACTCCGTTTGCGCTCTCGTTCTGGGATATGCGTACCCGGACGGCGTCGGCGAAGCTCGCCAGTCCGCAGCCGTCCATGCCGTACACGAGCCAACCCAGAGCCAGGAAAGCGCCCGGTACGAATACCAGCGCCCACAAGTGCGCCGGCCTGGCTCTCACCCCCGCGCACCAGAATACCAACGCTGCGGTTGCCACCGATGCGGGCAGCAGGACCAGGGAGGTGAGTTTGGTCATCAGCGCGCAGGCAAGGCCGAGCGACCACAGTGCCGCGCTAGCAGCGCTCGGCGTGAACAAGAAGCGGCGCAGCAGCCAAACGCTGAAGGTAAAGGCGACGGTCAGCGCGAAGTCTGTGGTCGCCAACCCGGCGTGCGCAAGGATGTTCGGCGACAACGCATACAGCACCGCGGTGAGCAGCGGAGACCAGCCTCCGTATAGCTGCGCACTCCAAGTTGTGAGCAGAACGCCGAGCAAAACGAACAGCACGATCTGCGGCAGCCGTATCCATGGCGGCGTTTGCGGTACACCGGCGGCGATGGCGGCAGCGGTCAACAACTTAGCGACCGGCGGATGGTCCTTGTACTGGCAGGGGCTGCCGCCCGCGGCGATGCGCGAGGCGTAGTGGATGTAATATCGTTCGTCGTAGGTAATGCCGTTGGCGGTAGCACCTTCAAATGCGAGAAACGCGCCGAGCAGCAGTAAGCCTGCGCAGGCCAGGCATTGGAGCAGACCGCTATTCAGACCCGGCCCGGCGTGGTTATGGGCGTCGATACTGTCCCAATTATTCAAACGACCTTACCCGGCGCCGGCAGACGTCGAGAAGCTGCTTTGCCACCTTCTCGCCCGCCTCGCCGTATCGCAAACCTTCGGGTAACGTGGTCCGGTCAACCGCGTCGCCCATCAGCTGTAACATCTGGTCGATCGCCTTGTCGGCATCTGCGGCTTTCAATCCCCTCGCGAGCCGGTCCAAGGCTATTCTAACTGTCCCGTACTTCAGGTACGAGAAAGTTAGGCAAGCTCGGCCAAACGATGGGTCGTGTCTCAGTTTGAAATCCGGGGGGTATTGCCTACGAGCATACCTGGGTTACCATGGAGTTATGCCGAGAGGACCAAAAGGCGAGAAACGTCCCGCTGATGTTGTAGGCGCGGCGGTCAACGTCGCGAAGATCGCCACGGGTGAGCTACCCGACGACGCGGACGAGACCAAGGAGCATCACCGCAAGGGTGGGCTGAAGGGCGGGTATGCGCGGGCTCAGAACCTAAGCAAGAAAGAAAGGTCTCGGATTGCCGCTAAGGCCGCGGCTGCGCGGTGGGCTAACAGGCAAAAACCGGATGACTCGTAACGACGGTCTTGTCGTGTCCTTTCCCCGTCGCAGTACTCGGTTGTGTTCCCGAGAGTTTCCAACGTCCGCTAGAATTATCTCGGACGATTCTGGCCCGCCGAACGAACGGCTCGATCTCTTTTTGAATCTCTTTCAGATCCTTCTCCGCGCTTGCCCATCTCGTTTTCCGTGAAGGCTTCATCTTTGTGTTCCTATTCATTTCTCTAATTGCCGTATCCAATATACCAGCCGTCCTGGGCGGTTTCGACGGCCTTTGCTGCCTCATTATTAACTACGCTTCTTGTCCGTAGGTAGAGTTCGTACAGCGCCTCCCATCTTTCTGTTCCAACTTCCCAATCTTCAATAGTCAGGCCACATTTCCGGGCTTCTTCCCTATAGATGGCCCGCCCATGAACTTTCTTCACTCGGGGTTCAATGAACGTCGTTATCTTCGTTCTGATGGACTCCTCCTTCTGCCCCACCATCATTCCTGAAGCCAACGCCTTAACGGATATATCCTCCGAGAGCGCGATTGCAGACCGCATCTCCTCTACTTCCATGGGGTCATAGGCCGCCAGTTGTTGTAGATACGGCTGTAGGTTGCCCTTGGCACTCGTAGCGGCCTTGAAGAGCTTGTCGTAGCTGTTGAGAATATTCGTTACGGAAAGAGGTCGCTCGTTGCCGTCATCATCTTTAAGAACCTGGGGATCGACTGGCCCAAGCTCGGAACTTGGACCCATCGCTATACGGTCAGCACCTAGGCAGATCATCGTTGCGGCTGATTTTGCGGCTCCCGGCACTAGCGCGACGAACGTTCCCGTACCGCTATAGCTCTTACAAATACGAATTATCTTCTCTGCTGCGAGCGGATATCCCCCCGGCGAAGAGATAACGAGCGCCAGTCCACTAGACAAGTCCATGTCCTGAACGAGCCCTTCCAGCATGTCTGCGTCTGGGCCTGCTATGCTTACAGGATACCTAAAACTAGTGAAGAACGTCACCACAGGAACGCCTAGGAGCTTCTCAAGCCTCCTAAACAACGGCTTACGGGTTTCGTGGCCTTGAATTCGCTCTTCCTGAACCTGTTTAAATTTCGAGACCTTACCCAATTCGTCTATCCCTCCACCCTATGGCGCGTCGGAAGTATGCACTCTCGATGCGTGATCTGCAAACAGCTTTAAAGCAAACTATATGCTTGACACTTAAGCAATAAGTTCATATAGTCGGGTTGTGAACAGGCTACCAATAGCCAAGCGCGTCCAGATCCTAGCCATGCTGTGCGAGGGATGTTCGATGCGCTCAATCTCCCGGGTGGCCGATGTCTCAATCAACACCGTGACCAAGCTCTTGGTCGATGCGGGCGAGGCTTGTGCTCAGATCCACGACGAAACGGTGCGCGGAGTTGAGGCAAAGCAGGTCCAGTGCGACGAGATTTGGTCTTTCTGCTACGCGAAGAACCGTAACGTGGAAACGGCCAAGTCGGCTCCGGTCGGATCGGGTGATGTCTGGACGTGGACAGCCATAGACGCCGAGTCCAAGCTCATCTTGTCATGGTACTGCGGCGACCGTTCGGCAAACTCAGCCGATGCGCTCATGTCCGACCTTCGCGACCGCGTGAGCGAGCGAATCCAACTCACCACCGACGGCTACCACGTCTACCTAAAGGCCGTACGAAAGGCTTTTGGACGTGAAGTCGATTACGCGCAACTGGTTAAAGTTTACGGCGAGTCCCCGGACGGTGGCCGCTACAGCCCCGGACAGTGCATCGGTGCCCACAAGGAGCGTGTCGTGGGGAACCCGAAGGCCAAGAACGTGAACACGTCACACGTCGAGCGGCAGAACCTCACGATGCGGATGTCGATGCGCCGGTTCACTCGGCTGACCAACGGTTTCAGTAAGAAGCTGGACAACCACATGCACGCCCTGGCGCTCTACTTCGTGTTCTACAACTTCTGCCGTATCCACAAGACCTTGAGCGTCAGCCCGGCGATGGCTGCGAACATCACGGACAAGCTGTGGACGCTGGAAGATATCGCGGAGTGGATTGAGAACGCGAAGCCAGCCACCAAGCGGGGCACCTACAAGAAAAACGCCTAGGTTTGCAATGAAGCACCCGGCTCGCTCTTATGCGGGTGGACGCTCCAGATCGGAGCAAAGCCACAGGGAGACGCGCAAATGGCCAAAGTCAGCCCGTTCCATAGCAAGAAGAATCCCGGCGTGTACCACGTGTGTTCAAAGTGCACGGAAGGGAATAATATCGAGCCACGTAACAAGGTACCCGGTACGGGCGGCGGGACGCTCTGCAACCGATGCAAGGATCTACAGAGCAGCGGAGGCTGCTGATCGGTAACGATGATTCACGCGGGGGATCTCCTCCAACCGCTTGCAGTGATCCC
Source organism: Deltaproteobacteria bacterium (assembly GCA_029262415.1). Classification (GTDB taxonomy): domain Bacteria; phylum Desulfobacterota; class Binatia; order UBA1149; family JAJCZL01; genus JAJCZL01. The sequence goes on along the minus strand of JAJCZL010000009.1, from coordinate 87,469 downwards.
AGATCAGTTCGCCCAGAACGGAGAGACTAATCTCCCACTTTTCGGCTAGCCAGACAAACGTCATGCCGTTGGCGTGGATCTCGTAGCATAGAATCTCGCCGAAGCTGCTTCCGGCTCCCGTCGGGTGCGACTCGTATTGTTCTTCTATCTCCCGACGGAGTTGGCAGAGGTGGGATTCCTCGACTAACGCCCCTGGTTTGTTGTGCGTACTCATCGGATTTCAAAGTGAGACACTACCAAACGATGAGCCTCGGCTCCCGTGGGGAGCCAAAACCCCTATGATGCTTGGCCCACTACGGGATCGATCCAGTAGCGCTGCGCGGCAGCAGCCGCTCGGCCGCAATGGTCTCGGCGAGTAGACCTGCCACGATGCGATGTCCCTCGGGCGTCCAGTGTCCGGCGTAGAGCCGCTCGCGTTGCTCTGCGGGGAGTGCAAGAAACAGCAGTCGAAGATTGATGAACTGCTCCCCGCGATCCTCCGCCCAGGCCGCAAGCACCGCCTCGGCAGCTTCGGGCACCCGCGCCAAGTCGGGGCGTGCGGCGGGGATGTACATCAGCGCAAACTGGATTCCGCGGCGGTGGGTTTCCTCGGCCGCCAGATCGAGGATCGCTCGAGTGAGGGTCCACTGCTCGGCGAAGCGGGTGTAGCCCACTTGCTGGTACAGGCTCTTGATCAGCAGTCCGCCCAGATGTGTGCCGACACGCGGTGCCTCAAGGATTCGCGGGTCGTCGGGCGCGGGCACCGGAACGTTGCTCAGTTGCAATTCGCCGTCGATCAGCCGGAACCTCGGCTTTGCGTAGTCTCGGAACGAAAGCACGTTACGGGCGGCATTCGACTTGTAGTAAGCAAGGATGACCAAATCGGGGTCGTAGTCGAAGCCGATCTTTTTTAGCCGCAGAAACTGCTGGTCGGTTCCGTAGCCATGCACGGCGATGTTGACGACACTGGTTTGCGCAAGAGCATTGTCGAGCACTTCCGAGTACACCTCATCGTCGGCGACATCCTCCCCCCAGCTAAACGAGTCGCCGGTGATCACGATCCGTGTCTCGCCCGCGGGCTTGGTGGTTGGCACCACGCGGAGACCTCGCAGGCCGGCAGAATTGGTGTTGACCTTCGGCGAGCGAAACTCCCGGCTCGGTGCCCATCCCAGCTCTGGGTCGTATCGATCGCTGGCGTAGGTGTCGTGAAGCTGTCCCTGGGCCTCGCTCCGGTTCGAGAGCCACTGGTGGTGCTGGAACTTGTCGCCCCACATCACCTTCTCGGCCGGTACAACCATTCGCGCGACGAGTTCCAGCCCGGCCAGGGCCAGCAAGCCACTCAGCGTAATCGTGAACGTCGCTAAGTATACGCGCCGCGGCGATTGTTTCGCCGCGTTCTGCCAGAGCTTGAGTGCACGAAGGCCGCAGCGGATCGCGCAGACAATCAGCAGCAGCGAGAAGACGTAGATCGCGATGGTCTCGGCTCCGGGATCGAGATCCGAGACCAGGATCGCGCCGCGAAGAACCGGAGGGAAACAGGTGATCGCAAGCGCGGCGAGCAACAGCCCAAGCAGCGCTAACGTGACGGCAGGCAGGCGACAAACCAGCGGCGTCTGCAACGGTGTCATCGGCGTCGATCTCCGGAAAAGAAACTAACGGTACACCAGACCAATTCTCGGATTTGAATCTGGATGTACGTCATTTTCTCACGTAATAGAATTTTCCCCACGTAAACAATCCTACTAATCAACAACAGGCCGGTTCATCCCTGTTCATCGACACGCAAACGTTTGGAATTACGTTACAAAGCACTCGTTCGTCGTCCGCGCGGCGGCCGAGTGTGCGAGCAGGGCCCTGCAGGCACCTGGCACTGCATTTGCTGTGACTTGGTCAAGTTAGTGTGACTTGGTCATTAGCATGGCTTGGTCAAGTTAGGAGGGTAGGACATGTTACATTTTAGGGGGTTCCGTCTTTCCATAGTACTAACTGCCGGTTTGCTTCTAGCGAGTCTGCAACTCGCCGGGTGCGGTGACGGCGATAACGGTCTTCCGGGGCTCGACGGCGCCCCCGGCGTCGACGGTGCCCCCGGCACTCCTGGTACCCCCGGCGCCCCCGGCACCCCCGGTGCTCCCGGTGCTCCCGGTGCTCCTGGTGCCCCCGGCACCCCTGGCGCCCCTGGTCTGCCCGGACCGGGCGCCCTAGCGAGCGAGACCTGCGTCATCTGTCACTCTGAAGGTGACATCGGCGACGTCGAAACAGCGCACGCCGAAGTGCCTAACGGGAGCGTGACGGTCACCGTCAATTCCGTCGTGCTGAGCGACGACGGTGCGGGTAACCTCCAGGCCGTTGTCGATTTCGACTTCGTAGCTCTTGACGCTATGGGAAACCCCGTAAGCATAGACCTCTTCGTACCGCGCTCCAGCAATCCAGCTCAACTCAACCGCGTCCGCTTCTCAATCGCCAGGCTGATCCCGGGCGCGAATGGGGATGCTGATTCGTGGGCCGACTACGGGGACCGCAACAGCGCCTACGAGCGGGAATTAGCCAATCTGAGCTTCGTCGCTGGTGACAACTACACCTACACGTTGACAGAAATGAACACTCTTTTTGCCGACTTCGATGAGACCCTGACACACCGGGTGGTGATTCAGGCTTCCAGCATGCCAGCCTCCTCCTTCACCACCAACCCGAGAGCGTCGGCGCCGTTTACGAACGCCGTTTCTGACTTCGTGCCCGACGGCTCCGCGGTTACCATCAGCAAAGAGGTGGTCACCGTAGCCGCCTGTAACAACTGCCACGATCCGCTGAGGTTTCACGGCAGCCGGAACGACACCAGGTACTGCGTGGTCTGCCACAACCCGACTATGGACAACGTAAACTCCGACGGAATTGTGGAAGGCGACCTTGCCGTCATGGTCCACAAGATTCACACCTCCCAGACATTCGAGGTGCTCGATGGCGGCATAAGCTACGCGGAAGTCACCTTTCCACAGGACGAGCGCAACTGCGCCACGTGCCACCAGGGCGGCTTAGACAGTGACAACTGGAATGTGCGGCCCACCATCGAGGCCTGCGGCGCCTGCCACGGGTACGACATCTTTTCGACTGGTGTGGGGCACCTAGGTGGCGTGCAGCCCGACAACCTTGGTTGCGCCACGTGCCATCCGCCGGGGCTCATTATGAGCGCGAAGGCCACCGAGAACGTAACGCCCAACAACCCGCAGCTTCCCGCCGGCCTGTCGGAGTTCGAGTACTTCATCGATGGCGTGACGGTGGATCCCGCCACCGGTGTGGCGAGCGTCGATTTCCGCATCGAACTCGACGGGACACCCTTCGATCTGCAGGACTGGTTTGACGGTCAGGGGACCTCGTTCTCGGACAGAACGCCGAGCTTCCTGCTCGCCTGGGCACTGCCCCAGGACGGCGTAGCTGAGCCGGAGGACTACACCAACACCAACAGTCCTGCAGCTCCTTCCTCCAGCAACGGCAACGGCGCCGGGGATGGCCCCTCCGTCGGCATAGGCGACCTGTGGACCGGCGGCGACATTACCGGCAACTCTTTCGGCTACACTGCTCTCCTTACTACCGTGCCTTTCCCGGCCGGAGCTACCATGCGGGCGGTTGCCATACAGAGCTACTTCCAGCAGATCGTCGGCACCGATCTAATCGGGCGCCACACCCCCTCGGTGGTGTCGCCGGTAGCGGGCGACACCGTTCGCCGCCAGGTGGTCAAGAGCGGGTATGATTCCGTTACCGGCGAGCCTTTCGGCTGCCTGGAGTGCCACGAGACCCTCGAGTTGCACGGCGGGAGCCGTGTCAACGACCCGCAGGTCTGCGTGATGTGCCACAACACAAATAAGAGCAGCAGCGGGCGGACCGCAGATCCGACCCAGACCATCCCGGCTGCTACCGTTGCCGCGTTGGGGAGTGATCCGCTCACCTACCCCGAAGCGACCAATAACATGAAGAACATGATCCACGGCATCCATGCGTCCACCGACCGGCCCTACGAGTTCGTACGGAACCGGCAGAACGGCATCTACTACAACTGGGATGAGGTGACCTTCCCGGGCGAGCTGAGCAACTGCGAGAAGTGCCACCTCGCAGGTACCTACATGCCCGAGAACCTGCCCGCCGATGTCCTGTGGGATACCGACAGAACGACGACGGGGGACCCGGCCGAGACGCGGGCCGATATCATCGCAGCCCGCAGCAGCGTGCCGAATCTCACCGACCGGGTGAACAGCCCGATCGCCGGGGCGTGCTACTACTGCCACGACGATGGGACTGTGAAATCCCACATCCTGCTGCAAGGCGGTCAACTCGGCCTCGAGCGTGGGGACGCTTTAGGATTGCCATAGGCAAAGAAGCCGAGGCACTTAGCGTCGCTCGGGCGAGCTGGGTGCCTCGGAGAAACGTCAAGCCCGTGAGCTTCTCTAGGCGCACGGCGGCTTGTGCCAAACAAGAAACGCGCTTGTTAGCCGGACGTCCCCTGCTCACAGCAGGTGGCGTCCGGTACGAAACGGATTCTGGATCACTCCGTGCACTGACAAGAACCGCCGCATCTCTTGCGCCATCCGCAGATCGCGAACCCAGCGACGTAGAGCCGGATCGACGAGCGCTGCAACGATAATCACTAAGTTCGCTCCCCGGCTCTTCTCGCGTCTGCGCGCGTTGCCGTAAGAGCGCTATGCGTTCACGACTCACACGGAAGTCACCGGCCGATCTTGACCTAGGCAAGCGCAACCCGGCAGTACAGTCGATTCACGGAGCCAACCATGAAGCGTCACAGTACTTGGTCCATCCTCGGGGCACTCGCCGTGCTCGCCGTGATCGCGGTCGTCGGGTTCCGCATATTTGAACGACCGATCGCGATGGCTCTGGCCAAGCACTTCGTCGCTCGGCAAATGCGGCGCAATCTGGTGGCGGAGCTTCCCAGGGGATTGCACATCGGCCTGTGCGGTAGCGGTTCGCCGCTGCCCGATCCGACCCGCGCGGGCCCCTGTGTACTGGTGGTCGCGGGCGAGCGCTCCTTCGTCGTCGACGCAGGGTCGGGCAGCACGCGTAACCTTTTGATGATGGATTTTCGGGTCGGCGACCTCGAAGCCGTTTTGCTCACACACTATCACTCAGACCACATTGCCGATCTCGGCGAGTTGCTCTTGCAGCGCTGGGCCGAAGGTGCGAACGCATCGCCGACGCCGGTGTACGGACCGGTCGGTGTTGCCGATGTCGTCAAGGGCTTTAACGCTGCCTATGCGCACGACGTCGGCTATCGCGTCGCGCATCACGGCCCCGAGACGGTACCGCCGAGCGGCGCCGGGGGAGAGCCTCGCGAAGTGCCGCTCGGCGATGAGTCCGATGCCGCAGCGTTGGTAGTCGATGACGGCGACGTGCGAATAACGATGTTCCGCGTCGATCACGATCCGGTAAACCCGGCGGTCGCCTACCGTTTCGACTATGCAGGCCGCTCGGTGGTAGTAAGCGGCGATCTCGCTTATTCCGAATCGATGATTCGCCACGCAAAGGGCGCGGACCTGCTCGCCCACGAGGGCTTACAACCCGCCTTGGTACAGCTCATCAATCGCGAAGCGCACCGACAGCAACGCGCCAACATCGAGCACATCACCGCGGACATCCCTTCTTACCACACCACGCCTGAGCAAGCGGCAACCGTGGCGAGCAAGGCCGGCGTCGGCTACCTGGTCTTTTATCACGTCATCCCGCCGCTGCCCGTGCGGTTGCTGTACGGCGCCTTTCTCGGCGATGCCGCCGCAAACTTCGACGGCCCGATCACGGTCGGCGAAGACGGCATGCTGTTCAGTTTACCGCAGGGAAGCTCGGACATCGTCAAGCGCTCGCTGTTGTAGTACCGGGTGTGTGCGTAACTGGAGAGTTACCCTCGCTGCGGTGTTGAAGACGCGGAGATTTCACTCTTCCGGGATCGGTGGGAGCGGGCGGTGCGCAATTTCGTTGGCTTCGGTGGGGTCGATGCCGAGGCTGCGAAGCGCCATGGCGGAGATGTGCGAGGCGTGCTCGGGGCCGGTGCGGCCGCTTGATGCCGAGAGCATGCCCATCAGGCCTACCCCGAGGACTGCATCTGCGGCGGCCTGTCGTGTCGGGACTTTGAAGCGGCCGCGCTCGATGCCCTCGTCGAGATCGCGGGTCATGTTGGCGGTTATGCGCTCGCTGACATCGGTGACGCCCGAGCCGAGGCGCACGGTGACGTTGCCCCAAATCGGATCCTCGCGCGCCTTCTCGGCGAAGCGGCGAAGCGCTACCGACACCCACTCGGCCGGGTCGTCTAGCCCGCGCACGCTGGCGGCGATCTGATCGGAGACGGTGTCCATCAGATGCCCGACGACCGCTGCGATCAGTTCGTGCTTGGTCGCGAAGTGGTTATAGAAGGTGCCGTTGGCCAGGCCGGCCTCATGGGCGATCGCCTGGACGGGCGCACCGCCGATGCCTTTCTCGGCAAACACCCGCATCGCGGCTTCGATGAGCTGGAGCTGGGTTCGCTCGCGCTTCTTGGGTCTCTCTAACGTACCTACCGCCATAGTCCTCACTCTTGGTGTCGTGGTTACCATCCGGGAACTCGCACCTTTGCCAAGCATGTCACGGCAAGAAAAAAAGTCTATATGAGAGTGTCCTCATTCTTGACAAGACTCTCATTATGGGGTTATAGTCCGCACAGTAGAAATGAGAGAATCCTCATTTATGAGAAATACGTCATTCGTTGCCGCGACATCAGGAGGACACCATGGCCCAGAAAAAACTCGCTAAGCAGAAGCTAAAGACGATAACCAGCCCGATCAAAGTGGGCCCAATCGAGCTTCCCAATCGCATGTGGATGGCGCCCATGAACGAGACACTCTCGGGTCACGATGGGCAGGCCACCGAGCAGATGCTCTGCTACTTCGCCGCCCGCGCCAAGGGTGGTGTGGCCGTGACCAGTACCGGCGCCATCCTCGGCACCCGGACAGCTGCCAAGTACCAGTGGAGCCGCAACCTGCACCTTTTTCATCAGGGCCACATGCAGGGGCTGACGATGCTGACCGAACGTATCCACTACTTCGGCTCGCTCGCTTCCGCACAGATGAGCATCGGCTTCGGCCGCCAGGGCCACTCTTACGACCACCACGATCTGGCACCGGCAGCCACTGCCGGTTTGCCCTACGAGATTGCGCTCGACAAAGCTCCCGACGGCGTTGCGCAGATCGCCGCCAAGAGCGAGATACCGCGCCAGTTCTTTACCGGCCAGCAGACGCGCGAGATGAGCATCTCCGAGATTCATTCCGAACAGAAGGAGTTTGCGCGCAGTTGCCAACTGGCGGTGCAAAGCGGTTTCGACATCGTCGAGATTCACGCACCGCACGGCTATCTCGAGCACCAGTTCCTCTCGCCGATTTCGAACAAACGCACCGACATGTACGGCGGTGAGTGGCGCAACCGCAAACGCTTCCTCACTGAGGTTGCCGAGCAGATCCGCTACGCGTGTCCCGGCGTCTGCCTCGGCGTGCGTATCAGCAACCAGGAATACTTCGAAGGCGGGCTGACGGCAGAGGAGATGATCGATCTCGCCTGTGATTTGCAGGCCAGGGGGCTCGACTTCGTAAGCCTGTCGGCAGGCGGCGGCTACGAAGAGGGCGGTCACCTCACCACCGACGCCGACCGCGCCGAGCATCTGCCCGACACCGCTGCGAAGTTCAAAAAGGCGCTCAACGTCCCGGTGATGATCGCCTCGCAACACGATCCGGTAAAGGCCGACAAGGACATCGCCGACGGTAAGTTCGACATCTCCGCCCTTGGCCGCGCACTCATCGTTGACCCCGAGTATCCGAACAAGGTGATGGCGGGCGATCTCGACCAACTCAATTTCTGCCGGCGCGATAACATGTGCGTGACGCGCTGTCTGTCCGGCATGGGGTTGGCGTGTAACTACAACAACGAGGTCGGGCGTGAGTACGGCAACCCCGCCTACATGATCGGCCCGCGCAAGAAGCACGAGCGGCTTTTGCCGCCGGCGGTTCTGCGCAAGCCGGCTCCCGCGCTCGAGCGGCCCTGGTGGAAGCCGGAGGTGCCAGTGGAAGAGAAGAGCTGGCGCAAGTTCCGCGGACCGGGTCCACGCTAGCAACTGAAACTCAGGAAAGGAGGTGAGCCAGTGAGCACGGAATTCAAAAAGGACGACTACTTCAAGATCGACCCCGAAGCGCACCTGGTCGGCGACCTCGAACCGATCAAGCACTTTCCCGGTGTGCAGATGTGGTGGCGGGCGATCGAGGGATGCAAGCGGGCGCTGGCCGGCAAGATGCCGCCCGACGGCCTGGAGGGGTTGGAGCCTCACGAGTTCCAAAAGGACCCCGACCCGGCTGTGCTGCTGGCGGCGATGGACAAGTACGGAGTAGACATCGCCTGCCTGCTGCCCGAGTCGATGATGGACACCACCGGCTACACCAGCCGCTGGTGTACCAACGGCGAGATGGCGCGGGTTGCCGACAGCAACCCGCACCGCTTCATGTACCAGCCCAACATTTCGCCGATCAAGCACAAGGGCGTCAAGAACACGATTTGGGAGCTCGAATACTGGGTCAAGGAGCGGGGAGCCAAGATCTTCAAATTCTACCCACCCGAGGACACCTACATGAACGACCCCGAACTGTGGCCGTTTTACCAGAAGGCCGAAGAACTCGGCATCGTGCTCGACATCCACACCGGGTTCTCGTGGGTGCCGCCGGGCAAGAGCAAGTACGCGCTGCCGATTCTGATCGACGACGTGGCCCGCGACTTTCCCGACCTGAAGATCGTCGCATTCCACATGGGGTATCCGTACTGCGACGACCTCAACATGGTCGCGATGGGTCATCCGAACGTCTACCCCTGCCTATCGCTGCTGGTGCCGTGGGCGCTGTCTGCGCCGCGTAAGTTCGCCCACATCATCGGCGAAGCGCTACGCTTCGCCGGACCCGAACGGATTATCTGGGGAACCGATTACGCGGGCATGCCGATGCAACTGAAGTTCGCCGTGCAAGGCCTGCGCGATTTCCAGATCCCCGAGGACATGCAGGAGGGCTACGGCTATCCGGCGATCACCGACGAGCACCGCCGCATGATGTTCGGCGGAAACCTCGCCGGCTTGCTCGGTATCGACACCAGCGAGAGGCGCATCGGGGCGTGACCGCACGGGCTGCGGCTGCACACCGAAAACGTAAACGACAACGGAGACACCGACCAGAGGAACGGCCATGAGTAAAGCAAGATCCGCCATCATCGGAGTCGGCGAGGTGCCGACCGGAAGATTTCCGGAGCGATCGCGCTGGGACATCATCTACGACACGTGCATGGAGGCCGTGTGCGATGCCGGACTCGACAAGAACGACATCGAAGGCGTGATCACGGTTGCGCCGCAGGCACAGCCTCGTCTCACCGCCGAGATCTCTTTCGGCAAGATCCCGGAGGAACTCGGGCTGAAGAACTGCAAGGACGTGTGCATCGGCAACGCCGGCGGCGCCTCGACCACCAACTGTTTGCGCATGGCCGAGCACTGGGTGACCAGTGGAATCGCCAAGGCCGTTCTCATCCCGCACGTGACCGTGCACACGACCATCCCGCTCGACGAGGTCATCGGTTTCTTCGCCACCGCCGGTATGGACCTGCAGTGGGAGTACCCGTTCGGCACGACCTACAACGGCATGGCCGCGATGATGACCCAGCGCTACATGTACGAAACCGGCACAACAGCCGAGGAGCTGGCCTCGGTAGTGGTGGCGCTGCGTGCGTGGGCGGCGCTGGATCCCAACTCGATGTTCTTCGGAAAACCGTTGACGATCGAGAAGGTGCTGTCTTCGCCGATGGTGAGCACGCCGCTTCACGCGCGCGAGTGCAACGTGCTGGCCGACGGCGGCGGAGCGATGGTCGTGACGTCGGCCGAGCGCGCCGCCGACATCACCGATACGCCGGTCTACAAGCTCGGCCACGGCGTGAGGTACGTGGGCGCCGCGCCGGTGCTGCGCCACGACGACAGCATGCGCGAGAGCTGGCGCGGGGCGTTCAAGGACGCGTTCGAGCAGGCCGGGGTCACCAAAGACGACATCGACGTCTTTGAGTTCTACGGCGCCTATCCGATGGGCCAGTGCGTGATGCTCGAGGCCGCCGGCATCTGCGAGCTAGGCGACTCAGGCAAGTTCATCATGGAGGGCTGCACCTCGCCCGGTGGAAAAGTGCCGTGCGCGACGATCGGCGACGCCGTCGGCCGCGGCCACACCGGCTCGGGCGTGAGTATGGCCAACTACATCGAGACCGCCCGCCAGATTATGGGCAAGGCCGGCGAGCGTCAGGTACCCGATTGCCGCCTCGCGCTGGCCACGGCTTCGGGCGGCTCGGGCATGAACACCACCGCGACGGTGTTCGGGAGGGAGATCCGATGAGCGAGTACAGCAAACCGCTGCCGGCCGTGCAGCCGTGGAGCCGACCGTTCTGGGAGGGCACAAGAGAGAACAGGCTGCTCATCCAGGAATGCAAGGCGTGCGGCGCAAAGATTTTTTACCCGCGCAAGGCATGCCCCGAGTGTTGGTCTGCGGAACTCGGCTGGTCGGAGGCCTGCGGGCGCGGCAAGGTCTACACCTTCACCGTGACGCTAACCGGCGTAGAGGAAAAGTTTGCCGGCGATCTGCCCTACGTGCTGGCGATGATCGATCTCGACGAGGGCATTCGCATGATGGGCAACGTGGTCGAGTGCGACCCCGGCGACGTGGAGATCGGTATGGAGGTGGAGGTTGTCTTCGAGCGGGTCACCGACGAAATCACGCTGCCCAAATGGCGGCCGTTTAGGGGTTAGCGAGACGCCATGGAACGCGAGTACAAACGTCTTATCTGCGAGCGCCGCGGCGTCGACGGCGAGGTGCTTTGGATCACCCTCAACAACGAAAAGATGATGAACTCGCTCAGCGAGACGCTGCAGAGCGAACTCTGCGAGGCGCTCACCCTTGCGGCCGCCGATGCGGGCGTTCGCTGCCTGGTGTTGACGGGCTCGGGCGAGACGGCGTTTTGCAGTGGTGGCGACATTCGCATCTTTCAACAGCTCGACAACGTCAGCGGCTACGACTTTCTCTACGGGCGCGGCAACACCATCCAGCGTCTGATCACGTACATGGAGAAGCCGGTCATCGCTGCGGTTAACGGCATGTGTTTTGCCGGCGGCCTCGAGCTGGCGCTGGTCTGCGATTTCATCTACGCGAGCGAGAACGCGAGTTTCGGCCTTCTCGAGATCAATCTGGGGGTACTCGCGGGTTGGGGCGGCACGGTGAGGCTGCCGCGCGCGATTTCTCCGGCACGCGCCAAGGAGATGATCTACCGCGGCGAGATTATCGACGCCGCCGAGGCCTCCAGACTCGGTCTCGTCAACCGTGTTCTGCCCAACCGCGCAGAACTGTATGCGGCCGTCGAAGAGACAACCGCCGAGATGATGTCGAAGCCGCCGCTGGCCCTGCGCGCGGCAAAGAACGTGGTGAACAACTCACTGACCTGCGAGAGCATCGAGGCCGCGTTGGCCATCGAGCGCGGCAGCATCATGTGGCTCATCTCTTCGGAGGATGCGAGGGAGGGGATCGCGGCCTTCGTCGAGAAACGTGCGGGCAATTACCAGGGCAAGTAAGCCCGACCGGGAGGTCGATATGGAATTCGCGTTGACAGAAAACCAGGAAATGATCCGCGAGACCTTTCGCAAGTTCGCCGAGAAGGAACTCACGCGCGAGTACGTGCGCTGGTTGGATGAGAACTGCGACTTTCCGCCCGACGATCTCAGGCACAAACTTGCCGACCTCGGCTACTTCGGGATCGGTGTGCCCGAGGAGTACGGCGGCATCGGCGGCGGCACCGTGGAGATGGCCATTGCCACTGAGGAGCTGGCGACCGCCGGCGTGGCTGTGGCCATCGGCATGGGCATCGTATTCATCGGCGGCACCAGGCCGCTTACCGAGTTCGGCAGCGAGGAGCAGAAGACGCGCTACCTCCCCGAGATCGTCAGCGGCGAAAAAAAGTGGAGCTTCGCTCTGACCGAGCCTGCGGGCGGCACCGACATTCTCGGCGCTATCGCCGCCACTGCGCGGCGCGAGGGCGACGAGTACGTACTCAACGGTTCAAAGATCTTCATCTCCGGCGCGCACGTTGCCGACTATATCCTGACCGTCGTCATTACCGACAAGGACACCGAGCGAAAAAACGGACTGTCGGTCTTCATCGTCGACGCTAAGAGCAAAGGCGTCACGGTGAGCCTTATCCCCAAGCTCGGCATCCACGCTTGCGGCACCTGCGAGGTGCACTACGAAGACGTGCGCGTGCCCGCCGAGAACTTGGTCGGGGTGGAGAACAAGGGCTGGTATCAGCTACTGGGCACGCTCAACCCCGAGCGGATTGCAACCTCGACGCTCTCACTCGGCATCGCCAATGCGGCTTTCAGGGACGCGCTCGAGTACAGCAAAGAACGCAAGGCCTTCGGCAAGCCGATCGGTCAGTTTCAGATTCTGCAGAACTACCTGGCCGACATCGCCATCGAGATCGAGAACGCCCGCAACCTTATTTACAAGTGCGCGTGGCTGTGCGACAGCGGCCGGCGTTACGACGTAGAGGCCACGATGGCGAAGATCGTCGCGTGCCGGGCGAGCGAGAAGGCCGCGCTGTGGGGCATGGAGATACTCGGCGGCTACGGTTACACGATGGAGTACGACATGCAGCGCCACTTCCGCGACTACAAGCAGATGATGTTCTCGCCGATCTCCGACGAGATGAGCAAGAACTACATCGCGCAAAGCTTCGGCCTGCCGCGGTCGTATTGACGTGCAAGTATCGCGAGCCGGCGCGCGCGGCTCGCTCGGCCGTGGCGATCGATCGCCGGGCCGCAGCGGTGATAGTCATGAGAACCCTGGGTGACGTATCGAGACAAGGTGTTGCGCTTCACGGCGACAGGACCGCCGTCGTGTTCGAACACACGCGTCTGACTTACAACGAGTTCGACGCACGCATCAGCCGGCTCGCCAACGCGCTCATCGCACTGGGTTGCAGGCGTGGAGACCGCCTGGCCGTTCTCGCCGAGAACACCCACAAGTACATGGAGATATACCTTGCGGCGGGCAAGGCCGGGCTGGTGGTGACGCCGTTGAACTTCCGGCTCTCCGACGCCGAGGTCGTTCACATTGTAACCGACAGCGGGGCGACGGTGTTCATGGCCGGCGACGGATACCAACCGCGGGCTCTCGCGTTGCGTGCACAACTCGGCGAAGTGGAGCATTGGGTCGCGCTGGAGGACGCTGCGAACGGCTACCTTGCATACGAAGACCTACTCGCCGCCGCCTCCGATTCCGACCCGGGGATCGACGTCGACGAGAACGACATGGCGATCCTCATGTACACGGGTGGCACCACCGGCTCGCCCAAGGGCGTGATGCTCTCGCACAAAAACCTGCTTGTCTCCGCCCGTGCCGGCGGCGCCGCTATCGATCTGGACCACGAAGACATCGAGTGCTACGTCCTGCCGCTGTTTCACATCGCCATGTGGGCGGCGCTCTGCACCTTGATGGCCGGCGCTACGCTGGTGATCGTGCGCCGGCCCGATCTCGACTACATACTCGGAATCGTCCAGCAGGAACGCTGCACGCACATCAACCTGGTTCCCACGCTGCTGGGATGGCTGCTTTCGCTTGCCAATCTAGACGACTTCGACTTATCGAGCCTCAGACTGATCACCTATGCGGGAAGCCCGATGGCGCCCGAAGTCTTGAAGGCGGCGATACGCAGGTTCGGCAATATCTTCGCGCAGGGTTACGGGATGACCGAGGCGGCTCCGGCGGTCTCGTTCCTCGCGGTGCAAGACCACGTGCTCGAGGGGCCGCGGTCGGCGCTGCTCACCAGTGCCGGCCAAGCGGCCGCCGCCATCGAGGTCCGCATCGTCGATGCGAACGACCGGCCGGTGGCAGCGGGTGAGATCGGCGAGATCGCGGTCAGAGGCGACAACGTCATGCTCGGCTACTGGAACAACCCCGGGCTTAGCGCCGAGACCTTGCGCGGCGGCTGGCTCCACACCGGCGACATGGGCACCCTCGACGAGGAGGGCTACATATTTTTGAAGGACCGCAAGGCCGACATGATCGTGACCGGCGGTGAGAACGTCTATCCCAAGGAGACCGAGGACGCGCTATACGAGCACCCCGCCGTCCAGGAGTGCGCCGTGGTCTCGGCGCCCGATGAGCGCTGGGGCGAAAGGGTACAGGCGGTGGTCGCGCTCAAGAACGGTCACAGCGCCGATGAGGAGGAGTTGCTCCGCCACTGCAAGACCCGGTTGGCCGGCTACAAGTGTCCCAAAGCTGTAGAAATCTGGGACGAGCTGCCGAAGACGCCGATCGGTAAAATTTTACGGAAGGACGTCAAGCGCCGCTTCTGGGAAGGCGCGCAACGGAGCATCGGCTGAGGCCGGTGTGGGCCGAGCCGAGGCGCGGCCGGGGCAGACCGAAGTGACTAAACAGACGCTCCTCGATCTCGGCGCATCCGATCGACAAGCCGAGGCCCTGCTGTCGGCCATGGCCGTGAGTTCTTCGCCGCATGAGGTGGGGGCGGTTTGGCGCCGCGTGAGCGCCGAGTTGCTCGAGCCCGATCAGCCCTTGGAACTGCATCGTGCCGTCCACGCCCATGTCTTTCGGAGTTGGAGTGAAGAGCGAGACGGGCCGGTTCCGGCTTGGATTCCTGTCCCGGCCTCGATTCCCGACAGCAACATCGGCCGCCTCATGGGCCGGCTCGGCATCGGTTCCTACCAGCAGCTTCATCGTTGGTCGGTGCAGCACCGGAGCGCGTTTTGGACCGAGATGGTCGAGCGTTTGGGAATCGTCTTCGCGAGCGAACCGACCGCCGCGGTCGCGTCGCAGAACGAGGTCGAAGATCCTCGTTGGTTACCCGGTGCGCGGCTGAACATCGTCGACAGTTGTTTTCGTGCCGAAGGGGATGCGCCGGCCGTCGTTCATCAGCAAGAGGGCGGCGCGCCCGAAGTTGTCAGCTACCGAGCGCTCGCGGTGCTCAGCAACCGAGTCGCGAACGGCGTCAAATCGTTCGGTTTTGCCGCCGGAGACGCCGTTGCCGTCGACATGACCATGAACCTGCAATCGATCGCGATCTACCTCGGGATCATCAAGGCGGGTTGCACGGTCGTCTCGATCGCCGATAGCTTTGCGCCCGGCGAGATCGCGACGCGTCTGCGCATCGGCCGGGCCAAGGCGATCTTCACGCAGGATTTCGTCGTGCGCGGTGGTAAGAAGCTGCCGATGTACGAAAAGGTCGTTGCCGCCGACGCGCCCCGCGCCGTGGTTCTTGCCGCCGGCGACGAACTCGGCGTCGCGTTGCGCGACGGAGATCTTTCTTGGGCCGATTTCTTGGGCGGCACTGAGAGCTTCGCGTCCGTCATCTGCGACCCCCACGATGCAACCAACGTATTGTTTTCATCGGGAACCACCGGCGACCCCAAAGCCATCCCTTGGACCCACGTCACGCCGATCAAGGCGGCGGCCGACGCGCACCTTCACCACGACATTGGGCCGGGAGACGTCGTCGCATGGCCGACCAATCTCGGCTGGATGATGGGGCCGTGGCTGATCTACGCAAGCCTCATCAATCGGGCGACGATCGCCTTGTTTGACGGATCGCCGATCGGCGCCGGGTTCGGGCGCTTCGTCGAATCGGCCGGAGTTACTATGCTCGGCGTGGTTCCCAGCCTGGTCAAGAGCTGGCGCAACAGCGGGTGTCTGCGGGGTTGCGACTGGACGAAGATCAAGGCGTTCAGCTCGACCGGCGAATGCTCCAACGCCGACGACATGTTTTTTCTGATGTCGCGAGCCAAGTACCGGCCGGTGATCGAGTACTGCGGCGGTACCGAGATCGGCGGCGGCTACATGACCGGGACGCTCGTGCAACCCGCCGCGCCCGCGACGTTCTCAACGCCTGCGCTCGGTCTGGACACGATCGTGTTGAACGAAGACGGTGAGCCTGACGACAACGGCGAACTCTACCTCATCCCCCCGAGCATCGGGCTATCGACGACGCTGCTCAACCGAGACCACCACGAAGTCTATTTTGCCGGCACTCCGCGCGGCCCCGGCGGCGAGGTCTTGCGGCGCCACGGCGACCAACTCGAGCGCTTACCCGGCGGCTATTATCGCGCCCACGGCAGGATCGACGACACCATGAATCTCGGCGGTATCAAGGTCAGCTCCGCCGAGATCGAGCGCGCCCTGAAGAACATCGAAGGAGTCGATGAAGTCGCCGCGGTCGCCGACCCGCCTCCCGGCGGCGGACCCGGCCGTCTGGTTGTTTATGCGGTCTTGAAAGAAGGCGTCGAACGAGCGCCCGGCGATCTCTTAGCGCCGATGCAGACTCTGATCCGCGCCGATCTCAATCCGCTGTTCAAGATTCACGACGTCGTCATCGTACCTTCGTTACCGCGCACGGCGTCGAACAAGATCATGCGGCGGCGGCTGCGCGCCGATTACACCCCAGGGACGTCGCCGCAGCGGTCGAGATAATCGATGAGCATGTGTTTGACCATCTCGTCGACGCCGGGGATCTCCTTGGGGACCCCGCCGTAGATAGCGCCGGACTTGGGCGCCGCGATCGGCGGATCCAGAGCGTAGGCCACTGCGGCTTCGAGGTCTTCGGCGAACTTCTCGACCACGCCCGGCTGCGTCTGCGGACGCGTTACACACATATGTATGGCGTTTGGATACTGCTGACCGTTGAAGCGCCAGCCACGGCCGTGCATGAAGTCGTTGACGTGGTAGATGTCGAAGCGATCCGAGGTGAACGAGAAGCAGAAGGTCGGATCGCCCATCATGCGCAGCTCGTTGTGAGCGCGCACGACCTTTTGCATCGCGAATGCGCTCTCAAAGATCGCGTTGGCGTAGCGCCGGTAGCCTTCTCTGCCGAGACTCACCATCGAGGCCCAGGCGGCCGCGAGCAGTCCGCCCGAACGACTGCCGGCGATCCCCGGCGAGTTGTACTTTCCGCCGGGCCATTCCGGAGTCATGAAATAGACGTGATCGCGGAACGACTTGTCGCGGAACAGCAGCACCGAGGTGCCTTTGAGCCCGAAACCGTACTTGTGGGTGTCGGCTGAGATGGTGGTGACGCCGGGTAGCCGGAAATCGAACACCGGTATGTCGTAACCGAGTTGCTCACCCCACGGCAGGATGAAACCGCCGAGGCAGCCGTCGACGTGCAGGCCGACGTTGCGGCTCGCCGCCAACTCCGAAAGCTCGCCGATCGGATCGATCGTACCGTAAGGATAGTTTCCGGCCGAACCGACCAGCATTACCGTGTTGTCGTTGATGTTGTCGCGCACGAAGTCTACGTCGACGAGCGTGGTGTCGGGGTGTACCGGCGCGTGCACGAGCTTCAGACCGAACAGGTGTGCGCCCTTGTCGAAGGCCGGGTGCGCGGTGCGCGGGATAATCATCTCGGGCTCGGTGATGCCCTTCTCGGCACGCGCCTTGTCGCGGTACATCAGCACTGCTGTGATGATGCTGTCGGTTCCGCCCGAGGTTACCGAGCCGCGTGGGCTTTCGCCCGGATGGTGGTCCGCGACCTCGCCGGCGTGCATGAGGTCGAGCGCCATCGCGGTGATCTCGCCCTCAAACCGGGTTGCGCTCGGACAGATGTCGCGTTGCAGCGCGTTCACATGCGAGTAGAGCGCGAAGGCCTCATTCAGAAACGAATAGTGCGAAGTGTCGCCGCAGTACATCGTCCCCGAGCACTGACCGGTTTGCCAAAAACCGTCCTCCTCGCTCGCCATGGTGCGCAGTTCGGCAAGGATCTCTGCGCGCGGACGGCCGCTCTCGGGAAAGTGATCGACGACACCGAATCGCTCGGCGTAGGGATAGATCCCACTGGTGGGGTCGCTGTCTTGGTTGGCCATTGATTCGTGCTCCGTGTTCTAGAGATTGAGTGCCGCCAGCGCCTCGGCATGCAATGCGGCGTTGCCGGCAGCGACGACGAAGCCGCCCCCGGCGGCGTCGCCACCGCGGCCGTCGGTGACGACGCCGCCGGCGGCCTCGATGATCGCGATCAGCGCTACGATGTCGTAGGGCTGCAGACAGGACTCGACGACGAGATCGATCTGGCCGAGCGCGAGCAGACAGTAGGAGTAGCAATCACCCCCGAAGCGCGTCATCCGGCACGCGCCGGCCACGCGGTCGAACGCGGCGCGCTCGGCCTCGCCGATGAACATATCGGGATGCGTGCTGTACAGGACCGCGTCGGCGAGCGCGACGTCGGTGCGGGTGGCCAGCGTGACCTCGCTACCGCCACGGCGCAACCGGGAACCGCAGCCGCGGGCACCGTAAAACGTCTCACCCATGTAGGGCTGGTGCATAACACCCACCAGCGGCGCACTATCTTCGGTCAGACCGAGCAGGATGCCCCAGGCCGGCATGCCGGTGATGAAAGCGCGCGTACCGTCGATCGGATCGATCACCCAGCAGCGCTTGGCATCGGCGCCGTCCATACCATCTTCTTCGCCGAGCACGCCGTAGCCCGGGAACTGCGACTGTAGAGCACCGCGAAGAAAGCGCTCGACCTCGCGGTCGGCCACGGTGACCGGGTCGAAGTAGCCCCCCTGCGACTTGTCGTGCACCTCGAGCCGCCGGCGGAAGTAGCCGGCGGCGATCGGACCGGCCTGCTCGGCCAGCGCCACGGCTTGGGTGAGATGGCTTTGTAACTCCTCGGGACTCATTGATCCTCTCCAGCATCGGGTGGGGCGGCCAACGCCGCGTCGGTGTTCAGAGCCGCGAAGATCGGCCGGTTCTGCTCGTAGGCCGCGACGAACTGCGCGAAGAGCCGGGCGTAGACGTCTCGGCTCTGCGCACGGGGTTCGTAGCGCCGCTTGATCGGGCAGAAGCGGTCGATTTGATCGAGACCGGTGAGCCCTGCGTGCGTGAACGCCGCAAAGGCCGCGCCCTTGGCGTTGAGATAGCGCGCGTCGTCAACCTGCAGCACCGGGCGGGCCATCACGTCGGCCATGATCTGCGACCACTCGTCCGACATCGCGCCGCCACCCGAGAAGCGGAGTTCGTCGAAGGGATGACCGGATACCGCCTCCACCGCCGGCAGCAGCCAACGCATGTTGAAGCTGATTCCTTCGACGATCGCACGCATCATCCGTGTGCGTGTCGTAGAGAGCGATACGTTCAAGAAGGCGCCGCGGGCGTTGGGATCGATGATCGGCGTCTGCAACCCCGTGAACCACGGAAGGAACAGCAGCCCGCCGCTCCCCACCGGCTCGGCCGCGACCACCGGCTCGATACGCGCGTAGGCGTCCTCTGTCGAGTGATCCGCGAAGGCGTCCTTCGGATAAACCACGTTCTCGACGAAGTGCTCGAGTAGCTTTCCGCCCAGGCCGTTCTCTGCGAGCGCCATGTAGCGCCCCGCGAGTGCGCTCGGCATGCTCAAAATGGAGTTTTCGAGGTCGCCGCGCATGCCGTCGATGTGCGCGAGAATCTGCGTGGTGGTACCGATATTGATGCCGCCCTGACCCGGCTGGAAGGTGCCTGCGCCGACCGCCACCGCCTGTGTGTCGTTCATGCCCGCAAACACTCTTGTGGTGGGCGAGAGGCCGAGTTCGGCGGCAACCTCGGTGCGCAGCGTGCCGATGCTTTCGCCGATCGGGAGCAGCGGCGGCAGCTTTGTCCGATCGACACCGGTCATGCGCACCAGCGCGTCGTCGTAGTGCACGTCGTCGAGACGCCGGTTGTCGGTGAGCAGTAGTGGATAGGCGGTGCAGGCGTTCGCCGCCACCACCCCGGTGAGTTGGGCGTTGACGAAATCCATCGGTTCTACGAACGCATGGGTGCGTTCGTAGACCTCCGGCCGTTCGTGCTTCACGAACAGCAGGTGCGCCAGCGAGTCGATACCTGAGGGAATCGCCGGGAGCCCGTGAACCTCGATCCATCGCCCGAGCGAATCCGGCTCGCGCCCGTAGATCGCCATTGTGTAGGGTGCGCCGCGCTGGTCCATCCAGACGATGCAGTTCATCAGGGCGTTACCGTCGGCATCCACCGGAATAAGTGAGAAGTAGTGGCTGTCGCAGACTACCCCGATGACGGCGTCGCGCGGCACGTCTGCCTGCGCGAGTGTCTGGCTGGATGCATCGAGGACGGCTCGCCAGATCTCGGCGGCGTCCTGCTCGGCGCCGCCGCCGGGGACGACCTGGGTAGGTACCCGACGTACCGCCCGTGCGGCGAGCCGTCCATCCTCACCGACCAGCGCCACCTTCGGCCCGCTGGTGCCGAGGTCGATCGCAAGCATGTATCGTGTCGCAGTCATGAGGGGCGTGCGCCGAGTGTGCCACGCCCGCCCCATTGCGTCGATAGAACCCCTCTAGACCTGCCAGGTCTGCAGTATGTGCACGTAGTTAGTGCGCTCGTACTCCTCGGGGTTGGGGCAGCGTGACAGGTTCATGCTGCCGCACATCTGCTCGAGCGATTCGTATTCGTGTTCTTCAAGCCATTGCGCGAGGCAGGTCCGCAAGGTCGCCAGGTAGCCGGGACCTTCGCGCAGCAGCGCGGCGACGACCTGTACCGCGTGCGCGCCGCACATCACCGCCTTGACCACGTCGTGGACGTGGTGCACCCCGCCGGTGGCCGCAAGGGATCCCTTGAACGTGGGGGAGAGAACCGCCAGCCAGCGCAGCCGCAGGAGCAGTTCCGAAGAATCGGAAAGATGCAGGATGCGGGTCACCTCGAGATTCTCGATATCGAGGTCGGCCTGGTAAAAACGATTGAAGAGAACCAGCCCATCGGCGCCCGCCGCCTCCAGCAGACCGGCGAAGTGGGGCAGCGAAGAATAGAAAGGCGAGAGCTTTAACGCCACTGGTAGTTTCACCTTAGACTTGACCGCCTTGAGGATCTCCAGGGCGTCGCTCTCCTTGTTGCTGCCGCTCTGGTTGGGGTCGCAGGCCATCTCGTACAGGTTCAGCTCCATGGCGTCGGCGCCGGCCTGCTCCATCAAGGAGGCATACTCCAGCCAACCCCCCAACGACGTGCCGTTCAGAGAACCAATCACCGGCACCGATACATTCTCTTTCGTCCAGCGCAGGTGCTCGAGGTACTCTTCGGGGCCGAGGCGGAAAACGTCCCGGTTGATTGACGGCGCGAAGCTGGAGGCCTCCGCTGTGAAGTTGTCGTGGGCGTCCAGGTAGCGGGCCGAGGAGTTCTCCTCATTCTCGATCTGTTCCTCGAACAGAGAGGGCAGCACGATCGCAGCTGCGCCGGCGTCTTCCAGGCGCCGGACCGAATCCCGGTCGGCCGAGAGCGGCGAAGCGCCCGCCATGAGCGGGTGGTCGAGTTTGAGCCCGAGGTAATTGCTGTTCAGGTTCATGGTGCCCTCTTAGGTCTTCGGTTCTTCCGGATCCTCGGTTTTGGGGATGGTAATACCGGAGAGTTGCTCGTAAACCGAGTACTGGCGCATGGCCTGGGATTGCGCCAAGCGGGCCAGCTGTTCGTAGCGTTCCGGGTTCGTCTTTTCCACCATGCGGAAACGCGCCTCGTTTCTCATGAACGCGGAGACCGGAACCTTTGGCTTTCCGGAGTCCAGGGAAAGCGGCGGCCGACCGTCTTTGACGCGACGTGGATCGAAGCGATACAGCGGCCAGTAACCGCTGTTGACCGCGGTCTTCTGCTGATCAAGCCCGCGCACCAGGTTGTAGCCGTGGGCGATGCAGGTGCTGTAGGCGATGATCAAGGAGGGCCCGTCGTAGGAGTCGGCCTCGAGGAACGCCTTGACCGTCTGGGTATCCTTGGCGCCGAACGCGATCTTTGCGACGTAGACGTGTCCGTAGCTCATCGCTTCCATCCCCAGGTCCTTCTTGGGGATCTCCTTACCGGCAATGGCGAACTTGGCTGAAGCGCCCAGCGGTGTCGCCTTGGACTGCTGACCTCCGGTGTTGGAATAAACCTCGGTGTCCAGCACCAGGATGTTCACGTTGCGGTTCATGGCCATGACATGGTCGAGGCCGCCGTACCCGATGTCGTAGGCCCAACCGTCGCCGCCGACCAGCCAGATCGATTTCTTCACAAGATAATCGGCGAGCAGCGCCAGCCGGACGGCGTGCGGGTCGTCGATGTCGGCCAGCTTGTCGGCCAGCTCCGTCACCCGCTCGCGCTGCGCGGCGATTCCGGCTTCGCCGCGTTGGTCGGCGTTCAACAGGGCATCCACCAGGGTATCGCCGATACGGGAACCGAGTTGCTGCAGTAGCTGCTTGGCCTGCGCGTTGTGCATGTCTACGGCCAGCCGGAATCCGAACCCGAACTCAGCGTTGTCTTCGAACAACGAGTTCGACCAGGCCGGACCCCTACCGTCGGAGTTCACGGAGTACGGAGCGGTCGGCAGGTTGCCGCCGTAAATCGAGGAACAGCCTGTGGCGTTGGCGATCAGCGCGCGGTCACCGAACAATTGGGTCAGCAGCTTGAGGTAAGGAGTCTCGCCGCAGCCGGAACAGGCGCCGGAGTACTCGAACAGCGGTTGCAGAAACTGCGAACCTTTCACGTCGAGATTGACCTGCGAGCGGTCGGCCTCAGCTATGTCGAGAAAGAACGCGTAGCTCTCTCGCTCGCGTTCGACGTGTTCCATGTGCGACTCCATATTGAGCGCCTTGTGCTTTGGATTCGCTTTGTCCTTAGCCGGACAGACTTCGACGCACAGTCCGCAACCGGTGCAGTCTTCCGGCGCGACCTGGATTGAGTAGGAAGACTCCGGGAACCCGCTTGCCTTGAAGCCCATCGACCGGAACCCTTCGGGCGCTCCCTCCAAGCTCGCCTCCGTGTAGACCTTGGCGCGGATGGCGGCGTGGGGGCAGACCATCGCGCACTTGTTGCACTGGATGCAGAAGCTCTCGTCCCAGATCGGTACCTCCAGCGCGATGTTGCGCTTCTCCCACCTGCTGGTGCCCAGCGGCCAGGTACCGTCTACCGGAAAGGCGCTCACCGGCAGCAGATCGCCCTTGCCTTCGAGCATGACGGCGGTCACCCGGCGGACGAAATCCGGCGCCTCGGGCGCCACCACCGGTGGGCGGGAGCGCCCGCTGGTGACCTTAGCGGGAACCTCGACCCGGTGGAGATGGGAGAGGGTCGCGTCCACCGCTTCGAAATTCTTCTGAACGAGCCCGCCGCCCTTGATGCCGTAGGTTTTCTCGATTGCGTTCTTGATCTGTGCGATCGCCTCCTCGCGGGGGATGACACCGGAGATCGCGAAGAAGCAGGTCTGCATAATGGTATTGATCCGGCTGCCCATGCCGGTGGCCTGCGCCACTTCGTAGGCGTCGATGGTGTAGAAGCGCAGGTCCTTCTCCAGAATCTGCACCTGCACCTCCTTTGGCAGCTGGTCCCAGACCTCTTCCTTGGAGAACGGAGCGTTCAGAAGGAACACCGATCCGGGTGCCGCGTACGACAGCATGTCGTACTTGTCGAGGAACACGAACTGGTGGCAGGCAACGAAATTGGCCTCCTTGATCAGGTAGGTTGAACGGATCGGTTCGGGCCCGAAGCGGAGGTGTGAGATAGTGATAGCTCCCGACTTCTTGGAGTCGTAGACGAAGTAGCCCTGGGCGTAGTTTTCTGTTTCTTCGCCGATGATCTTGATGGAGTTTTTGTTGGCGCCCACGGTGCCGTCGGCCCCGAGGCCGAAGAACACGCCGCGGACCACGT
Source organism: Deltaproteobacteria bacterium (assembly GCA_029262415.1). GTDB lineage: Bacteria > Desulfobacterota > Binatia > UBA1149 > JAJCZL01 > JAJCZL01. The sequence continues at coordinate 63,764 of JAJCZL010000009.1, read as the reverse complement.
TCTCCGGTTCGATGTCGAAGTCGGCGTCCACCGCGAGGGAGGTGTGCGTGATGTCATCGACGATCCCGACCGTAAAATGGTTTCTCGGTTTGTCTTTGGCCAGTTCGTCGAACACAGCCTTCACCATCGCCGGGTTGAACTCCTTGGAAGACAGCCCGTAGCGGCCACCGATCACCGCCGGAGCGGTTTTAAGCGGCGATTGGCCGGCATCTTCCAGTTCGCGCAGTGCGGTGACGACGTCCAGGTACATCGGGTCGCCGATCGCACCCGGTTCCTTGGTGCGGTCGAGAACTGCAATTGCTCGTGCTGAAGCCGGCAGGGCGTCGGCGAAGTGCTTGAGAGAGAACGGGCGGTAAAGGCGGACCTTCAGCAGGCCGACCTTCTCGCCGGTGTTCTGCAGGTACTCGACCGTTTCCTCGGTGGTCTCGGCGCCGGAGCCCATCATGACGATGACGCGCTCCGCTTGTGGGTGCCCGATGTAGTCGAACAACTTGTAGCGCCGTCCGGTCCTAGCGGCGAACCGGTCCATGGTCTTTTGCACGGTGTCGGGGCAGTCGCGGTAGAACACGTTGCACGCTTCCCTGGCCTGGAAGAAGGCGTCCGGGTTTTGCGCGGTTCCACGCAGGACCGGATGGTCGGGCGACAGCGCGCGCAGCCGGTGGTTCTTCACGAGGTCGTCCGAAATCATGAAGCGCAGGTCGTCGTCGGATAGTTCGACGATTTTTGAGACTTCGTGGGAGGTCCGGAAGCCGTCGAAGAAGTGTAGGAACGAGACCCGGGTCTCCAGGGTGGCGGCCTGTCCGATACACGCGAAGTCGTGGGCTTCCTGAACCGAGTTGGACGCCAGCAGCGCGAACCCGGTCTGGCGGCAGGCCATCACGTCGGAATGGTCTCCGAAGATCGACAGCGCGTGTGTCGCCACGGAGCGGGCGGCGACATGCATGCAAAACGAGGTCAGTTCGCCGGCGATCTTGTACATATTCGGAATCATCAGCAGCAGCCCTTGCGAAGCGGTGAACGTAGTGCTCAGTGATCCCGCTTGCAGAGCCCCGTGGACCGCACCGGCGGCGCCGCCTTCAGACTGCATCTCGGAAACCTCGGGTACAGTTCCCCAGATATTCTTCCTGCCCGCGGCGGCCCACTCATCGGCCGCTTCGCCCATGTTCGAAGACGGGGTGATCGGGTAGATAGCGATCACTTCGTTGGTGCGGTGGGCTACTGAGGCGGTGGCCTCGTTGCCGTCTACGGTGATCCTGCGTCTCTCCGACATTCCTGTCTCCTCACGAATCCGTTCGGTCAGCACGGATGCTATCTCTCTCAAACGTGAGAATCACGTTCCCCCTGCAGTGAGACTTTCCACGCAAATGAGGCATTCGCTTGGGTTATGAGGGGTCGGCGCTGAAGTTGGATTGGTATAAGAGTTGCACTATACTTATCGCGACCATGGATAAGAAGTCCTTACGACCCAACGCGGCACCACTCGAAGAGGCTTTTTACAACTGGACCAGCCTCGGCGGTTTTGCGGTTTCTCTGCTGGCGGTGGGCCTTGCCCTCTCGCTGCTCGCGCTCGACTTCTTTTCGCATCTGGAACTCGCCTATCTCGGTGTCGCCTATGTGCTGCTGGCGCTGATCGGAGGCTCCGCTTTTGTCGTTGCTTTAATAGGTGCCGCGCTTACGGCGCGCCGCCGCCGGGCCGGCAAGCCGCCGAGGCGATGGGGTGTTCGAGCGCTGGATCTGCACCGCGCGCGCGACCGTGGGATCGCTCTCGGCGTTGTCGCGGCCGTGGTACTCGCGTTCGGCACCTTGGGCGCCGGTACCTACAAGACGGTGCACTACGTCGAATCGGACTCTTTTTGCGGCGGGGCTTGTCACGCGGTAATGGGGCCCCAAGACACGGCCCACCAGCATTCACCACACGCACGTGTCAAGTGTGTTCAGTGTCACGTCGGCTCGGGCGCCGGATCCTTTGCTGAAGCGAAACTCCGCGGTGTCAAACAACTTTGGGGCGTCGCGACCGGCATATACGAGCGCCCGGTACGGGTCTCGCCCCATAGCCGGCCGACACCGTCGACCGCCTGTCAGACATGCCACTGGCGCGATCGCTGGGTCGGCTACAAGGAGAAAATCTACAAGTACTTCGGAGCCGACGAGGGCAATGAGCCATCAGAACTGCGCCTTCTGGTCAACGTCGGCGGCATCAAGCCGGGCGGCGAAGAGGGAGAAGGCATTCACTACCACATGATGCTCGGACGCACGGTTCAGTTCGTCGCCGGCGGCGACGACAAGTCGAAAATTCTTCGTATAGAGGTTACTGAACCGGACGGGAAAACTAAGGTATTCCAACGTCGCAGGGATTCGACGACGCCGGAGGAGCTAGCCCAGCTTCCGGTCCACACGATGGGCTGCGTTGATTGCCATAGCCGACCGGCACATCAGTTCACCAGCCCGGCGGTGGCAGTCAACCGCGCCCTTTCCAGTGGGCGACTCAACCCCGCGTTGCCATCCATCAAGCAACAGGCCGTCTACGTATTGGCAGCGGAGTACGCCGATGAGTCGGCCGCACGACGAGCGATTGATGAGGCGCTTACGTCTTATTACAGGGAGAATCCGCCGGCTGCCGGATCTGGGGATCTTGTCGGTGCCGCTATCCAAACCCTACAAGACATCTATAGCCACAACTTCTTCCCGGAAATGGACGTACGCTGGGATACATACCCCGACAACATCGGCCACCGTGACACAGAGGGATGTTTTCGATGCCATAATGACAGCCTGGTGACCAGCGAAGGAGAGACGGTGTTTCACACCTGCACGAAATGTCACGTGGTGCTGGTCCAGTCATCGACGCCGTCGAACGGCGTTGACTTTGCGAAAGGCCAGCTGTTCTTTCATCGCGGCGACGAGGCGGAAATCGATGAGTACACAGAGTGCACAATGTGCCACGACGGTGGTGAAGGCCCTTACTGACATCGTCGGCGCGGCATGGCGGCGCAGCGGCATCGTGCTTGCGGCGGCCTCGGTGGCGCTCATCCTACCCGCCGGTAACTGCCGGGCGGAATCGTCAAAGACCTCGACGAAGAGCAACACCTGTGTGGCGTGCCATCGCACCGCTGAAACCGCTAAGGAGTTCGCGCCTTGGGCGCAAGACCAGTTCTTGCATTGGTACGGAGCCGTGCACGGTCAGAAAGCCGTTACCTGCGAAAAATGTCACGGCGGCGATCCCAAGCATCCCGACAAGAACGGCGCCCATCGCGACATCGTGCCGTCTCGCGATACCAAGAGTCCAGTGTATTTCAAGAACCTCCCCGAAACCTGCGGCAAATGCCACAAGGCCGTGAGCGATCAGTTCGCTACCAGCAAACACTACCGAGAGCTCAAGGATGATCGTCTGGCGCCAAGCTGCACCACCTGTCACGGTTTCGAAATGGACGTCGGTTCAGTCAATCCGCTGCAGCTCGCCGGTCGCTGTTCGCTGTGCCACAACACCGACGACCCGGGCGTCAAGCCCGAGGTCGCCGAAGCGGCGCGTAAAGCCTTGGAGCATGTCTTGGATACAGAGCGAGAACTCGAGCAAGCGGTCATCGCCGTCGGCCTGTTGGGTGACGGCTCTTCGTGCGCCGCGCGTATCATGCTGCGCATCGATGAGGGCAAACGCCAACTGCGTTTGTCGTCTCGCCATTGGCATGCTTTCGACCTCGACGCATTCGAGAAAGAGCTGACGGCCGTCCGTTCGATCGCCGAGCAGGCGCGCAAGGAGGCACTGGCAAAGATAGGAGCAGAAAAGCCCTGAGGTCTAGCCGACGAAATCTCGGCGCGGTGCTGATAGGCCTGCTGACTTCGTCCCTTTTAAGTAAGCCAGCATCGTATCGGCATCAGAAACTTCGAAGGGGTCGGTGGGGCTGACGTCGGCGAAGTTGGGCTCGATGAAGATCTTCTCGATGCGGCCGTCGTCGACCAGCATTGAGTAACGCCACGAGCGATAGCCGAAGCCGAGGTTGGATTTATCGACGAGCATGCCCATTTTGCGCGTGAACTCGCCGTTACCGTCAGGCAAGAGCGAAACGTTGGTCGCGCCGACCTGCTTGCCCCACTGGAACATGACAAACGCGTCGTTGACGGACACGCAGATTACCTGATCTACGCCATGAGCCTTGAACTCGTCGTAGAGTTCCTCGTAGCGTGGCAAGTGGTTGGACGAGCAAGTCGGGGTGAAAGCGCCGGGCAGCGAGAACACCACGACCTTCTTGCCGCTGAAGATCTCGTCGGTAGATACGTCTTGCCAGCGGTAGGGGTTGGGCCCTTCGACGGAATCGTCTCGGACTCTGGTCTTGAATACTACACTGGGTACACGATCGAGAGCAGCCATGAAAACCTCGCTTTGCGTCAATCGTTTCTGACGATTTGACGACATCCTGGATACGGCATTCTCGAGCCCGTCTCAAACCGTACTACGAACCGTGAGATCGGGCTCAGACAAGCAGCCGTGCGAACCCTATCGCCGCGACATCGGCCAGCGCGCCGGTGGCGTCGAGCCGATGCACGGCGATGTGCTCGGCCGCCGATGGTGCGACGAAGCGGGCACGCAGTTCGTCGTATTGAGCGGGGCCGGCGTCGCTGATGCGGTGTGGATCCTCGGCGCGCGTAGTGACTCGAGTGCGGCCGGTCTCCTCATCGACGTCAACATAGAGACAAACGAACTCGGCGCCGGCGGCGCGCGCAGCAGCGGCGGCCGTGCAGCGATGATCAGGCGTCGGGAAGTTGCCGTCGAGCACCACCACCGGCACTCCGCCGCGTAGTGCCGCGGCTGCGCGCCGCAGCAGTTCTGCGTAGGTGCGCTCCGAGAACGCAGCACTGTAGTGAGACGCATTGAGGCGCTCGTTCAGCGCTTTGCCGGCCAGTTCCTTGCGTATCGCGTCGGTTGCCAAGCAGGGCCAGTTCGTTCCGTAGCGGAGCCGCGCAGCAAGCGAACTTTTACCGCTTCCCGGTGGTCCGCACAGCAACAGCCACAGTGGAGTTTGCTTACGCCGCAGCTTTGACTCCAGCGCAGATGCCGCGGCCAGTTGCAGGTGCCGTGCGGCGCTACTTCGTGCGCCGTCGCGATCGGCGCAGTCGATTTCCGCTTCAGAGGCGGTCATTGCTGCGACCTTGGCGCGCACCATCGCGCGGTAGCGTGACAGCGGCGGCAGCAGCCCGAGCACATCCTTGTCACCGCTGTGCGCGACGTAGGCGTCGACGAACGCTGTCGCCAACTCAGGCGCGCCGCGATAGCGCAGATCCATGTCGAGGAACGCAATGTCGGTGGCGACGTCGCCGCAACGGAATACGGCCGAGAATTCGATGCAGTCGTAGATCGCGGGCGGCTCGGTCATGCAGACGTTACGCGTATGCAGGTCGCCGTGTCCGTCGATGACGCGGTCGGCGTCGGCGCGTTCGTGCAACACCGGCAGCAGCCACGCGAAATCGTCGTCGGTCAACTGCTGCATTACCCTGAGCAGTTCGGACGACATGCCGTGTACGGCTAGCGCGGCAATCTCGGTGAAGTTTTCGCGTGCCGACTGCAACAGCCGCTCGGGTGCGCCGGCCGCTCGCACTGCGGCACCGCGCGCGGCCTCGGCGTGGAAACGGGCGACCATCCGCGCCAGTGCTGCGATCTCGACTGCGGAGACTGCACCTTCGACCAACAACTGGTCGAGCATCCGATCGGCCGGCAGTCGCCGCATGACCACTGCGGTGTCGATCGTGTTGGTAACGTCGTCGGCGCCGGGAGTGCCCAGCCGCGGTCCGTCGGCGGTGCGCGCGAGTGCGGTTGTGCCGAGGTAGACGTCGGGGCACAACCGCCGGTTCAACCGCACTTCTTCGCGGCAGTAGTGGCGCCGTAGCTCGATCGTCGAGAAGTCGAGAAACGGTAGCCGCACCGGTTTCTTGAACTTGTAGACCAACTCGCCGGCGATGCTGACGATCGAGATGTGGGTCTGCACGATCTCCACCGACCCAGGGCGATTGGGGTAGCAGGCCGGGTCGGCCAGGATCAGCAGCAGTTCTTCAGTAGCGTTCACGGCAGCAAGCCGGGTACAAGCCAGTCAGGAGACCGACTCAAGACTCACCCGCCCGGGCGAGTTGGTCAGTGATGTGGCGAAATCGAGCAAGAGATCGTCGCGCGAGGCTGTGCGGCGGGTCATGGAGGTTATCCGCATTCCGCGCGGAATGTGCAGCCGGGCCTCGCTCATGCCGACGAGTCTACATCAGCGCCTCTGAAACTTTGAGCAGTCTTGGGTCAGTCTCCCAGAAAAGCCCGGGAGCCGAGGGCGGACGGTGTCGCTACTCCCCGCCTGAACAAGACCCGCCGACAGCCCACACTATTGCGCAACCGCTGTGCGCGGTAAGTTTTGCCGTCCTGACGAGCGTAAACGGCTATTGTGTAGTGTCGGAGCCCATTCCGGGGGTTGCGGGTTACAACGGAGGCGGACGGATGAGGATTTCCAAGCGACTGAAGCAACTGTGGGTGGATCCCGCCGGAGCTACGATGGCGGAATACGCGATTATTCTAGCCATGATCGCCGTCGCCTTGATTACGGTGACCTCGACCTTTGGTTCTTCTCTCAGCAGTGTCCTTGCGCAAAACGTGGCGGCTTTAAAAGGCGACGCACAAACCGACGTTGCCGCTGCCGCTGACACCGGCGGTACCAGCGCACCCGGCACAGTCGACCCAGCCCCGAAGCCCAAGAAGCCTAAGAAGGCGAAGAAACCCAAGAAACCCAAGAAGCCCAAGAAACCGAAGAAACCGAAGAAGCCCAAAAAGCCCAAGAAGCCCAAGAAGCCCAAAAAGCCCTAGAAAGGGCAATGACGCGCGGGGGCCCTCAAGCGCCCGTCGAACAAACTCGGCGTCGATCGCACACAGCGGATCGCCGCCGACCGAGCGTTGGAATCGACTGTCGAATCGGCTAGCGTCCGCGCCACGCCGATCCACTACCGTTGCCGACAGGGGTGCTCCCGGAAAAGGGTTGTGGTGATGCCCAAGGAGTACTCACAACATGCGCTACTTCGTCACCGGAGCCACGGGATTCATCGGGCGACACCTGGTGCCATTGCTGCTTACACGCGGGGGCACCGTGCATGTGCTGGTGCGCGAGGGCTCGCGAGGCAAACTCGACGAAATCAAGCGTAACTGGGGTTCGCACGCCGACCGTGTGCTTGCGGAGGCGGGGGACCTGACTGCGCCGCGGCTCGGACTCGACGACGCAGCCGTCGCGCGCTTGACCGGTGTCGACCACTTCTTTCACCTCGCAGCCCTCTACGACATGACCGCCGACGCCGACGCGATGGCGCGCGCCAACATCGACGGCACGCGCAACGCTTTGCAAGCGGCCGCGGCGATGGCGGCCGGGTGCGTTCATCACACGAGTTCGATCGCGGCGGCCGGCCGCTTCCGCGGTCTTTGGCGCGAAGACATGTTCGAGGAGGCCGAGGGGCTCGATGACCCCTACTTTGCGACCAAGCACGACTCGGAAGGACTCGTTCGCACCACGTGCAAGCGGCCTTGGCGCATCTACCGACCGGGAATCGTCGTCGGCCACTCGCGCACCGGTGAGATAGATAAGGTCGACGGCCCTTATTATCTGTTCAAGATGCTGCAGAAGCTGCGCGCGGCATTGCCGCAATGGGTTCCGTTGGTTGGGATAGAGGGCGGAGAGATCAATCTCGTACCCGTCGACTACGTCGCTGCCGCCATGGACCATCTCGCGCATGCCGACGGCTTGGACGGACGCTGCTTCCACTTGACCGATCCTAAACCTACCACCCTCGGCAAGACCATGAACGTCTTTGCCCGCGCCGCGCATGCGCCGGAATTCGGCCTGCGTGTCGATATGAAAGCCGGCGGTATAGTGCCACGTCCGTTGCGCACGGCACTACTCGGCATGACTCCGATACGACGCATCACCGACGGTGTACTCGAAGAGTTGGGCATTCCGCGCCGGGTGCTGGGCTTTCTCGACTACCCGACGCGCTTCGACGCCCGCGAGGCAAGCGCGGCCCTGGAGGGGAGCGGTATCGAGGTGCCTCCGCTTGAGTCGTATGCATGGCGTCTTTGGGACTACTGGGAGCGCCGCCTCGACCCCGATCTTTTTCGCGACCGTTCGCTGGCCGGCGCGGTTGCGGGAAAGCGTGTGCTGATCACCGGCGCCTCGGCCGGGATCGGACGCGCCACGGCGCTTGCGGTGGGCGCGGCCGGCGGTGTGGTGTTGTTGGTGGCGCGCTCTGTCGAAAAGCTCGAGACGGTGCGCGGCGAAATCGCGGAGGCCGGCGGAACGGCACACATTCACACCGCCGACCTCTCCGACCTTGCCGATTGCGACCGCCTTGTCGCTGAAGTGGTGCGCGAGCGCGGCGGCGTCGACATTCTGGTGAACAACGCGGGCCGCTCGATTCGTCGTTCGCTCAGACTGTCGCTCGACCGATTTCACGATTTCGAGCGCACGATGCGCCTCAACTACTTCGGAGCTATCAAGCTAATCCTCGGTTTTCTCCCCGGCATGAGTGAGCGCGGCCACGGACACATCATCAACGTCAGCTCGATCGGCGTGCAGACGAACCCGCCGCGCTTCTCGGCCTACGTTGCTTCTAAGGCGGCACTTGACGCCTTTTCTCGGGTGGCAGCCTCGGAGCTCGTCGAGGACGGGGTGCGCATCACCACCGTGTACATGCCGTTGGTACGCACTGAGATGATCGCGCCGACGACTATCTACCGCGCCTTCCCGACTATCACCGCCGACGAGGCTGCGGGTATGATCGCCACCGCGATGATTGATCGGCCCAAGCGTGTCTCGACAAAGCTCGGCGTGTTCGGACAGATCGCCTACGCCACCGCGCCCAAGGCTGTCGATGTGGTGCTCAACACTGCATACAAGATCTTCCCGGATTCCGCCGCCGCACGGGGCAAAGAGGGAGCGGGGCCGGGCGAGAGCGGCGAACTCCCCGACGAGGCGCTCGCCTTCGCCCATTTGATGAGCGGGGTGCATTGGTAGCCGGTGGTGCCGACGCGATCGCGTTATTGAAGGTAACCGAGCGCACGTAGGCGACGTACCAGGTCCTCTCTCATCGCCGGATCGGCCTCGCCGGCTTGTTCGGCAAGGCGGCGCAGAGACTGCGCGGACAACCGTTTTGCCTCGTCTTCGAGTTCGGCGAAACCGGCGTCGGCCGCAGTTGCGGCAAGCGCGACCATTTCGGCCGGATCTTTGCCGCGGTGGTAACGCTCAACCCGGCCGCTACGGCCGTCAACAACTACTGTTCGCATCGCGTCGCGCACGCTTACCAATTCGGCTTGGAAACTGACGGCATAGCCTTCGCGGGCCTCAGCGTCGGCAAGCTCGACGAGGCTTCTTCCGCGCAGATGCTGCGGCAACTCGATCCCGGCTACGTCGAGTACCGTGGGGAACAGATCGACGCCTTGCACCGGCCGGCGGTAGCGGCGCGGCTGGATGCCCATCGCGTCGGGAAAGCGAATCAGCAGAGGTACCCGCGTGAGTTCCGCGTACAGATTCATGTGGCCGTGGCCGAAGCCGCCGCGTTCGCCCAACTCGTCGCCATGGTCAGCGTTGAAGATGACCAGCGAATTGGCCCAGAGGTCTTGATCGGCGCGTAAGGCACGTAGAAGTTCTCCCAAGGCTTCGTCGGTGGCGCGCAAGTCGGCGTCGTACAGGCCGCTAATGTAGGCGAGTTTGCGCTCGACCCCGGGCTGGGCCGGGTCCCATCCAGCGCCGTGATGCCACATCAGATCCTGGATTTCGTCTTGACCTACGACTTCTTGCGATCCGGCGAATTGGTTGACGTAACCGCTGTCGAGTCGATAGGGCCAATGCGGCTCCTGATACTGGATGAAAAGGAAAAACGGTTCTTGACTGCCGGCAAGGTCTCTCACGGCCTTTAACGCGAAATGATTCATGAGCCCGGCCGTGGAGCGGCCGGGAAGTTGAACGTAGGAATCGAAACCTTGGTCAAAACCGAGTTCGGCGTCTAGGTTGGGGTTCTGGCTGAAGCCGATGGTTTTGTAGCCGTGGTTCTTGAGGATTTCGGTCAGTGTAGGTTGGCCGGGATCCAGCCGGGTGCCGGGAATGTCCCATTTATAGAGACCGGTGAACATCGAGGCGTACGAAGGGCGGGTCCAGTTGTGCTGGGCGAAGGCAGACTCAAACAAAACGGCTTGTTCGGCGAACCCATCCAGTGATGGTGTGGTCGGTTTTGCATAGCCGTAGCACGACAAATGATCGGCGCGGGTTGAGTCCCAGCTGATCCAGATCACGTTGGCCGGACGTGCCGCGACTTGCGGAGCCTTTAACGCGGCCGCCAAGTTGGCTATGGCGCCAACGGCGACGACCACAGCCAGTGCCGCGACGAACAAACGGTCAAGGCCGGTCTGTAGCCACCAGCGCGCATTCATCGTGCGAGGTCGCCTGCCGGCAAGTGCGACCAGTGTCGCCACCAGCGAGGGCAGCAGCAGGGCGGTCGCCGCCGTGGCGAGCGGCTGATGATAGGCACCGTCGATCCACCGCCACGCGATCAGCGGCAGCGGCAGTTTCAACACCATGGTTTCGCTGTACCATCCGCGCCAGATCCCGATCGAGACCATTTTCGCCGACCAATCGTGGCCGTCGAAAATACGGCTTGCGATCAGCAGGAACCCAACCGAAATGCACAGCCACACCGCGAACCGCGCGGCCGCTCCCTTGCGACTTCGCAGAGGGGAAACCGCGACCAACCCGTAGAGAGCAGTCGAACAGAGCAGCGCGAACAACAGTCCTGCATTGATCTGCGAACGTGCGAGTTCGACCGCCAGGTAGCCGAGGCTTTGTTCGAAATAGTGGTTTTCGGCGATGCGTGAAACCGCGTTGATAAGTCCGTCGGCGAGGCCGAGTACAAGGAAAGGGGTAACAAAGCGGAAGTATCGGCTCGAAGGGTTGGTTTGCATTCTCTGCGTCCAATACGAAGCGTAAGCCGACTTGCCGGTGCGGTTGCGCGCCCGGCGGACTATGTGGATACGGTATTCCCGAGCGTCTCTCAAGGGGGGCATTGCCTGGTCGCGGGTGGTAGCGGTTGGCAAGCTCACCTCTCTAGTGGCATACAGGTCGGCTATGCAGGCACTTACTCTCTACCAGTTCGAACTCTGTCCCTTCTGTCACAAGGTTAAAGCGGCGGCCGAGGTTAAGGGTTTGGCCTACCAGAAGGTCGAGGTTAATCCCTATGGGAAAAAGGAGCTCCCCGAGCTTCCTGAGGGCACCCCACGCAAGGTTCCGGTCGTGCAGTACGGCGAGCGGACGGTGCAGGACTCGACGGCGATCCTCGACTTCATCGAGGAACGTTTCCCCGATAAGACGCCGCTGTTGCCGAAAGACCAGCAGTTGCAGCGCAAAGCCCGCGAGGTAGAGGCGTGGGTTGATGACGACCTGGCCCAAGTCTTACCAACCGTCATATACGGTACTTGGGGCGAGGCCGTTAAGGCAGCGCAGGTTACTGCCCGCACCTCGAACTTCGGGATGCTTCAGAACTTAATGGTTCGTGCCGGGGGCTCGCTCATTATGCACCAGATCTCCAAGCGCATCGTCAAGCGCCGTGGTGGCGGTGATGCGCACGAGATGCTTGCAGCCGAACTCGACAAATTTGAGAACTGGCTCGGTGACGACGACTTTGTTGCCGGCCCTTCAGTGTCTATCGGCGATGTATCTGCGCATGGAGCGCTGACCTGCATCAAAGACTTTCCGGCTTATGCCAAGGTCATGGAACGACCGCGACTGGCGGCGTGGTATGCACGTGTCCAAGCATTGCGTGACGCCAACCGTGTCGTCGATCGTGCGGCCGACCGTGCGGCATAGATTGCCGGAGTCGACGGAACCAATCAACGCTTCTTAATGGTACTGGCCGAGAACAAAACCCTAACCTGTTACGGTGGGCGCGACGACGAATGGAACCGCGCGGTCATGGCATCTTGTGTTACGCTGAAGGGCGGGTGCATGCCGCCTTTGTGGGCTCGCAACCCTCACGTGCAAAACGTACTGACGACGGTGCGAGACCAGACCGCCCCACGGGTTTTCTGGGACGTTGACGAGCGCATAACCGCAGCTGACGGCGGAACAGTCTCGATCCAGTGGCTCGGTCTGGACGCGGCGCCGGCGGCACCGGTTGTAGTGGTCATGCACACCATTTGCGGCAGCGGCGACGCGCTCCGGCGCTTCGTTGCACACTTGCACCGTGAACTTGGTTGGGTCGTGGCCGCATGCAATCGCCGTGGGCACGCAGGACTGCCGCTGACGGCGCCGCAGATCAACACCATGGGGTCGACCTCCGACCTGCGCGACCAGCTCGCGGCGATTCAGGCGCGCCGACCCGGTGCGTCTCTATACGGGGTTGGTGTCTCGGCCGGATCCGGGTTGTTGGTACGTTATCTAGGCGAGGAGGCGGGAGCTTCGCGTCTTCGCGCCGCAGTGGTGTTTTGTCCTGCCTACGATGTGCCGGGCGCGTTTCGCTTCATACATCCCCGCTATGATGCCTATCTGTCGCGAAAACTAGTTACGTTCTTCCTGCATCAACACGCCGACGTGCTTTCTACCATAGACGGCTTCGACGAGTGCTCCCACGCGACTTCGCTGCTCGGTTTTCATGAGCGGTTGTTTCCGCTCGCGGGTTTCGCCACCCGCGAGGCGTTCTACGCGGCGTCCAATCCCATGGAAGTTGCTCTACAAGCGCAGACTCCGGTTCTGGTCATCAATTCGGCAGACGATCCGGTCTGCGTGAAGCAGAACGTCTATGAGCACCGTGATGCGTTGCAAACCTTGCCGCGCATGACCCTCGCGTTTACGACTCGCGGAAGTCATTGCGGTTTCTTTGATGGGCCGCTTGCGCGTACCAGTTGGGCGTATCGAGCGATTGCCGAGTACTTGGCGGCAGCGCATCGCTTGGTCGGCTCGGATCAAGAATCTTCGCTCGGCCGTGTATAGGTCGGGCCCAAGCCCTAGGTCTCGAACGCATGCCCGTCGTTAGCGCTACCGATGTTCGCAAGGTCTACGATCACGAGATCGTCTTGGACGGCGTGTCGTTGTCGGTTGATGAGGGAGAACGGGTTGGGGTAGTCGGCAACAACGGCTGCGGAAAAAGTACCCTCGGGAGAATTCTCGGTGGTCTCGAAGCGCCTGACTCGGGTACGATTGCGGTGCAACGTGGCGCAGAGGTCGCCTACCTGGCTCAGGATCCGCGCTTCGCTCCCGGGGAGACCGTTCGTCAAGCCGTTCTGTCTGGACTGCGCGCGTGGAACGCTGCGCATGCGCGCTACGAACGTGCGCTCGAAGGGCTCGGCACCGGTGTCGAGGTAGATCGCTGGCTCGCCGAACAGACTGCGGCGGCAGAAGACGTCGAGCGCGCGGGCGGGTGGGACCGCCTGCACGAGGCTGAGGCTATCTTGGGACGCTTGGGCGTCGATGACATCGACGCATCGGTCGACACGCTGAGCGGCGGTCGCCGCCGCGCAGTCGGGTTGGCCAAAGTGCTTTTGTCGGCGCCCGCCTTGGCGATTCTCGACGAACCGACCAATCACCTGGACATTGGTACAATTGAATGGCTCGAAGAGTACCTGTGCGATAGTTACCGCGGCGCGCTCATCCTGATTACCCACGATCGCTATGTTCTCGACCGCGTGGTGATGAGAACCGTCGAAATCGATCGCGGTTCTGCGTTCAGTTACAATGGTGGCTACGAAAGCTACCTTGAAGCGAAGGCCGATCGTATTGCTCAGGCCGAACGCACCGAGTCCAATCGCCAGAACTTTCTACGCCGGGAACTTGCCTGGCTGCGTCGGTCGCCGAAGGCGCGAACGGGGAAGTCGAAGTCGCGTATTCAGCGCGCCCATACGGCTCTCGATCGCGCGGCGCCCGAGGCCGAGAAGATCGCCGACCTGCGTGCCACGGCTTCGCGCACCGGCAAAACCATCCTCGAAGCCGAGGGGCTTGATGTTGCGATCGCCGGTACCACGCTGGTCAGCGGTTTGACGCTGAGACTTTCTCCTGGAGAACGCATCGGAATCGTCGGCCCGAACGGCTGCGGCAAAACGGTTCTGTTGCGAACCCTACTTGGACTCGGCGATCCCGCGGCAGGAAACCTCCAGATCGGTGCAAATACGCGCGTCGCTTATCTCGACCAGACGCGCGCCCACCTCGATGACAGGGCGACGATCGAAGAGAATGTAGCCGGCGTTCGCAGCTACTTTCAGATTGAAGGGCGCTCGCTCAGCGTGCGCAACTACCTTGAACGATTTCTCTTTGAACCAAGTGCCGCGCGGCGCTTGGTTGCTACGCTTTCCGGTGGCGAACGCGCCAGGGTCGCGCTCGCGAAAATACTCGCAAGCGAGGCCAATCTGCTGGTGCTCGACGAACCGACCAACGATCTCGACGTTTCGACACTGGGTGCGCTCGAAATGATGATCTCCGAGTTCAAAGGAGCCGCGCTCATCGTCAGCCACGACCGTTGGTTTCTCGACCGGCTGACGACCGCGATTTTGGCCTTCACCGGCAACGGAGAAATTGAAAGATTCGAGGGCAACTACTCCGATTACCGCGACAAGCTCGAGGAATCGGCACGCTTGCCGGAGTCGGCTGTCGGCGCAGGTGACACGGGCGCGGAGTCCCTACTTAGAGCGCAGCCGAAAGCCCGAAAGCTCAGCTATGCTGAGCGCGTCGAGTTGAACGGACTGATGGAAAAGATCGCAGCCGCCGATGCTCGGGTGGGCGGGATCGAGGCGCGTTTGGCCGATCCCGAGGTCTACGCGAAAGGCGGCGGGCAGGTAGCGTCGCTGCTCGCCGAACTCGAGACCGCCAAGAGTGAGGCCGATATTCTCATTGCGCGCTGGGAAGAACTCGAGTCCAAACGAGCGTGAACCGCCGCGCTTTGGTGTGGTCTGCCGGGTTGCTAGGATGCGCGGATGCCGCTGACCATTGCGATTGACGATGAACTCCTAAAGCGACTCAAGCGCCTCGCCGAAGAACGGGGCATTTCTGTCTCCGGCGTGGTTAACGAAATGATCCGGAGCGGCCTTGGCTCGCCGGCGGTGGGTCATACCGACTCGCGCCGACCCGCGGACGCGGAGCACGATCGTACCGACGCTAAGCGAGGAACTTCTAAGTAGGCTCGCGAATTGATGGGCGCCGCTACACCGAACAGTTTCGCGCCGCTTCTTCACGCCGTCGCGATGATGTTCTTTCCCGCGATCATGGGCTTGTCGACCAGTCTGTGCCTGCGCAGCCGCCCGAGTCCTTTCTCGACCGTCGCCGTTCATGAGTACCTCGGGCTGACCAGGTGGCTCGACAGGCTCTGGCTGCTGGCAATGCTCGTTTGGCTGGTACTCGCAGTTTCGCGTACGGCAGGCGCGAGCGCTGCTGCACTTTTGGCTCTCTTCTTGGTCGGAGCACACTTCTGGTTTCAATCGGTGCTTGCGGCCGAGCTCGCGACTGTTGCCGAGCGTGTCGCTGCGAGCGGGGATCTGACTACAGTCTCTGTCGACGGTGTTTGCATCGCCGAGCGACGCCGGTCCGACGGTACGCTCCGATTCCACTCGGCAGAGCTGGGTGTGAAGTTGTACTCGTTTGCTTGTATCGCTGCGCTTGGAGTTTTCGTCGCGGCTATGGTGTCAGCGCTCGGTCGGCCGTCGGGCCCGAGTGTTGCTCAATGCGTGTTGCTCGCAGGGATCTATCTGTCGTTGGGCGTGTTCCTGGTGGATCTGTGCGCGGACGTTTTGCCGGGCTTTACCACTGACGAGCGCGTGAAGCGTGCGTCGCGTTACTACGTACAGGTCTTTGAAGACTGGAAGAACCTGGGCGTGGTTGCCGGGTTTCTTACGGTTCTGATCGGCGCGCCTTACGTCTTTTCTCGCGGAGAGGCGCCGTTCGCCGTTATGTCGTTTCCGATCTGGATCGGCACCTGTCTGTGTTTCGCCACGTTCTTCAATCAAGTCTTACACCGGGCCGACATGGTAAAGAGCCGCTTGCCTTTACCGGTTTGGGTCAACGTTTACAGCCTGCGCTATCCGCTATGGGCGCACTTTTTTGCGGTGATCCATGTGATCATGGCCATCGCGCTCGTCGTCGGCTTGCTGGTGCTCGGGATCTAGGGAAGCTCTGCACAAGTGACTGAGCGGACCGATCATCGTGCCGCCGGTGTACTTTGCGCCGAGTTATCCACATTCCGCGCGGAACGTAGCGCGGTTTCAGCTCGCGGAACCTAGCCGGCCGGCGCTACCCGGCCTGTCTTGCAGTCCGTCCCCACGTGCAGCTTCATGCCCAGCAACGGCTTCCACGGTATCACCGCGTCCATCTCGGCGAGAAATCGCTCCCGGCGCGTTACCTTTCCTTTCCGACTGCACGCTACCGACGCGAACCTACGCTGCTCACCCATCGCCCAACCTCCTCACGAGTCGCTCGGCTTACGTACTTATCTCATTTCGAAAGACTTGTGCAGAGCTTCCCTCGCCGGCAGAAACTGACAAGCCGGGGCCGACATCATCGGCCCCGGCTCTCGTTCATTCGATCGCTTGCCGGCCTCAGTGGGTGAGGATTGCAACTGCTGCCGCTGTCAGCGCAAACGCTCCGATTACCTCGCCGACGTGGTTGTGGTGCGAGGAGGTCCTGTATCTGTAGTCGCCATGCGGCTGCCCATAGGCGTGCCCGTGGCTGCGGCTGTAACAACGAGGAGTCGGTCGGTGGGCAGGCGGGCGATACCCGTGTCCGCCGCTCCAGGGTCTGCGCTGGGCGTCGTTGTAGGAGTAGTGCGGTGCCGGTCGATACCACGGACGGTGCTGTGACCCTCGATAGGAGTCGTGGTGCGATCCCGATCGGTGACCGCCGTTATACGACCCATGTTGGGGCCTTGAGTTATGGCCGCCGCTGTAGCCGTAGTTCTTATGGTTGTTGCGCGACGATTCGGCCATCGCAACCCCAGGGGCGGCGATCAGCGTGGTGGCTGCAAACGCAAAGGCCGTCACGGCCGCGCTAATCGGTTTGGCTTTCGCTGTAGTCATCTTGACACCTCCTGTCTTGTGTCCGGTCTCCGCGCTCGGCTGACGCTTCGCATACGCTCACCGCCGGCGGGCGCTTCCGCCCTCTACCTGTGCAGACGAAGCCCCCTTCACGGCGGTTGACGTGAAAATAGGAGAAAACAAAAAGCCAATTAAAAACAATCTGTTAGACTGCCTTATTCGCGATGTCTTGGGTCCGCGAGAAGGTGTTTGCGGCGCTCGCTAAGGATACAGTGACGGGCGCGCTTGCGGGATCCGGCCGCCGATTGGCCCGCGCCGCGCATATAGACAATGAGCCGCAACACCGAAACGCCGAAGCCGCCGGCTGCGCATACACCGCGAGCGCGTGCCGCGTCGCGAGTCCCCAGCGGACGGGTCGAACGCGTGCTGCGTCTCGGTGCGACCGCGGGAGGCATTGCGGCCAACGCGGCGCGTGAAGGTGTCCGTCGTTGGTGGTCAGGCGATCTGCCCGGGTTTTCCGCTGCCGTTCTCAGCGCCGCCAATGCGCAACAGCTGGCTGCGCAACTCTCGCGGATGCGCGGCGCGGCGATGAAGATGGGGCAGATCATGTCGCTCGAGGGCGATGCTCTGTTGCCGCCCGCGGTGACGGAGGCGCTGGCTATGCTGCGGGCGTCCGGCGACACGATGAGCAAGGCGCAGTTGTACGGCGTCCTGACGCGCGCCTACGGCAAGCGATGGCGCGAACGTTTTGCCGAGTTCGAAGAGGATCCGGTCGCTTCTGCCTCGATCGGCCAGGTCCATCGTGCGCGCAGGCATGACGGCACCACGCTCGCCCTCAAAATCCAATTTCCGGGTGTCGCCAAGAGCATCGAGAGCGACGTCGATAACTTGGCGACCTTGCTCAGGTTGATCCGGGTCTTTCCGGCAGACACCGATCTGAAGCCGTTCCTTCAGACGATCAAACGGGAGCTGCGTCGTGAGACGGATTACAAGCGCGAGGGTGAGAACATGGAACGCTTCGCTGCGTTGCTTGAAGGCGATGCGCGCTATCTGGTGCCTCGAGTTCACTCAGATCTCACGACTGCGCGGATCCTGGCGATGGACTACGTGGACGCCCGGCCGTTGAGCGAACTTTGGAGCAACGATTTCTCGCAGTCGTTGCGTGATCATTTCGGGCGCAACATGCAGGCTCTGGTTCTTAGCGAACTGTTTGAGTATGGATGGATGCAATCGGACCCGAACTCGGCGAACTTCATGACCGAACCGGACAGCGGGCGTCTGGTGCTGCTCGACTTCGGGTCCACCATCCGAATCCCGCGCGAACTATCCGAGCGTTACTTACGCATCGTTCGTGCCTCGATCGCGGACGACCGTGATTTAGTCGCCAGGCTGGCGCGCGAGTTCGGCTGGCTGGAGCCGGGTGACAGCGAGGATCAAGCGCGCGGTCTTGCCGATTTCATCGTGCTTTCGATCGAGCCCCTGGTTGAACGCGGTGTGTATGACTACGGGGCGAGCGATCTGCCGAGCCGGGCTCGTTCGGCGGGTATGAAACTCGCATTTGAGCGCGAACTCAGGCGGCCTCCGCCGTCCGAGCTGTTGTTTGTACAACGAAAACTCGGTGGGACATTTCTTCTGTGCCAAAACCTCCGCGCGCAGCTGAACACCCGTGCGCTTGTCGAGCCGTACCTATGAAGCAGGCGGCTTAGCGCGCCAGACGGCTGCTGCCAAGCTTCCGATCACCGAGTGTGTGGTTGCCGAAATAGCTGCGGGCAGGGCGGTGAGAGGGTCAGCAAAGTGGCGACGCGCGAGGACCGCGGCGAGTCCCGAGTTCTGCATCCCGACTTCAATGGAGACGGTACGGCGTACGAGTTCGTCATAGCCCAATATCCGAGCGAACGCGTGGCCGATGACGAAACCTCCCACATGCAGTACGACCACTGCGCTGACCAAGGCCGCGCCCGATTCACGGAAAGCGTCGGCACTTTGTCCGATTATACTCGCGCAGATCATCGCGATCGCGGCGACCGAGACCAGGGGCGCGACCGGCAACACGGCACTGACAAGGCGCGGTGCCGCGTGGTGCAGCGCAATGCCGACGAGGACCGGCAATAATACGACCTGGACGGTGCTCAAGAACAGGCCGTAGGCGTCGACGGGCACGTAGGTGCCGGCCAGCGCTTTGGTGAGAAGCGGTGTCGTCGCGATTGCCGCGAACGTAGATGCCATCGTCATGAGTACGGAGAGCGCGACGTTTGCTCGCGCCAGGTAGGCCACGACATTAGATGCGGTTCCCCCCGGGCAGCACGAAACCAGGATCACACCGACAGCGAGCGGGGTGGGCAGTGAGAGAGCTTTCGCAACGCTGAACCCGAGCGTCGGCATAATCAGGTACTGCGCGGCCAATCCGGCCGTCAGGGCGCGCGGCATCTTCGCTGCACTGCGGAAATGGTCGAAGCTGAGGGTGATGCCCATACCGAGCATGATCACGGCCAGGCCCCAGACGATGAAGGGGCCGCGAAACCAGGTGACCGCAGGTGGGTGGATAAGCGCGAGGATTGCGCCCGCGATTACCCACAAGGGAAAGGCGTTGGTTGCGAGTTCGAGGGCGCGACGCACGGTCGGCAAGAGTTACCTCGGAGGGCCGCAGATTCCTATTCAGACGCGCCCTGAATAGCGAGTGGCGGCGGACTGCTGTTCGATCGGAATATCCCTTTCTCGTCCGTAGATCTCCGCGAACAGAAATTCTTTCTCGGCCTCGAGGTGGTCGGTCCCAACCTGCACGAACCAATGCTTGGAAAGACCCTTTTTGCCATCGTGCCAACGGTAGCCGCGCGACTTGAGCATGTCTTTCTTGTCGAACGGCGCGCCAATCGCGCGCACCAGATACGAACATGCGCCGGCGGTCGCAAGCAGTTCTTTGAGAAACGTTCCCTCGGCGTTTGGCCGATCCTGCGCAAGGATGTGTATGCCTGCGTAACAATCCGCGTCGGCACGGTGTCCATCGTAGAAGACTCCAGAGCGGGCGGCGATCGCTTCGAGCGATCCCTGATTGATCCCTGCTGCTTTCCAATCGACATCGCGCAACGAACACCCCCAATTGCAGTCTGCGAAGATCGGCCAATGCCGTTCCATGACCGGTCGATCGAACCCGGCGTTGTGGGCGACGATCAATTCGGCGGTCCCGACCAGTGCTACGACCCGGTCGGCGTCGATTGCACGGCCCTTTACCATCTCGTCGGTGATGCCGGTCAGCGCAATAACTTCCGGTGGGATGGCGATGCCGGGGTCGGCGAGTTCCACGAAGGTTTCTTTTTTGCAGACCGCGACGATGCGCGCTTCTGCATCGTGTACGAATGGCACCATGGCCAGTTCGATAACCGCGGCGGTGTCGGTGTCCAGACCAGTTGTCTCGCAGTCAACGAACAACGCGCGGTGGGTCTGTCCGCGCGGCTCTTCGGCGTAGCGCTCAGGGGGATCGAGCCTTCGCAGTACACGATAGTCGGGGTGGGCGTCGAGTTTGGCTGCGAGTTCTTCGAGCTTGGCCTTGCCATCCATCAGTCTGTCTCCACGTGGTCTAACGGTGAGGGTAGGAGGGTAGTATAGCGAAACTACCTCCTGAGCCGACCGTGCACGGTCGCAGACTGTGCGTAAATGACGGACGCAAGAAAGCGGGTCAGGCACTTGTCGCGATGGAGAAGTACCTGACCCGCTTTCTTGCGCCCCGGCCTACCGCCAGCGCCGCGTAGAGTGACTGGAGCGCTCGGCGCGAATGTCCTCCGCGATCTCGAAACGTGGTTTGTCGCTCAAGTTACAGCGGGTATGGTACGTCGCCAGTTCGTCTTTGCTGAAATCGGAAACGTCGACTGTGTGTTCGACCGGCTTTACCAATTCCGCCGCCTCCGCTTCCATCGGGGTCTCGGGCTGTCGCGCTGGGGCCATGGGCTCGGACGCTACCGGGGGCGGCTCAACCGCGGCGGCAGCGCGTGGAGCGCGGGCCTTTTGGGCGGCTACTTTGACTTGGAGTTGATCGAGCATCTCCTCAAAGCCGGCGACCGATTCTTCGCGGGCGCGGAGTTCGGCCTCGTAGTCGTCGAGCTCGGATTTGCGTGCATCGAGAGCGGCGCTACGCCCGTCGAGTTCACCCTGGTATTGAGCGAGTATGCCTTCCGCTTTGGCTACCCTTTCGGTGTCCTCGGTGATTTGCGCTTCACGTTCGTCGAGTTCGGCCTGGAAAGTCTCGATGCCTTGGGCCAAAGCCTTGACGCGATCCTCTTCGCTTTTGATGGATGCACACGTCTCTTCGAGAACGGCGTTACGGGTGTTCAGCTCCGAGTCGCGTCGGCGCAGTTCAGCTTCCGCGCTCTTGAGCACGGCGGACTGCTCGGCGAGTGTCTCCTCGCGCGTCTTTAGTTCGGCACTGAGGAGTACGAGTTGTTCTTCGCTTTTAGTGATGCTTTCGGACTGTTCGCGGAGCGACTTCTGCAGGGTCTCGAGCTCTGTAAACGCCGAACGAACGCGGCCGGAAAGTTCTGTGAGTGCGGTGTCAACGGGCTTGTCCGACGCAGACGAAGAGGTCGAGTGCGTGGACTCTTCTTTGCCGGCAACCGGAGGATGCATCATCACTTATAGTACAAAAAAACAATGACCTCCTCTGAACTTTACGACATCGCCCCTACGGATATTTTGCGTTCTGCTGTGTCGTTCTCAACAACTGTGTGCAGGGTTACCCCCATCGCTATACCGTTGCGAAAATTGCCGCTAAATCCCTCTCTACAAGAGGCAAATCGATGCGGTTGAAGAAGTTGGAGAACGTCATCCAGGCGGTCAGTGCGTTGAGGTCGGCGAACTGGGGCGGGAGCAATTTGGGCTCGCCGAGCAGTCCACGGTCACGCAGTTCTGCAAGTACGCCGATCTGCTCCAGTCGTAGTTTTCCGCAAAACAACAGCGGTATCATGTCAATTCGACCGCGTTTAACCGCGAGCCGCATGAAGTTGTAGATCTGCACAAAGCCTTTGCCGTATGCGAGGTCCTTGGTGAACGGGCCGCCATCCGGGGTGCTTCCTCGGAACACACGGACCGCGGTAGCGTAGGCGTCCTCTCTGGTACGGCCCTCCTCGACCAGCATCACAAATACGTCCAAGAACGTCGCCCCGTGTTCGGCCGCATTGATGCAGCGGATTCTATCGGCGACGCGGCGGATTCGCGCAGGATGCGAGCTGAACGAGACGATCTCGACAAAGAACGCCAAACCCTCTTGGGTCACCGTCGTCGACGGCGTTCCTTTGGAGAGGAACGTGCACCAGGGTTGTGCACGGCCGTTGAGGGTGGTCGCGACGTGGACCCAGCCTTCGTGTACCTCCAGAGCACGAAGCTCACGTGCGCTAAAGAAGGCATCGGAGCGAAGTTTGATGTAGTCGGCGCCGGCTGCGGCGTCGGCGACGATGTCGTCGCTGATGCGCACGCAGATATCGGCAGCGGCTCCGGCGAACAATGGGCGTAAGCGTTCGCGCAAAAGCGCCGCACCGTCGTCGGCGCTGAGATTTTTGGGGTCGGATTCAAGGAACATTCCGGCGTCGATGCTGATCAAAGCATCATTTAGGAGAATTCCAAGATCGGCGACCGACGGCCCGTCGGTGTGGAACGGGTCGCTTGATCTTCCGTACAGTCCGCCCGCCAGCGCGGCGAAGCGGGGCGTTCCGCGTGCTTCGAGCATGTCCAGGACTAGACGGTACTCTGTGCACATCTGCGTCATGAGTCGTGCGGCCGGGTGTGTGGGGCCAAGGGTTCGTCCGAGATCCGCTTCGATTCCCGTAAGTCGCGCACGCACTTCATCCGGTTCGAACCCGAGCGGGCGCCGCGCGTAGTAGGCACGATCGACTGGCGGTTGGCGGGCGCAGCCGTCGGCCAAGAACGCCGCGCGGATGCCGTCGTCCCACTTGATCGCATCGAGAATCCGGATTCCGCTTTGTGCCTCGACCAACCGTTCAGAGAGCGTGCGGACTTGCGTGAGTTCATCCAAAGCTGCCACCTCTATTAATAGGACGGGTCGTAGATTGCCGACTCGCTTGCCGCGCGTAGGTCGGGCGGCGGTGTATGTGTGAGAAGCGTTTGTAGGCCTCGCCGACGCTCGGGGCAAAGAGAACCGGCACAAGGCCCACGATGTTCTCCCGCCCCGTGCGGTAGCACGGCCGCTCGTTACGATCGTGCAGACCCAAACGGTCGCGTTGCTCCCCTGTAAACGCGGTTCCTTTGTTCAGGCGCGGTTCATGCAAGAGGTGCGTGCTGCTGTCGAGTCTCGTACCCATCTCTCCCTATCTTTCCCGCCGCGGTGCGACTACCGCCGTGAACGCGGCACGCAGTACACCGGCGAGGTCGCGAAACGGGCGGGTCGAGCGCTCTGCCCTTGCGACCACCATCGCGCCGTTGATAGCGCTGACGACGGCCGACGCCGAGTCTGTGGCCGCAGTGGTGCCCATCCCGCAAGCGCGAAGTCCGTTTGCCACACGTTCTCGCCATGAGCGGTACGAGTCACGACATGCATTGCGCAAAGGCGAGGGGGTTGCGCTCGTTTCCAGGGTCAGCGACACGATCGGGCAGCCCTCTGTGTAATCGGATTCTTCGGCCCAACGGGCGAGACCACGTATGAGTGCATCAACGTAGCTCTCGACCCCCCCGGTGTTTGCGTCTTCGGTTTGGCTGGATGGTCGCGCGGTGCGCTTACGTGTCGAGTTGCTGCGCCGTTCGGCGTTGTCGAAGATCTCGGCCAGACGCTTGTTCGCCAGAGCGATCGCTTCGAGCGCCAGCTGCTCCTTGCCACGCGGAAAGTGGTGATAGAACGACCCTTTGGGGCAACCGCTTTCGGCGATGATCTGCGCCAGGCCGGTGCCGTGGAAGCCTTGCGATTGAAACAGCCGTGAGGCCGTACGGATAGCGTTTTCCCGCGCGTCGGTTTTTCTCGGCATCTTGTGCGCAGTCCTCTTGTATTATGGCGGTTGCCCGATATATTTCCACTCGACAAGGCGCACTTTATCGACCGACGGCGGTGGTGGCGGAGTGGCGGGCGCGCATGGGCGCGCGATGAAGTCGGGCGGTCAAGTGTGCTTGGGGTGTGGATGAGGCGCGCATGCGCCGCGTACATGGAAAGCGCGGACGCGCCTGTTGCGGTGGGCCGGAACGGGGTCGGTGGGGAGCTGCTCCCGACCGACCCCGGGTATTTTGCGGGGCCGCCGGCGATGCTCGGGCTGAACGACGCTGGATCCTTCGAAGCCGTTGACGCTGGTGTGGCGGTTTCGCCACATGCGGTGGCGCTGCCGTGGTTAGATAGCCGGGATGTTGCCGGCCC
Organism: Deltaproteobacteria bacterium; assembly: GCA_029262415.1. Taxonomy (GTDB): domain Bacteria; phylum Desulfobacterota; class Binatia; order UBA1149; family JAJCZL01; genus JAJCZL01. Next base: position 39,414 of record JAJCZL010000009.1, on the reverse strand, counting down.
GATTTCGTATGCTCGGCGTTGCTTTCGTACCCGCCGCAGTAATCTCGATGGCTCTGGTTGTGGGCGGGTGCAGCGCCGGCGTTGGGGCCGGCGGCGGCCCCTCCCGTACGACGACCAGCGCGGCCGGCTCCTCGGGCAAGTCGCTGCCTGCGCGGTCTGGTACAACCGAACAGCGGGTGCGCTCGCAGGTTACTCGATGGCTCGGCACACCGCATCGCATGGGCGGACAGGGAGCGAAAGGCTTCGACTGTTCCGGCTTCGTTCAGATGGTCATCTACGATGAGTTCTCCGTGCGGATTCCGCGCACGACGGATTCCCAGTGGGGCGTCGGTCGCGAGGTCGCGCGCGCGGCTCTTCGTGCGGGCGACCTGGTGTTCTTCGAGCCCGACAGCTATCCGCGGCACGTTGGTATTTATCTTTCGGCAGGTGAGTTCGCGCACGTCTCGACAAAAAAAGGCGTAATGGTTTCCCGCTTGGACGACCCCTATTGGGCACGGCACTACAGTCACGTGCGCCGCGTTCTCGCGCCCTAAAGGCGCGGAGCACGATTCTCTAACTACCCATATATAAAAGGGAAAAGGGACTGAATCGCGCGGGTGTCAACCAATTCGGCGCGCGCCTCGTCTACGCTTATAGTGGGACGCGGATCGGGCGAGGTAGACCGTCGGCTTGAGGAAGGACCCGAAAGCACACGCCCGCGAGGCGACGTTGGCTGCAACCCACCGGGACGGGATTGCGCGGCTGTGTCGGCTGGTGCTCGGTGATGCCGAACTTGGTGAGGACGTCTGCCAGGACGTGTTCATCAAGGTTGCGGCGACCCCCCCACCCGATGGAGCTGACGAACGGCGCTGGTTGGCGCGCGTCGCGATCAACGCTTGCCACGACGTGCGTCGCGGGCGCTGGTGGAAGACCCAATACCGGAGAACCGATGAGTTCGATGAGTCCTTTCATGAGAATGACAGCCGAGGCCCCGAACGCTGCTTGCTCGACGCCGAGCAACGCGAACGGATCCACGCTGCGCTCGGCGAACTCACCGAACGTCAACGCCAGGTCTTCCTACTTCGTCACTTTGAAGGATGGAGCACCGAAGAAGTTGCAGAGCAGCTCGGCTTGAGTGCTGGGAGCATCAAAACGCACCTGTTCCGTGCGATCACCGCGTTGCGCGACGTGCTGAATGAAAGCGAAAATGAGTAGTGTGAATCGACAGTGTTTATCCGACGAAAGCCTCGTCGCTGTTATGTACGGCGAAGGCTCGACCGCAGAAGACGAACACCGCCTCTCCTGTATTGAGTGCGCGCGTCGCTTCAGGCGTCTCGAGCAAGACATGACATTGATCGGAAACGCTCTCTCCGAGCCTGCCGTTTCGCGGTTAGCAAGGCGTGACAGTAGTCGACGCGTTCGCACCGCAGCGCCACGTCTGTGGCAGCCTCTCGCGGCCGCCGCTGCCGTGGTGATCGGGTTCGCGATGGTGTGGACACAGTTCGCTGATGTCGTGCAACCACAGGGCACCAAGGTGGCCGGCGAGGCCGCGACTGGCGGACCCTCGCGACCGCCGCGGGAGATCGCTTTGAAGGGTGCACCGGCTACGCGTATCGCACGCGCCGCGTTGCCGGAGTTCGACGCTTCGGTTTACTTGGATGCCGCGCTTGGGGGCGCTTTGCCTTGCGGCTGGGATGACCCGTTGGAGTCCGGGTGCGGTGCCGAGCGGCTGCGGGGCGCTGTATCAATGCCGGTGCTATCGGGCGGCGACCACTACGACGACTTGTACGGCCTTGGTTTCGCCGAGGGGTACGGTTTCTCAGACGCCGACTATTTTGCCGGTCTGTTTGGGGTCGGAGGCTGAGGGCCGAGGAGAATCACATGAATACGAGACAATACATTCAACCACGCGTGCTCGCAGTCGCCGCAGTAGCCTTGCTGTTCGCCGCACCGCCGGCCTTCGGCGGAGGCCCTGAACTCGGTTGTGAAGGCAGTCATGGAGCGTTCGGGCGCGGCTCCGGTGCGCCGAGCTTCAGCGGTTCTTCCAGCGCTAGCCCCGGCCGTATGCTCCCGCTGTTGCTCAAGCAGGCTGAGCTGACGCCTGAGCAAAAGCTGAAGGTCGGCAAGATCATGCGTACGCACAAGCCGAGCTTCGAGGGCTTGTTTGCCGAGATGCGCGAAGCACGTGAGGCCATGAGCGCGAAAGTATACGGCCCGGGCGTGATGACCCAGGACGATGTCGACGCCGCCATCGCGCGTATGAACCCTATCCGTGAGCGTTTGATGCGCGAGGGGATGGCCGTCGCGCTCGAAGTGCGCGCGCTCTTGACGGCTGAGCAGATCGACAAAATGGCGAAGGCCAAGCGGCGCATGGAAGCTCTCCGCGAGGAGATGGCAGACCTATACGGCGGGTCCGGCGAAGGCTGGCGCTAGGTCGCCCGTGATGTGGCCCTTTACCGGGCTGCTCCCCGCCGACATCCGGGGACTCCAAGGCCCCGGATACCCGGGTGTCGGCATCAGGATCTCAAAACACCGACGAGTTCAGCTCAACGTCGGCCATCTTCCAGGCCTCTTTGAACTGCGTATCGACTACATTCGCCTCGGTGGCCATGCCTTGTGCGCGTAGACTTGCCGCCAACCCGTAAAGCGTCCAACCACTGCGCGGGGTAATCTCCAGCTGTTCGCGGAACACACGTTCAGCCTCAGCGGCGGCGCCTTTGCGGATCAGCGCGCGCCCGAGCACGTCGCGGGCAGGAAGGTACCACGGCGGAGGTTCCGAATAGCTGAGGCTGTCTTCGAGCGCGACCGCATGTTTGAGTGAGCGCACGGATCGGTCGGCGTCGCCCCTGGCGAGCGCGAGTTCTCCGTCAAAAACCGCAGAGGCGATCGCAAGTAGGTCGGCGGCCGTCGAGCCTATCGACACCATTGCCAGGTCCGCCATTCGCTCGGAGCCCGCGATAGCTTGTAGCCGGGTGAGCTCGAGATCGGCCGTCACGAGCTGCCCTTTGGCAATCATCGCCAGCCCACGCGTGTAGTGCCGTATGGCCGTTGCGTAACCGAAGTCGGGGTCGAACGCGGGCGCTGCTAGGGTCTCCTCCCAACGTCCGAAACGCGAAAGCGTCAGCAGTTCGATCGGCATGAACTCCTCTAGGAACGTGAACTCGCGGATGTTCTCGGGTGGCAGCAGTGCAGTGATCCGTCGGGCAGTGTTCAACGCGAGTTTGCTACGCCCTTCGAAGCTCGAGGCCGACCACAAAAAATGCAGGTTATGCGGGTAGTACAGCGCAGGGTAGAAGCCCTGGGCGAGACACTGCGAGATATAGGATTCATCCGCGAGTGCGGCCTCAGTGTTGACCTCCGAGGCATCGTGGTAGCGCCCGATCCTAATGTAGATGTGTGAAGGCATGTGCACCAGGTGTCCGGCTCCGGGGTGCAGTCCGCGTAACCGGTCGGCGGCGGCTTCGGCCTTCGCGGGGGATGATGCCTCGACCGCGTGGATGTATAGGTGCGCCGCGCCGGCGTGATAGGGCGCACCTTCCATCACGAGTTCGAGCGCGGTGACGACTTCGTAGGTTGCCTTCTTGGGCACGCCGTCGGCTTCGTAGTAGTTCCACGGCATCGTATCCATGAGCGATTCGGCGAACAGTGTGCGGATGTCGGCGTCTTCCGGATAGGTTGCGGCCAGCTGGCGCATCGCATCTGCGTAGGCGAGATCGAGAAAGGCCCGGTCTTCGCGGGGGTTTTCCGCGTAGCGGTTCGTGAGCGTTAGAATGACGTCTTGTTCTTTCTTGGTCGCACCACCCGCGACGCTGAGTGCGTTCTGTAGCGCGACCCACGCCGCCGGTGCATCGGCGGGATCCATCGGCTTATTGATGTTGGGGCCGAGCGCGTAGGCCTCGCCCCAGTAACACATCGCACAACTAGGATCGATGCGTGAGGCCTCACGGAACGAACGCACAGCCTCGGAGTGGTTGAAACCGTAGGTGAGGATCATTGCTTGATCGAAGTACGCTTGTGCGAGGTCGGAGTTTGTCGAGATCTTATAGTGGTACTCCCCCAGGTCGGTGAACAACGGCGCCTCTGCGCCAGGCGGCATTACGCGGCGTGAAGAACTCTCGACCACCGCTGCGTCGGTCGGCGGCAGTGGGGGTGGGACGGTGCCCGTACAGGCGGCGACCGAAAGTGCGGCCACGGTTGCAGCAAGACGAATAAACATACCCAATACCTCCTGGTCGGCCGCCAAAACGAGGGTCGCGGCCATTCTCCTCAACGTTTGGCCGACTTGCCGAACAGGATGCCGGCAATGCGGCGAATCTGAATCTCCTCGCTGCCCTCGGTTATGCGGTAGCGGCGGTGATGGCGGTAGATGTGTTCGAAGGGCATGTGGCGTGTGTAGCCAATTCCTCCGTGAACCTGGATGGCGCGGTCGGCCGCGTCACACACCAGTCGGTTCGCGCGGTAGTTGCACATCGAGACTTTGTCGGTGAGATCCATATGGTGGGCGCCGGCATCCATCTGAGTCGCGGTTTTGTAGATCAAGCCGCGGACCATTTCGGCTTCGGTCTGTAGCTCGGCTAGCGGGAACTGGATAGCCTGATTCTTCCATAGCGGCTTTCCGAACACGACGCGTTCGCGGGCGTACGCGATGCTTTGATCGATGCAATACTGCGCGGCCCCGACCGATGAGGCGGCTTGACGGATGCGGTTCTCGTGTACGAATGTTTGCGCGAGCGCGAGGCCGCGGCCCTCTTCGCCGAATACCGTGCTGTCGGGTACGCGGACATCCTTTAGGGTGACCTCGGCGTGGTCGCTCGGCATGTTGAACGTCCACCACATGAAATCGACGCTAAACCCCAGTGTCTCGGTCGGCACAAGGAAGCAGGTGATGCCGTTTGCGGCTCCGTTCTCGCCCGAGGTCCGCGCGAACACCATGTCGTAGTTCGCGGAGTGCAGCCCCGAATTAAAGCGCTTGGTGCCGTTGATCACCCACTCGTTGCCATCGCGCACCGCGCGCGTTTCGAGAAATGTCGCGTCGCTTCCGTGATCCGGTTCGGTCAGTCCGAAGCCGATCCGGTGGGTACCGGTGATCATTCCCTCGAGAAACTCTCGCTTTTGGTCTTTGGATCCGAACCGATCCATCATGATCACGCCGGGGAAGTTGCCGACAATCGATGACTCGTTTTGTAGGTCGTTGTGTAACCCGAGGCCCTTGTGGGCGAGGTGCTCGCGGACCACTGCCATCGCGAGGTTACCGGCCCCGCTGCCGCCGAATCGCTCGGGAAGACCATAGCGAAGGTGCCCCGCCGCGTCCGCGCGTCGCCGCATCTCCTTGAGCAAGGCCTCCCAGTCTTGGCGGGGCTGTCCGTCGTTGTCCCAGTCGGTCCTGGCGTGCTCGCGCCGCTGGTCGAAGAACCGCAGGTTATCGTCGGCTTGCTCGAGCGGTTTGATCTCGCGTTCAATGAACGCGTCGAGTGCGGCTAGCTTGTCGTGGATTCCAGACGGGATCTCGAAGTTCATGGTTTGTTCCTTTCGCTACGCTTGCGGCTCTTCGGTCTGGGGAACGCGTCACCGGCGACGGATCGCAGCAGCCCTTCCTTCAATCCCACGCCGGGGATCAGTACCTCTTTGACGTCTACGCCTTCAAGTACACCTGCCAGTACCGTCGATGCGATGGCGATCACGTCGGCGCGGTCCGGCCGCATATCCAGGATCTCGATGCGCTTCTTGACGCTCATCTCCAACAGCAGTTCGGCGATCGCGCGGATCTCGCGGGGCTTTGCCTTTTTTGAGTCGGCCTTGCCTAGCATTGAAGCGCGCAACCTACCAATGCACTCGGGGTTGCCACCTGTTGCGATGCAAAGCGCCGGACGTAGCGCTCCGATTTCCGCTTCGAGTAGCTCGGCGGTGGCCCGCTGGTAGGGTCGAACCAACTCGACGACGTCTCGCTCTTTCATGTCATGCGAAGCGAGCGTTTCCATCAGGCGCACGGTGCCGAGCGGAAAGGTTTCGCAACCGAGCGGCTTGCCGTCGTCAGCGACGGTGATCTCGACACTGCCGCCGCCCATGTCGATCAACATCGCGGTTTGTCCCGACAGTGCGACCGCTTCGGCGACGCCGTCGTAGACGAACCGCGCCTCGTCCAGACCACCAATGATGTCGAGCTGGATGCCGGTTGCGGTCTCAATTGATTCAACCAACTGCTCGCGATTGGATGCCGTCCGCGTCGCGCTGGTCGCGACCGCGCGCAACAGTTCGGTGTTGTGCTTCGCCAGAGTCTCAGAGAACTTCTCGAAGGCGTTGACCGCAAGCGCGATAGTTTTTTTGGAGAACGTTCCTGTTGAGAACGCGTCAGCGCCTAAGCGGACCGGCTCGCGGTATCCGTCGAGTTTGGTGAGCAAGCCGTCGGCCGTTGCACGCGCAACCAGTATGCGCATACCGTTCGAGCCGGCGTCGATTGCTCCGATGACCTTGCTGTCTGCAGACTCTCCCACGGCAGCCGAAAGACTAGACGCTGACGGCGACGTAGCAAACCACTGCTGCGTGTGGCGCTGGCGCGAAAAGGCGGAGCGGTTCGCGGACAAGCCCGGTCCAGATCCGGATCTGACCGAGTTCCCCTGTCGGTCTTGCGATCCCGTCAAGCTTACCAACTGACAATGCCGGCGAACTCGTCAGAGAATCCAGCGTTTAGATCACGAGGTTCGCCGTTTCTTTGGCAAACGCCCGGCGGTTGCCTTGCGAATGAGGTTGGGGGCTGCGGTGCAATCTCGAACCTGCGAAGTTCCGCTTGCCGGGGCTTGAGAAGCTGCGCGCGGGTGCCGTCATCCGCGCGTTTCAGTGCACTGGGATGCGTTGAAAACTTGCAATTGCTATACGAACGTACGCAACCTCGCGCTTGCTGGGCAGCTGGTTCGGAGCCCCTCCGGCGCACCTAGCCTGACCGATGCGTTCGTCCCTACCACCGTTGTTTTCCTACGCGCATGTGTACCGGGCTCTCGCCGGTTTATTGTTTGCCTTGCCGACGGCGACCCACGCCGACGCGCACCTTTGCGGACAACCGGTTTCGGCAGATAAACCACGCCCGACAGTGGTTGACTGTCTATTCACGCTTCAGGCCGCGGTTGGTGCTGAGCAGTGCGAGCTGTGCGTCTGCGATATTGACGGTGACGATCGCATCGACACCACCGACGCGATGATGTGCCTGCGCTCTGCGGTGGGGATTGGTATCGACTTTGCTTGTCCGCGTTGCGAGCAACCGGAAACCACCACCACTGTTGCGCCGACAACGACGACGGCCGCGCCCACCACGACGACGGTGCCGCCGCCGACGACCACGACGACGGCTGCGCCGACCACCACGACGACGCTGCCGCCGACGACGACTACGACGCTTCCGCCGGCGACGACCACCACGACCGTGCCGCCGACGACGACTACCACGACGCTTCTGCCCAGTGGGTGTGGCAACGGCGTGATCGAACCCGGTGAAGGATGTGACGACGGCAATCTAGCGCCAGGTGATGGTTGTTCTCCCTCCTGCCGGCTGACCGACGAGAGTGCCTTGTGTGCCGGCGTGCCTGTAGCCTCGGGGAGCGCGCTGGGCACCGAACTGTTTGTTGCGGGCTTGTTGCTCCCGGTCCATCTCGCGTCACCGCCGCTGGATACACGACGCGTGTTCATAGTCGAGCAGGACGGACGGGTTCAACTTGTTAAAGACGGCGTGAAGCAGTCGCAGCCGTTTCTGGATATCTCCGACCGCACGCACGCGGTCAACGAACGCGGTTTGTTCAGCATTGCGTTCGACCCGAACTATGCGAGCAACGGCCGCTTCTTTTTGTCTTACACCGAGAACGGCGGCAGTTCGATCCTAGCGCGCTATCACCGCGACCCCAACAGTCCTGAGCGCGCACTGCGCGATCCACACGAGATCTTATTGCGAACCGTGCAGCCGGCCGGCAACCACAACGGCGGGCAGATCGCCTTTGGTCCCGACGGTTATTTGTACTACTCGCTCGGCGACGGCGGCAATGGGGGTGACCCCTGGGAGAATGGGCAAAATCCGGGCACGGTTCTCGGCAAGCTTCTACGCCTCGATGTAAACAGAGCGAGTGCTCCGTACTACAATGTTCCGTCCAGTAACCCTTACCAGAACGCGCAGGGCGTGAACCGGCTGATCTGGGCATCCGGGCTGCGTAACCCCTGGCGGTTCAGCTTCGACGATCTCACCGGCCAGATATACATCGGCGACGTCGGCCAGAGTCAGCGCGAAGAGATCGACGTTGTGGATGCGGGCAACTCGGGCGGATACAACTTCGGTTGGGACGTTTGGGAAGGGACGAACTGCTTCGACCCGTTGCCCTTGGGGAGCACCTGCGCTGAGCTGGCTTCTGTTTTCGTGCCTCCTGCCTACGAGTACACGCACGGTCCCGCGCCCGAGGGCGGATGTTCGGTTACCGGCGGCCGGGTCTACCGCGGCTGCACGCTCCCGGCGCTGGCAGGAACCTACTTCTTCGCCGATTACTGCACTGACGTTATCCGCACCTTCCGCTTCAGCGGCAATTCGGTGACTCAGCTCACCGACCGCACCGGCGAGCTCGACCCGCCCGGCAGCCGCACTATCTCGTCGATATCGAGCTTCGGTCGTGATGCGCGCGGCGAGATCTATGTGGTCGATCACCAAGGCGGCGAAGTCTTCAAGATCGTTCCTAAGAACTGACCTTCTCGGTGACCGCTTCCTTGCGGTCTTGACCTTTAGCAGAAACTACTGCCGAATGATCGCACGCAGATCGTAGCGTTCGTGTGCGCTGCCGGATCCGCGACGGAGTGCGGACATGAGCGTTGTCGAACTGAAGAACCCAGCAGCGAATCCAAGCGGTGTCGCGGACGCAACCGACCTGCATCCGCATCTTGCGCGAATGCGTGAAGCCGACAGGCGCTACGGCCCTCCTGACTACACAGATCGGTGCACGGCGCTCGATGCCCTGCTTGATGCGATCCGTAAACGACAAGACGACCTGTGTGGTGCGCTCCAGCGGGATTTCGGCTGCCGCTCAGAAGTGACCTCCAAGATTGGTGACGTCGTCCCTTCGATCGCAGCGATCCGCTATTGCCGCAAGAATCTTAAATCTTGGATGCTACCGGAGCGTCGCCGCGTGGCGGCTTTGTACAAACCCGCGAAGGCCTTTGTCGTATACGGGCCCAAGGGTGTAGTCGGGATCGTCTCGCCGTGGAACTACCCGTTCAATCTCACGATCGGCCCGATGGCCGCAGCCCTGGCCGCCGGCAATCGCGTGTTGGTCAAGCCATCAGAGTACACGCCGGCCACTTCTGAGTTCATCGCGCAACTGATCGGGGACGTCTTTGACCCGGCCTATGTACACGTAGTTACCGGAGACGCCGAGGTCGGCATGGCGTTCACCTCGCTGCCGTTCGATCACCTGCTCTTTACCGGTGCGACATCGGTCGGCCGCCACGTTATGCGTGCCGCGGCCGAGACTTTGACTCCAGTTACCCTCGAACTCGGGGGAAAATCGCCGACGATTATTGCCGACGATGCTGCGCTCGAGCGGGCAGTAATTTCGATTGTCACCGGCAAGGTGTTTAACGCCGGCCAGACCTGTATTGCGCCCGACTACGTGCTGCTTCCCGAAGGCAAAACCGATGAGTTTGTAAGCCATGCGCGCGCGGCGATAGCGAAGATGTTTCCTGCGATGGCGTCGAACGCCGACTACACCAGCATTATCAATGAGCGTCACTTCAAGCGGCTGCGCGGGCTGATCAACGATGCGCGGGAGAAAGGTGCAAAGATTGTAGAGTTGAATCCCACCTCCGAGGAGTTCGATCCGGCGCTTCGCAAGATACCGCTGACGCTCATTATCGACCCGACCGAAGAAATGGAATGTATGCACGAGGAAATCTTCGGCCCGGTGATGCCGGTGTTGACCTATTCTACGCTCGATGAGGCTCTCGACTATATCAACGACCGGCCGCGGCCGCTTGCTCTCTATATGTACAGCGACGACGACGAGTTGATGGACAAGGTATTGGACGAGACGGTCTCCGGCGGTGTTTGTTTCAACGACGTGATGTTCCAGTTCGCCCAAGAGAACCTGCCGTTCGGCGGCATTGGTGACAGCGGTATGGGCGCCTATCATGGGCACGAAGGGTTCGAGACGTTCTCGGTGAAGAAGCCGGTATTCAAGCAGTCGCGATGGAGCACCGGTGTATTGTTGCGTCCGCCGTACGGCTGGCTAACCAAGAAAGCGATCTCCTTTCTCGTCCGCTAAGGGAGAAGTGCTGTCTTCGTTGCACTGCGATGACGGTTCCGCGTAAACGAAAGCGACTGTTCGGCCGTCCGCGCTACATCGCTGCGCTCGCCGTCGGTGCGGTCTTGGTCGTGGCACTCCAAGTCGCCGTCTTGTCCGATGTCGGCATCGACGACTTCCAGCACCGCTGGCTTGGCCTCGGTATGAACGGATCAGCCGGGGCTGCGATGCTGGCTGTGCGTGCGTGCGTCTACCTCATCGGTCTTTGCGGGTTGTGGATGGGTCGCGCATGGGCTCGCCTGGCGGGGATGGGCTATCTCGGTGCGGAGCTCGCCGCGTTCTTACTGTTCGGTGCGGTCGATTGGCGGGGTTTTTTCAGCCTCCACATCCTCCTGGTACCCTACGCCACGTTTTGTTTGATGTACCTGCAGCGCGACGCGGGCGAGTACCACTAGGTCGCGGTTTGACTGCGCCGCGGCCCGTGCGCAAGGACGAAGGCTGATCATCCACGCGCGGTGTGGTTGAGGAGGAGAGGCGGCATGCAGGCAAACCCGGTCAAGTACAGCTTCTCGCGGATATCGACATTCGAGCAATGCGCTCGGAGATTTCGCTACCGTTATCTGGACGGCATCAAAGAAGGCTTTCGTGGCGTCGAAGCGTTCATGGGCCAGCAGGTCCACGCAACCGTCGAGTGGCTGTATAACGAACGCGACGCCGGGCGCGTGCGTCCACTAGAAGAAGCCGTCAAGTACTACTGCGATACCTGGGACGCAGAGACAGGCAAGAGCCGCGCGCGGATTCGAGTCATCAATCGCAACCAGAGCTTGATCGACTACCACAGAACCGGAGCTGAGATGATCTCACGGTTTTACGGCGAACGTTTCATCCTCGACAAGCTGGAGACGCTCGCTAACGAAAAGCACTTCGTCGTGCGCGTCGGCGGCGCACATACTGTGCAGGGATTCATCGACCGTTTGGCGCGTGACGAGGACGGCGGCTTGCACATCATCGACTATAAAACCGGCAAACAGCGCAACCGAACGTTCTCTGGTAAGGACGCAGATCAGCTGCGCACCTACGGTCTGGCGATGTTCGCCGAAACCGATGCCGAAGAAGTCAACCTGCACCTGGAGTATCTTCGCACGGGCGAACGCCTGAGCGCGCGAATGCAGCGGCGCGACGCCGACGCCGTGGATGCGGTGCTCGCATCGAAAATTACAAATGTGGAATCATCGACGGTATTTCCCCCCACGCCGGGGATGCTGTGTAACTGGTGTGGTTACAACGATCTCTGTGAAGCGTCGGGCGTAGGGCCGCAGCGCCCCTATGAGTTCTCTTAGCCGGCCAATTCGATCATCATCGCGGCCGGATCCCAGTAGGCCACGACGGTCAGGATCGATCCATCGACAGCCAGTTCGATTATGTGGATCCCCTCAAAGCGGACTTTGCGTCCGTTGGTCCCGGTGCCCTCGGCCTGCCACTGGGTCGCCGCTCCGGTCCCAGCGTAGAAGACCCGTTTTGGGCTCACGGTAAGGTTTGAGAACTGCGATTTGAGGGCTTCCCATTGGCGCTGGATCTCACGGGGGCCTTCGGCCGGTGGGGTGCCTACCGGGTCGTGGGAGACGGCCTCGTCGGCGAAGAGCGTGAGCCACTCGTCGGGTGTATCGGCACCGAGGCCGCGAAAGTAGCCTTCAATTGCCCTTTGGATCTGCGGATCGGGTAACGCTTTCACAGCGACACTCAGTGCCGTATCGGTGTTGTCTTTGCAAAACGCGGGCTTATCGGATGGTGGCGGTGGCGGACCCGACGTTTCTTGGGGTCGCAAAACGGCTGTCGGGAAAATCCTTGTAGAATAAGGTGTTACCCGGCAGGTGATGGGAAATTGCACGTCCCATATAGGAATTCAGAACACGGCTGAATTCTCTAGCTCCGGCGCATAGTTGCGGGCGGGCATCGTCGGCCGCCTCGGATCGATGGAGTACGAGGGGCGAAAGTCGGATGACGAAACCCCCGTGCGGAGCGGGCTGACGGCGAAAAGAGTCGTTAGGAGTTTTCCGGAACCAGGAATGGGTGCACTCTAGTAACTGAACGCTATCTGCCTCCTTTGCTCCGCCGAGAGCGGCACCTGAGCGGGTTCATGCGCGAGCCCACTTTGGTGCCGACTCCGGCGGTTGGCGGGAACCCGGCAACTACAAAAATCAGTAGAAAACCCGCGGCGGATCAATGGTTTTGGTCGTTGAGCGACCAGTCGTATCGGTTGAACTGCATCTCCGCTGCGGCCTCGTGTGCGGCGAGCGCCTGGGCGTCGGCTGCGGGCAGCAGAGCCGCCACGTAGGAGTCCAGAGTGCCGTCTTTTTCGAAGTCCTCGCGGAACCACTTCAATATCGACGACAGTTCCAGGCGGTGCCGCTCTCGGTTGTAGCGGTTCTTGGTCTCGTCGGCGAGAAACCCACGCACGGCTTGGTCGAGCTGTGAACCGAGTTTCTCGGCGGCGTAGGCATGCGCGGCAAGCTCGGGGCAACTGGTCGATGCACAGACGACCGCGAAGTGAATTCGCGGCTCGTTGAAATGCTTGCGCAGGATCTCGTGCTCGATGTCATTGAGCGTCAGCTTCGCGTCGCGTGGCTCGCCGGGGAAAAGATGTCCGAGCGGAATGAATGCATCTGCGAACGGTCCACCGAAGGCTCTTTTCCAGAATGGCGAGATGTCCCAGATATTCGCAATCGGATAATGATCGACGACGAGCTCGATGGTGTAAGCGTTGTACGCGTTGATCCAAAACGCGAGTCGTTGGTGCGGCGATGCCGTCTCCAGAGTTTCGCGCGACGTTGCGGCAATCGAATCCAGATAATGCGAAAGCGAAGCCGGATTTTCTTTTATCGCCCGGTACGCGACACGTCCGTCTTTTACGTGTTCTTTGAGGAACTCATTCCATTCGGCGTGGTCGGTGAGTGCGTGGGGCAACTCGCCCGCTACCGCACGGGGGGCGACTATGGTCGAGGTTAGAACGCACATAATCACTGCCGTCACTGTCTCTTTAACATCCATCTATGTCTGGTTCGCAGCTGATGCCGCGCGTGTTGTTAACCTTCGTTCAAGTGTTATTCGTGTTGTGAGCCCTTAAGTTACCTTAATCTTCGACACATTCTGTAGTACGGTCAGGCCGTAACCCACGCTACGATGTACCGCCTCTATTGAACACAAGTCGGCAGGGAGTGTGCCGTTGTTCCGCTTTATTACACAGAGTTCGTTGCGCTGACCGTCTGAATCGCTTTCTGAATACGGTTCCAGATGCTTAGCGATGGCGGCGCAGTCTTTACGAATATCGGTTGACCAGACTTCGTCTCATCTCGTAGACAGAAGGTGAAGACTCTGAGTTACTTGCACAGCGGCGAAGCGTGTTTAGGTTGGAGGTCGGCTTATGAAAACGAACGAAGAAACCCAACTTGTCGAAGCCGGTGAAGAGCGTGAGGAATCTCCGATGTCGTGGCAGCGGCTGAAAGAGCGTTTGTGGAAGGCCGCGTTTGCCGACCAATTTGATAAGCGTGAGTCTCTCGACCTCGAGAGCATCGGGTGCGATGACACGAATACCGCAGGCCAAAACGCATGCGACGAGGCATGCGACGACGCAGGCGATCGAGTCGGCGACGACTCCGACGCGAAGACCGCCCGCGACTTTGCGTTGAACGAACACGTACAAGCGCTCTGGCATCAGATATTTCCACTCGTCGGTGTGCCCGCGTCGCGGCCCGGAGAGAAGGCCGGAATTTTCAAGGTGACGCCGGGGTTCAATCCCGGCGAAGCTCTGGTGCATATCGATGTGCCTGCGGAGGCTTATGTCGACGGAGAGCCGCCGAAGATGGACCGTATCGTCACGCTTACGGTCAAGCTCGACCATGACTACCGGCTGCTCGGAGACGAGTACTACTGCATCGATTGTTTGCCGACCAACGAAACCCATCACTGAGGCCGCCATGAGATCGCCGATCGCCTACCGTACCCCGGTGCGTGGTCGGCGATCTCACTCGCGTGATTGCAGTCCCACCCCGTGCTAGGGGTGAGGCGTGAGCAACAACCAATACGATCTTATTGTCCTTGGCGCCGGCAGCGGCGGCCTGGCAGGCTCCAAGCGTGCGGCGTCCTATGGAGCCAAGACTGCGATTGTCGAGGACGACCGCGTCGGCGGCACCTGCGTGATACGCGGGTGCATTCCCAAGAAACTGATGGTCTACGCCGCGCACTTTAGTGAGCAGTTCGAATACGCCCGCGGCTATGGTTGGAGCGTGGGCCCGGCACGGCTGGATTGGCCGGCTTTGGTGGCGGCGCGCGACGCTGCGGTGCGGCGTCTTGAAACGACCCACGAAGAGTACCTGGAAAAGACCGGCGTCACGTTGCTGCGCGGTCGTGCGCAAGTCGCCGATGCCCATTCGGTAACGGTCGGCGGGCGCGAGTATCACGCCGACAAGATCTTGATTGCCACCGGTGGCAGGCCGGTGCTTCCGCAGATCCCGGGTGGTGAAAACGCGTTGACGAGTGACGGCTTCTTCGCTTTACACGAGCAGCCGGACCACGTCGTTTTGGTTGGCGGCGGCTACATCGCGGTCGAACTGGCGTCGATCCTGCGTGGTCTCGGTAGCCGCGTTACAGTCGTAATCAGGCGCGAGCTTCCGCTCGCCGGGTTCGACGAAGATATCCGTATCGAGCTTGCCGCTGCGATGCGCGAGAGCGGCATCGAATTACTGACAGGCCGAGCTCCGCGTTCAATCGTCCAGAAAGGAAAACGGGTTTGCCTTTGCGTCTCCGATGCCGGGGGCGGGCAGGGTGAGATGGCGATCGAGACCGATAAGGTCGTGGTGTTTGCGATCGGCCGTCGTCCGAATACCGAAGGACTGGGGCTCGCTGAAGTGGGCGTGGAACTCGGTGCCAAAGGTGAGGTGATCGCGGACGACGACGCTCACACCTCGGTTGAGAATATCTTTGCGGTTGGCGACGTGACCGGCCGCGCCGAGCTTACGCCGGTGGCAATCCAGGCCGCGCGTGCGTGGGCCGATCGCACTTTTGGCGGCAAGCCGACGCTGATGAGTTACGAAGGTATACCGACTGCTGTTTTTTCGGCTCCGCCGATCGGGAGCGTTGGGCTGAGCGAAGAACAGGCGCGAGCGAAGCACGGGGCCGATGGAGTTCGGGTATATAAGAGCCGTTTCAACCCGTTGATTCACACCCTTACCGAACGCAAGATCGCGACTTTCGTAAAACTGATCGTCAGGGAGGCCGACGACCGTGTCATCGGCGCGCATATCATCGGTCACGATGCCGCAGAGATCATTCAGGGGTTCGCAGTTGCTCTCAAGGCGGGAGCGACCAAGGCCGACTTCGACGCAACCGTCGGCATTCACCCTTCGACGGCCGAAGAATTCGTTACGATGTCGTAGGGCTAGGCGATTGACCCAAGACTGCTCAAGGTTTCAGAGGCGCTGATGTAGACTCGCCGGCATGAGCGCGGCGGAGCGGTTAAATGACAGGCTCGGCTGCACATTCCGCGCGGAATGTGGATAACCTCCAGGATCCGCCGCGCAGCCTTGCTCGACGGTCTCGCGCTCGATTTCGCCACATCACTGACCGACTCGCCCGGGCGGGTGAGTCTTGAGTCGGTTTCCTAGGGCTAGTGCAGCGTGCGCGGCATAGTTAGGTCGAACTTAGGGATCTCCGCTTCAAAGCTGGTTCCATCGTGCCGCACCATTGTATAGGTTCCGTGCATGCTGCCGGTAGGCGTGTCGAGGAGAGCGCCGCTCGTGTAGCGGTGTGACTCGCCGGGGGCGATCAACGGTTGTTCGCCGACTACACCCGAGCCTTGGATCTCGCGCAGGTCTTTGTCGCCATCGGCGATGTACCAGTGGCGCGAAACCAGTTGCACGGCGTCGTTTGAGTCGTTACTGATGGTCACGCGGTAGGCGAACGCGTAGCGGTCGCGCATCGGATCGGACTGTTCACTTAGGTAGGCGGGCTTTACTTCCACCCGGATGCCTTCGGTCACGGTGCAGTACATGACCGAAAGTAGTACCGAAAACGCCGTGCAGGTAAAGTCGCTGCGGTGCGTGCGTGGCCATTCCTTCCAACAGCCGTTTGAAACTGGGAGACTCTTTCCATGACGACCCACCATCGGACCTGTCACCTTTGCGAAGCCAACTGCGGGGTGTTGGTCGACGTCGAGGACGATCGGATCAGTGCAATTCGCGGTGACGATAACGATCCACTCTCGCTCGGGTACATCTGTCCGAAAGCATACGCGATGAAGGATCTCCATGAGGATCCCGATCGACTCGTGCGTCCGATGATCAAGCGCGAGGGGGAGTGGCACGAAGCCGCTTGGGACGAGGCCGTCGCGTTTGCGGCAGATGGCATCCACCGCGTCCAGCGCGAGCACGGAGTCAGTGGGATGGCCAGTTACCTCGGCAACCCCAGCGCGCACCACCTCGCGGCGATTCTCGGTGGTTCGACGTTCTTGAAAGCGCTCGGCAGTAAGGTACGCTTCAGCGCTTCTTCGGTCGATCAGTTCCCGCGCATGCTTGCGGCCTACTTCATCTTCGGCGCGCAGCTCGGTGTCCCAGTACCCGACCTCGAACGCACCGAACATCTGGTCATTATGGGGGCGAATCCGTTGGTCTCCAACGGCAGCCTGATGACCGCGCCGGGAATGAAGCGACGTCTGCGTGAGATTCGCGAGCGCGGCGGTAAGGTGGTGGTGATCGATCCGCGCCGCACCGAGACCGCCAAAGCCGCCGATGAACACGTGTTTCTACGTCCGGGCACCGATGCGCTGCTGATGCTGGCGATCATTCACGTGCTGTTTGCCGAAGGGTTGGTTTCACTCGGCAAGTGTGAGCACCGCGTCGACGGAGTAGCTCGTCTCCGCGAGCAAGCCGCTGGGTTCGCGCCTGAGTTGGTGGCCGAGGCCTGCGGCATAGACGCTGCGACGATCCGACGTCTCGCATGCGAGTTCGCGCGGGCAGAGTCGTCGGCGTTTTATTCGCGCATCGGAACTTGCGTACAGTCTTACGGCACTCTGGCCAGCTATCTCGTTGACGTGGTCAACATTCTGTGTGGACGCATCGATCGACCCGGCGGCATGATGTTTCCACAGCCTGCGGTTCCGCTGTCCTCGCGCGGTCACTACGCCAAGTGGCACTCGCGTGTACGCGGTATACCCGAGTTCGGCGGTGAGATCCCGGCCGCCACGATGGCCGAGGAGATCGAAACCCCCGGCCAGGGTCAGATACACGGGATCTTCACGCTTGCCGGCAACCCGGTGCTGTCGTGTCCGAACGGCACGCGGCTTGATGCGGCATTCGCGAGCCTCGACTTCATGGTCTCGGTCGATCCGGCTTTGAACGAGACAACGCGACACGCCGATGTCATTTTACCGCCGCGGCGAACCCTAGAAGACGGCAACTACTCGGCCGTCTTGTTGCAACTAGCGGTGCGCGACACCGCGAAGTTCTCGCCGGCGGTGTTCGAGCCGACACCCGATAGCAAAAACGAGTGGGAGATCCTCGGTGCGTTGACGGCCGCTGTGGCCGAGCGACGCGAGCGCGACGGCGACGAGGACGGAGCCAAGCGTGCGCGGACCATGGCCGATACGTTCTTCGCAAAACCGCTTGAGGAGATGCTCGGCGCACTGGTTGCTGCCGGTCCCTACGGCATCACTCTGCAGGACTTGATGGACAACCCTTCTGGGATGGATTTCGGTGCTCTTAAAGAGGGCGGGCTGGATCGTCTGCGCGGTCACGAAGACAAGAAGCTCCATTTGACTCACCAAGAGATCGACGCCGAACTGGTTGCGCTTCGTGCCGACCTGGAGGCGGGCGAGATCCGCGGTGTAAGTCTGCCCGCATCATCGCCCGGCAACTCGTCATCGACCGAGGACGGGTTCTTGTTGATCGGTCGCAGGCAACTGCGTTCGAACAACTCATGGATGCACAACTGCCCGACACTCATCAAGGGTCGCAACCGTTGCACGCTCTTGATGAACGTTGCAGACGCTGCGCGACTCGGCGTGAGCGACGGTCAGAACGTTCAGGTGCGTAGTCGGGTCGGCGAGGTGCGCGTGCCGGTTGAGATCACCGACGACATGATGGACGGGGTTGTGAGCTTGCCGCACGGCTTCGGTCATTCGCGGCCCGGAATTCGCGCAAAACTTGCCGCAGAGAATGCGGGCGTGTCGATGAACGATCTCACCGACGATGCTGCCCTCGAGGGGCTCATGGGTAACGGCGTGTTAACCGCTGTTCCTGTATCTGTAAGTCATTGATACACCGGCAGAATTGAGACTTGTGCATGTTTCTCTTGACACGGCTGGCGGACGGGCGGACCGTTAACTCAGTGGCCATCGTCCCGGGGCTCGAACAGAGCCTGTTAGCGTGACGACGTACCACAACTGGCCGCCCTACTGAGACGGCCACAAAGAATGCCGGACGACCCGGCTGAGAGACTGGAGGCAAGAAGGAACGCTTGCTTCCAGTTTTTCGTTCACCCGGTAAGCATTGCGACAATGTCTGCCTCTTGTTCGGCGGCGTCGCGGCGACCCAGTTCGATCAGTTCGCTGGTATATTCGCTTTCGAAGAAAAGGTAGGAGAGCAGGTCCGCCTCGTCGTGCGGAACGCCGATGGTCGCGGCTCTGATCAGCCATGACGCCAAGAAGTCGCGCCTGCGCCGCTTGGACTTGTGTTTTGCGTAAGACTGCGCCGCGATTTTGCCGAGATCGACGCTCGGTTTGATGACCACGGTCTCTACCGGTTGGAATCCCGTGCCGCGCTTCTGGCGAACCATCTTGTTGATGGTGGGCATGAACTCTTCGCCGTAGCAGTCGGTTCCGACCTTGAGTAGGCCGTTGATCAGATCCAAGCGTTGAAGCTCGTACTCGATTGGGTCCAAGAGCAAGACGTCGAGAAGTTTACCCATCATGAAGGCCGGTTGCGTTACGATCTCATCGCGCGGCGACTGCAACAGGTCTCCGCTAGTTCGTTCGTGCTTGAGACTTACGACCAGGACTTTGTTCGCGCCGAGGCGCAGGGCGGGGGACAGCGGCGTGTTGAGCCTGAGTCCGCCGTCGAAGAAGAACTTGTTCCCGATCCGTACGGCCGGGAACAAAAACGGTATTGCCGCCGATGCGCGCACGTG
Source organism: Deltaproteobacteria bacterium (assembly GCA_029262415.1). GTDB lineage: Bacteria > Desulfobacterota > Binatia > UBA1149 > JAJCZL01 > JAJCZL01. The sequence continues at coordinate 19,996 of JAJCZL010000009.1, read as the reverse complement.
GCACGCGGAAATGTCGGTACGCGTGGCGCCCACGTAGGGGTCGTATTCCCAAGGCGTCGTGTCGGCCCGCTTGCCGTCGATAAACACCGTGATCTCGCCGGTCTCGATGCCGGCGCACGCGACACAAAGCGTGCGCTGTTCACGCTCGTCGAGCGTGGTGCGTAGGACGGCCCACGGGATCTCGTTGTCGACGATGTCTTCGAGTGGCCCGATATCGACCAGTCCACCGATGGTGTCGACCCGTTCGCGTGTTCCAGTAGTGCGCGACAAGATGTTTGCGCCGAGGAGCCGCAGCGGCACCGTCAAAAGATCGCTTGGGCGTAGTTCGAGGACCTTGCCGAGCGTCATGTTCTGCCAGATAGCCGTTAGCCGCGCCGCACGTTCAGGCGTCGGCAGGTCCGAGGTGGCGGCCGTATAAGCTGCGTGGATAGCGCCGACCGAGGTGCCGCTGAAGATGTCAAATTCGAATCCCGGCGGCAGCTTTGGATAGATTGTCTCGAACAAGTACGCGAGCACGCCGGCTTCGTAGGCGCCGCGAGCGCCGCCGCCGGAGAGTACGATCGCAACGCGGTTCTTATTCGGGGGTTGATCGGCCACGGCAGAACAGCAGCAAGCCTAGCACACGCGGCCTGCACGTGCGTTTGCAGATCGCCGCTCTCAGTCTTACAAGCGTGGGTTAGCCCATATGTCCCTAGCCACCATTGAAAACCTCACTGTCTCGTTCGGTGCGCGCAAGATCATCGACGGCCTCAACCTGCGGGTCGGCGAAAGCGACCGAATCGGCCTGATCGGCCGCAACGGTTCGGGCAAATCCACGCTTCTCAGGGTGCTCTCCGGTGCCATGGAGCCTGATGCCGGCAGTGTCCGCACCGCGCGGGGCATGCGAATCGGCTATCTGCCGCAAGAACTCGAGATGGACGAGTCCGTGGGGTTGGAGCAGAAGCTACTGGCGAGTGTTCCCGGCCGCACCGACCTCGAGACCTCGCTCGAAGCCGCTGAGGAGCAGCTCGAGATTACCGACGACACAGATGAGCAGATGGCGCTTGCACAAAAACTTGCCGACCTCCACGAAGAGCTGCTGCATTTTGACCAACACTTCTCGCCGCATGAGGGTCGTCGCATCCTCGCCGGTCTCGGCTTTAAGCGCTCTGACTTCGCGCGACCGATCGGAGAGTTCAGCGGCGGTTGGAAAATGCGTGCTGAACTTGCCTCTTTGCTGTTCCAACAACCCGACCTGCTGATGCTCGATGAGCCGACCAACCATCTCGACATCCCGTCGGTCGCGTGGCTGAGCGAGTTCCTCGGCAAGTTCCGCGGCGCCACTATTTTGATCTGTCATGACCGCGAGTTTCTCAACGAGCACATCGATCGCATCGTGGCCTATGAACCAGAAGGTGTCCGCCAGTACGCCGGCAACTACCAGAAGTACAAATTGGCACGCGTCGAAGAGGTCGCGATTTTGGGGCGGCGCTCGAAGAACCTCGAACGTGAGCGTGACCAGGCCGAGCGATTCATCCGACGGTTCCGTGCGCAGGCGACCAAAGCCAAAGCCGTACAGAGTCGTATCAAGGCCCTCGAGAAGATGGACGACGTGACGATGCTCGAATCGGATGCGACGTTGTCGTTTCGCTTTCCGCCCTGTGCGCGTAGCGGCGAGGTCGTCTTCGATCTCTCCGGTATCGGCCACAGTTACGGGAATCTACGTGTGCTCGGTAACGTCGGTCTTAACGTGCGCCGTGGCCAACGTGTGGCGATCGTCGGGTCGAACGGCGCGGGAAAGTCTACGCTTCTGAAAATAATGGCGGGACGACTCGCGCCTACCGAAGGAAAAGTAGCGCGCGGCTACAACACCGCCGTTGGCTACTACGCCCAGCACGTCGCCGACGATTTGCCGCTCGGCTCGTCGGTGCTGGATGAGGTATGGCGCAGCAGTAAGCTCGACGATGTTTCGCGGACGCGTAGCGTCCTAGGTACGTTTTTCTTCTCGGGCGACGATGTTGACAAGAAGATCGGCGTACTCAGCGGCGGTGAGAAGGCACGCGTCGCGCTCGCCAAGCTACTGGTCGATCCCGGCAACGTGATGCTCATGGACGAGCCGACCAACCATCTCGACCTCGAGTCCGCCGAGGCGTTGGCCGAAGCGATGGCGACGTTCGGCGGCACGCTGGTGTTTGTCAGCCACAACCGAAGCTTCGTGAATCGCCTGGCGACGCGCATCTGGAACGTCGAGAACAATCGGGTTGAAGAGTATCCGGGTAACCTCGACGCCTACATCGTCCACTGCAATCAGCGTACGCATCAAGCCGAAGACGACGATGAATCCGCCAATGGTGCCGGCGGTGCGCCCCAGGTGCCCGGGGCTGCGGCTTTGATCGATGGTAGGTTAGCGCCGGCTGCAGCGGAGAAACCATCCACGGTAGCAGTGCAGAAACCGACCGCAGCGTCGCCTGCCGGCAAGCCGGTAACGTCTGCAAAGGTCGCAAAGGGCGCCGACAAATCATCCAAGAAAGGCCGGATGAACCCGATGCTGGTGCGCAAGAAAGTTGCGGAATACGAACACCGCATCGCGGAGTTAGAGAAGGTGCAGGCCGAGCGCAGCGCCGAGCTGACCAAACCCGAAATCTACGAGAACCAGCCCCGCTACCACGACATCCTCTCTTCCTACACTACCGATCAGCAAAAACTCGAAGAGCTGATTGTCCGCTGGGAAAGCTTCAGCGCAGAACTGCCGGACTGACGGGCCCGTCAAGTGCTTGCGCTTGCGTTGTGCTGAGCGCTACTCAGGGCTGAATGCAGGCGCCGCCGTCTACCCGCAGTATCTGTCCGGTGATCCACGAACCGGCGTCGGATGCCAGATGTGCTACGGCCGCGCCGATATCGCGCGGCTGACCGATACGCCCGAGCGGGATCGAGCTGAACGCGTTGTCGCCTTGTATACGTACAACCATCTGACCCATCTCGGTGTCGATCAGTCCCGGTGCCACCACATTGACGCGGATATTATCCTTGGCGACTTCGCGAGCGGTGGTCAGTGTGAGTGCATTGACGCCGGCCTTGGCAACGTTGTAGGCGACGCCGCGCGGTGCGAGCAATTGCGCCGCGATCGATGAGATGGTCGTTATCGAACCACCGCCCGCGCGTCGCAAGTGTGGGATCGCCGTGCGTAACGTGTGGAACGCGCCAGTCAGGTTGGTATCGAGCACTTTGTGCCAGTACTTGGGCTCGAGTTCTTCAACAGGTTCGATTCCTGAGGGAATGCCTGCGTTGGCGACCACGCTATCGATGCCACCGAGGAACTCCGCGGCCTCCGCGAAGCAGCGTTCGGTCGATTCAAGGTCGCCGACGTCACACGCTACTACACCCGCCCTCACTCCAAGCGCGCGAAGCTCGCCCGCTAGTTCTTCGGCTTCTTTGGCCTTGCGTCGATAGGTGATCATGACGTCAGCTCCAGCCTCGGCCAACGAACGGGCGATCCCGGCGCCGATTCCGCGCGAGCTTCCGGTTACGACGGCCTTTTTCCCTGTCAGTGCGCCCATCGTCTCAAAACTCCCATTCGTCTCGTCCGGCACCGGCGCAGTCGCCGTCGATGATCTGCGGGAGATCGCGCGACGGCATCGTTTGATCGCGGATCTTCATCGGGGCAGCGCGCTGTGCGATTAGTTCCTCGTTGACGTCGCTGTACGAGAAGCACGTGTTGCGCATGCCGGGGATTGCTTTGACAACGGCGGCGTAGCGCTCGGCAGGCACGTCCTCTTGCTCACGCTGTGCTTTCGGTGCATCGCCGAAGAATCGGACGAAATGTAGCTGGTAGGCGGCCTGCGCGATCTCGACTACAAGCTCGGACACGCGGTGGCAGCCGCCGGTTCCGCCGACTTTTTTGCGTGCTTCGATGGTAAAGCCGCGCTCGACCTTCATGCCGACGAGCAACTGCATATTTGGGGCGGTCAGATTACAGATGTTTGTGAAGGGGCCGTTGCGGACCTCTGAACGCGCCGCGACGATCTCCAGCGAGGGATGCAGAACCTCGACTTCGGCGTGTACGTCGTGGATCTCGTCTTGGAGGATCGCCTCGATCAGGAAACGGTCGCCTCCCATCGGGTAAATGTTAGTGTGTTTGCTGCGGTGAAATACCGCCCGGACTTCAGGCATAGGCGCAGATTAGCCCAACCCCCCGCCCGGCGCGAAAGTGCATGGAAGCGCGGTACGTGGTGTGTGGGCCGGACCCGTCAGTGCTGGTCGGAGGTCAGTAGCATCGAGCAGATCATCGCCAGAATCACTGAGGCCGCGAACAGGTACATGCCCGGCTCTACGCCGACCCGGACCGAGATGTCGGCCAGTTTGCTGGTGCTGACCACGCTGGTGTTGATGCGCATATAGACGACCAGGAACGCGACGACAAAGACGTCGCCCATCGACCACTGTCCCCAGTTTTTTAGCCAACGGAGCACGCTGTTACGCATCGGTGAGTGCGTCGGCACAATCAACAGCGACGTCAAGGCGATGTACTTGCTGATTGGAAAGAAGATCGTGAACATTACCAGGCATGTCGCGAGGAACTTGTCGCTGTCGTTCCACAGGTCTTTGATCGTCTGCAACAGCTTCATGTCGCGTATTTCTGCGTCCGGCTGCGGTACGTTGAGTTCGGGCATCAGGTTATCGATTATTTTCGGGCCGCGCTGTTTCACCTGTGCTGCAACGCTGTTGGCGATCCTGCTGAACATGAATTGATTGGCGAACATCGGAAACTCTTGGCGGACGACGCCGCTGATCACGGCGGTAATCTCGTCGCTGACTGCGTCGAGTGTTCGTTCGCCGCCGATCTGCGACTTTAATTCTTGTTCGATCCCCGCGGCGTCCAGGCTGACGTTGCCGGTTACGCGGGCGACGTTCATGGTCAGGCTCGCAGTGTATAAGGCTACCGAGAGAGGTAAGAGAGCAGCGGCGATCTTGGTTTTCATACTTAGCGCGCGGGGACGGAGAGGGCACTGAGGGTTTCATATACCGCAGACGGTCGTGAGTCACTAGGCCGCTCGGCGGCGAACCGGGCGGTGTAGGTCTTAAACCGAAACGTCTTTGCCGCTGCTGCGGAACTCCTCGGCCTTCTCCCGCATGCCCTGTTCGAGCGCTTGCTCGGTCGTGTAGCCATTCTCTTCGGCGAACTTACGCACGTCCTCGGTGATCTTCATCGAGCAGAACTTCGGTCCACACATTGAACAGAAGTGCGCCTGCTTGGCGCCTTCGGCGGGCAAGGTCTGGTCGTGATAGGAGAGGGCAGTTTCGGGATCCAAAGAAAGGTTGAATTGGTCACGCCAGCGAAACTCGAAGCGTGCCTTCGATAGCGCGTTGTCGCGATCTTGCGCACCCTTGTGTCCCTTGGCTAGATCGGCTGCGTGGGCGGCGATCTTGTACGCGATCACGCCGGCTTTGACGTCTTCGCGGTCGGGAAGTCCCAGGTGTTCTTTAGGTGTAACGTAGCAAAGCATCGCGCAGCCCATCGAACCGATCATTGCCGCTCCGATGCCCGAGGTGATGTGGTCGTAGCCCGGTGCGATGTCGGTGGTGAGAGGTCCGAGCGTGTAAAACGGCGCCTGGTGGCAGACCGCGAGCTGGCGGTCCATGTTCTCTTGAATCAGGTGCATCGGTACGTGGCCGGGGCCTTCGATCATCACCTGTACGTCGTGCTCCCACGCTGTCAACGTAAGTTCACCCAAGGTGTCGAGTTCACAGAACTGCGCGGCGTCATTCGCATCGGCAATCGAGCCGGGACGCAGTCCGTCGCCGAGAGAGAACGACACGTCGTATTCTTTCATCAACTCGCAGATCTCTGCAAAGCGCGTGTATAAGAAATTCTCTTTGTGGTGCGACAGGCACCACTTAGCCATGATCGAGCCGCCGCGCGAGACGATCCCGGTCAGACGGCTCGCGGTCAGCGGCACGTAGCGAAGCAGTACGCCGGCGTGAATCGTGAAGTAATCGACGCCTTGCTCGGCCTGCTCGCGCAGCGTTTCCATGAAGATGTCGAAGGTCAGGTCTTCCGGGATACCGTCGACTTTCTCGAGCGCCTGATAGATCGGGACCGTGCCGATCGGCACCGGCGAGTTCCGTATGATGTACTCACGGGTTTCGTGGATCCGTTCGCCGGTGGATAGGTCCATGACGGTGTCGGCACCCCAGCGGGTTGACCAACGGAGCTTTTCCACTTCTTCGGCAATCGAAGAACTGACTGCCGAGTTCCCTATGTTGGCGTTGATCTTGACCAAGAAGTTGCGCCCGATGATCATCGGCTCGAGTTCGGGGTGGTTGATGTTCGCGGGGATGATCGCGCGGCCTTCGGCGACCTCTTTGCGCACGAATTCCGTGGAGACGTTCTCGCGTACCGCGATGAATTCCATCTCTTCGGTGATTTCGCCGCGCCGTGCCCAATGCATCTGAGAGAAGTTCGGTGCACCGCCGTTTTGTGTTGCACGACGGCGTTCGGTCCACGGGGCGCGAAGCTTCGGCAAACCCTGATCGACGGGACAGTCCTGGGGGCCGGAGGTGTCATAGACGCGCAAAGACGGCTCGCCGCCGGCAAGCGCAATTTCTCGGGCGGGTACGCGCAGGCGCTCGTCGAGATAGACCTTGCGCGAGTTAGGGAAGCTTTCTCCGAGCGATTTGGTGGGCTCTGCCATGCGTATCTCCTGGTGTGCCGCCGCAGTGCGCGGCGGCGCGGTTACGACCATGCCCCCGGCTGCCGCCAAAGACAAAACGGCGGTGCGCTGTTCTTGGCTAGCGGCCCGCAGTACATCCTCGACCATGCGGATCGTCTCGTGGAACGTCAATGGCCTCAGGGCGGCAATCAAAAAGGGGTTATTCGATTGGCTCGAGCGCGACGGCGCCGACATCGTATGCTTACAGGAAACCAAGGCGCTCAAGGAACAGATTGCCGCCAAGGACCTCGAGACGCTCGAAGCGCTTGGTTACCACGCCTCGTTCCACTCGGCCGCGCGCAAGGGCTACAGCGGGGTGGCGACGTTTTGCAAGACCGCGCCGTTGTTCGTTACCCACGGCGTGCCGTTCGAGCGCGATGAGGGCCGCGTGTTGGTAACCGAACACGGCGACTTTACGCTCTATAACATTTACTTCCCCAACGGGCGGCAACGCGAAGACGGTCCCGATCCCGAACGCCTAGCCTTCAAGCTGGAGTTCTACGAGACCCTGCTCGAGGTATGCGAAGAAGAGCGTGCCGAGGGTAAGAACCTGATCATTTCGGGTGATTGGAACACTGCTCATCAAGAAGTAGATCTCGCGCGCCCCAATGCCAATGTAGGAGTGACGGGGTTCTTACCGCAGGAACGCGCGGCACTGCAGGCGTTTATCGACCGGGGCTACGTCGATACCTTCAGGCATTTTAAACCTGCGTCGGCCTATGACGGCTTAGCAGCCGAAGAACGCGACTATTCGTGGTGGACTTACCGTGGCGGTGCGCGCGAGAAGAACGTCGGCTGGCGCATCGACTACCACATGGTGAACCAGGAGTTCCTTTCGCGTGTGAAGTCCTCGACCATCTCAATGGACGTGATGGGATCGGACCACTGTCCGCTCACGCTCGAGTTGAAGTAGCCGCCGACTCAGGAAGCTTTGCGTGCGACGTTCGCGTCTTGGTCGGGGCGGTGGGGACGGTGTCCGTTGGACGATCGCAGCGGGCGCATCCGACGCGGCTTGAGCACCGGTGGTCCGGGGTGGTAGGCGGTCGGTGTCGAGTAGGCCCGCGCGAAGATCGCCGAGCAGCACGCAATGACTGCGACTGCGGTCGAGACCGCTACCAGCAGCCACATTCCGAAGGGCATTACTTCCGAGAGCCGAATCAGAAAGACCGCGCCGAAGATCGCGACCAACGCGATGGTGGCGAATATGAGAACGGCGCGCGAGGCGTCCTTAGGCCCGCTGGGGGATACTGCTTTGATCCTTCTAGGTGGCGGCATCGGTATAAAAGCGGTGTCGACCGCAGCGGCCGCGGAGCCGTTGCACGTCTCATCTGAGTCCGGGCTGCACCCAACTCCGCAAGACAGATTCTATGTGCTTCTGTTAACGACAACTAGAGCATTGCGTCCCTGTAGTCCACGAATGAACGAACTTTTTGAACTCTCAGCCGCCGAAACCGCCCGCAAAATCGCCGCGGGTGAGCTCTCAGCGGTCGATACCGTACCGGCGGCCCTCAAAAGGGGGGATGCCCCGGACGAAAGTCTTAAGGCCTTAGCCGATGTGGATGGGCAGTCGCCCCATGGATCGCCGACCGCACTGAGGGGTGAGAAGCACCCGAGTCACACGTTGTTTTACGCAGACTCGGCTCGTTGTGCGTTGAGGCGTTGTTCCAACGCTCGGTATTGCTGCCAGATGTTCTCCGGCAAACGATCTCCGAACTTCTCGAAGAACTCGCGTTGGCTCACCAGGTCGTCCTGCCACGCATCGGGATCGACGCTGAGCAGGTCCTTCATGGTCTGCGGGTCCACACCCTTAAGGCCTGACAGGTCGATACTCTCGGGCGTCGGAACGAATCCGATCGGGGTCTCGGCGGCCGCGGCCTTGCCGTCGCAACGATCCTTGATCCAGCGCAACACGCGCAGGTTCTCGCCGAAACCCGGCCATATGAATTTGCCGTCATTGTTGGTACGGAACCAGTTCACGTGGAAGATGGCCGGCACCTTGTCGGACTTCTTGCCGATCGACAGCCAGTGCTTGAAGTAGTCGCCCATGTTGTAGCCACAGAAAGGGATCATCGCCATCGGGTCACGGCGGATAACGCCGACTTTCTGTCCCGACTGTGCGGCGGTGGTTTCCGAGGCGACGGATGCGCCGACGTAAACGCCGTGCTCCCAGTCAAAGCTCTGGAACACCAAAGGCGCCGTCTTGGCGCGACGCCCTCCAAAGATGAAAGCCGAGATCGGCACGCCTTTGGGGTCTTCCCATTTGCTGGAGATCGCCGGGCACTGTTTAGCCGGCGCGGTAAAGCGCGAATTAGGGTGCGCACCGACTCCCTCAGACTCGGGAGTCCAATCGTTGCCCTTCCAGTCGATGGCGTGCGCGGGCGGAGGGCCGTCCATCCCTTCCCACCAGGGCTCGTTGTCATCGGTGAGGGCGACGTTGGTGAAGATCGAGTTGCCCTCGAGCGATTTGATCGCGTTGGGGTTGGTCTTGGTGCTGGTACCCGGAGCAACGCCGAAGAAACCGGCCTCGGGGTTGACGGCGTACAGCCGTCCGTCCTCGCCGAACTTCATCCAAGCGATGTCATCGCCGACTGTCCAAACTTTCCAGCCGTCTTGCGACTCGGGCGGCACCAGCATCGCCAGGTTGGTTTTTCCGCACGCCGACGGGAAAGCGGCAGCCATATAGGTGACGTTGCCTTGTGGATCTTCGAGGCCGAGGATCAGCATGTGCTCGGCAAGCCAGCCCTCGTCACGTGCGATCGTCGACGCGATGCGCAGTGCGAAGCACTTCTTGCCGAGCAGTGCGTTGCCGCCGTAACCCGAGCCGACTGACCAAATCTCGCGGTCTTGCGGAAAGTGCATGATGAAGCGGCGATCGGGTGAGAGGTCGCCGAGCGAGTGCAAACCCTTTACGAAGTTGGGGCTGTCGCCGAGTTGGTCGAGTGCGATCTTGCCCATGCGGGTCATGATCCGCATGTTGACCACAACGTAAGGTGAGTCGGTGATCTCGATGCCGACCTCGGAGATCTCCGAGCCCGCGGGTCCCATGATGTAAGGGACCACGTATAGTTTGCGGCCCTTCATTGCGCCTTTGAACAACGGCCAAACTTTGCTCTTGGCGTCGGCCGGCGACATCCAGTTGTTGGTCGGGCCGGCTTCGCTCTCGGTAGGGCTACAGATGAAGGTCAGGTGTTCGACGCGTGCTACGTCGCGGGGGTCGCTGCGCGCCAAAAACGAGTTGGGATAGCTTTCTTCATTAAGCCTGGTGAGCTCGCCCTGTTCGACCATCTCATTAATGAGACGCCGGTTTTCTTCTGCGGATCCGTCGCACCACACGATCTCATCGGGGGTTGTGTGGGCCGCGATTTCGTCCACCCATGACTTCAGCGTTTGGTTCATATTCAAAAACTAGAAACACGAACTTGCGGGTATTGCCAGCGCAACGCGCCGGTCGATTGTAGAGTGCTTTGCGCGGTTCGGGGCCCGCGTCTTCGTGGGCTCGAAGAGGTTGAGTTTTCAAGCAAATCGGAGGACCATTCCGAGGTGACGGCACAAGAGATCGAGTCGCGGGTGGTTTCGGCGATCCCGGGGGCGCAGGTTAAGGCGGTCGACCTCAAAGGGGGCGATCACTTCGAGATCGAGGTGGTTTCCGAGCGCTTTCGGGGGTGTTCAATGGTTCAGCAGCATCGTATGATCTACGACGCGCTTGGCGATGCGATGCGCGTGGAGATTCACGCTCTCGCGATTCAGACGCTTACGCCGGAGCAACGAGGAGTCGAGTAAGATGCCAGAAGACGTTTTTCAGAGGATCCAGAAGACGGTCGAAGCCGATAAAGTCGTTCTCTTCATGAAGGGAACACCGCAGATGCCCGAGTGTGGGTTCTCAGCCACCGTCATCCGTGCCCTCGAGCAGACCGGCGTGACCTACACGACCTACAACGTCCTTACCGATCCCGAGCTTCGCGACGGAATCAAACAGTTCTCGAACTGGCCGACGGTCCCTCAGCTCTACGTTGATGGTGAGTTTGTCGGTGGCTGTGACATCGTTGTATCGATGTATGAGTCGGGCGAACTCGAGAAGGTTCTCGCCAGCGCCGCTGCCTGAGCTCTCCGCCTCACCTCGTTATCCTGGTCAAGAGCCGGTTGGCGAGTTCGGCGAAGACGCGGTCGAGTTCGTCGGCCGACGGCGCGAAAAACATCTCGCCGCGTGGCTGGCTCTGGTCGCTCGTGCCGTGTTCGTTCGCGAGTCTGCGAAGGAAGTCCAAATCTGGGTTGTCGGCCGGACTGCTCGAGTTCGGGTTGCCGAGTCCAATTGTGTAGATCGTGTACCCGGCGCTGCGGATGTTGTTGGCGACCTGTTCGGATTTGGCGATCGCTCCCGCGCGGATCGTGTCGCCGCTGATCATCGAGCCGTTGAACATCGCGGTCGGCACCGGCGAAGGTGCGCCCGAGGCGTTGATTGCGGTGTCGACGGCACAACCCGGGCGGAAGTTGGTGACTTTGCGGGCGTCGGCCGTGCGGAACAAACCGCGGTAGCTCTGCCCGCTGATGTAAGTCGCGATGATACCGTTGTAGCTCGGGCAAGCGCTGTCACCGAAAGTGAGTTGGTCGCGGAACGCGGTCGGTCGCCCGTCGGTGAACAGTACCACTGCACGGGTTGCGCCTTCGCGGTCGAAAGCGGCGTCCATCTGAGTTTTCGCGAAACATAGACCTTCGTGGATGTTGGTGTCGCTCAGCGGCGTCATTGCGCTGATGGCGGCAGCGCCGGGTGCTTGAAAGTACTTCTGTACGGGCACATGCTCGACACCCGCAGTCGAGTAACTAGTTACGCCGATCTGGTCGACGGTTTCGTCGAAGAAGTTCAAGAACCCTTTGGCGGCGTCCTGCATGTCGCCGAAAACGTTGTTGCGGTCCAACGACGCGGAGCGGTCAAGCACCAGGCTCAAATCCAGCGGATACCGGGTTGCTTCGGCACCGGTTGAGATTTTCAGAGAGGTTCGCCCCATGAAGACCGCAAAGCGTGTAGGTATCGCAGTATCGGCGGACACCGTCACCCGTTTAGTGTCCGCTCCGGCGTTGGTTATCTGTACGGAAAAGTTAGCGGGTCGCTCGCCGTTGTAGTTCGCACTCGCGACTTGGATTGCAGCCCGGCGCACGGCGGCGTCGCCTTGCGATGAGTCGCGCGCGCCGGCCAGAGCTCCTGCGTCGACGGATTTGGACAGACGCTCGCTCAACACGTAGGCCGAGCCGAGATCGATCGACAGACCCAGAAGGAAGAATAACGAAACGATAGCGATCGCGAACACCGTGATCGTGCTGCCGCTTTGCGGGTCGTAACCGTACGGTTGGTGTCGGTTCCTTTTACCCGTCGCTGCCATCGCGTGCACTGCCGTTAAAAGTACGCGGCGTCGTAGATCTCGGTTGGATAGATGTCGAGTCCGAGGCGGCTGAACGCGAACACCGGATTGAATCCGTGGACGATCTCCACGGCCATAATGGTTACGCCCGGCGCCAGCTCGGTCACGTTCGGAATGTTCGCCGGGCCGTTGACGATGCCGACATGGCTTGCGTAAGTCGTGTTAGCACCCGCGCGGTCCTGTTCGAAGATCCACGGTTGGTCGTTGATAGCGTCGCGACGGCTAACCCTGGAGATGATGATGCCGCCTCCGTTTTGCAGATCGAGCGGATCGTCTGCGGCGAAGGTCGCGAAGAACGTCTCATTCGGCGTCGCGCCCCGCGACACGAGATTGCCCGCCTCGCGGGTGAGGTCGGTCAAGACCTGGTTAAAATAAATCATACGGCCGACGTCGAACGCCGCGAACATCGTTACCAGCAGCAGCGGAAGTACGATCACAAGCTCAGCGAACGCGATGCCGCGCTCGCCCTTACTCTTACTCTTCACCTCTATCTCGGGATCTTTCATAGCAGTCGTTTGCAGCCGATGAGTTCCTCGCTTACGCAACCGCGCTTTGCGGCAGGTACCATGGCGCCAAGTCGAGTGCACTGGTCGGGAATTCCTCGTTGCGGAAACTCGTTGTGGCGGAGAACTCGTACTCGCCGCCCTCGAACATTGCGTGCAGGAACGGCGCGAGGATCGGCACCCGCCAGCTTGCACGTACAGTTACTACTGAGCCGGGGCCGCCTGCACCTGCGACGATCACGCCACCGGCGTTCATCGATTGGATAACGATATCGTTAGGACCGAAACCTTCGATGCCGCTGAGGGCCTTGATCATGTGCATTATTGAGTCTTCGCGAGACATCTGCTGGCCCGGGGCGTTAGGATCCTCCATCGTGTTACCGGTCGTCGCGTAGCGCGTGGACTGACTGACAGCGTGCTGCAGGCGGGATTGGAAGTAGTACATCCGTCCGAAGTCGAAGATTGCGAACAACAGCATCGAGAACACGACCGTCGTCAAGGCCGTCTCGATAAGGACGCTGCCGCGCTCTTTGCTGTGTTGTTTTCCGAGTTTGGTCTTCATTCCTGGTCCATCCTGGCTTGAAGGAAGCAAGTTCCGTACCCACGAACCGTGCGTAGGATCGGCGAACCGCGCCATCGCCCGGTGGGTGCCCAGCGTCCGAGTTCGTAGACGGGCAAGGGCCTGCCGCGCTGGTGATATCGAGGTTCCGCGCGGCATCACGCGACAAAAGCTGTAGCGCTGCGCCAAAGCGGTCGGCAAAGTGTCGATCTGTCGACACCAGGATGTCGCTGCCGGGCCGCGTTCGCTCTCGTGCCTAATGCAGGAAAAGTGACGGATCGTCAGGAGTGCGGCATACTCTGTTCTCTGCGGAGATTGCCCTTGGCACCTATAGAACCGAACGAAGCCGACCTTTCATGGATTAGACAGCGTGGCTCATGCCCCGAGGAGGTCCGGCGGATGTTCGGCCTGCTGGCGCGCCGGCGCCGCTATGCGCCGTTGGTGCGCGCCTGCACACCGGGCGACGGTGTCATCCGGCTCGATGTGACCGAGGCCGAGCGACTGGCGCTCAGCTACGATGAGCGCGCCTCGGAGCTCTCGCTCTGCAAGTTCGTGCCGGCCTCGGGAGCCGCATCGCGCATGTTCAAGGTGCCCGCTGCGCATCTTGCCACGATCGACAAAGAGGGCGAGGGCGCAGAGGTTCCCGAGCCGGTTGCCGGGCTGGTGGCAGCGATCGACCGCTTCGCGTTCAGCGAAGATCTCAAAGCCGCCGCCGCAGGTATCCCGGAACTCGCAGATGCCTCGCAGGTTCGCCGCGTTCTCACCGCGCTGCTCGATTCGCGCGGCCTCGATTACGCTTCGCTTCCCAAAGCCTTGATAAAATTCCACCGCTACGGAGCGACCGGCCGCGCTTCGATTGAAGAGCATTTGTTTGAGGCTGCACACATGGCGCGCGGCGCGGGCGGGGTATGCCGCCTGCACTTTACGCTAAGCCCCGAACATTCGGATTCGGTGCGCGCGCTGTTGGCGCGAAGTATTCCCGAGTTCGAGAAGCGCTTCGGCGTTCGCTACGCGACCGAGTTCTCCGTACAAAAGCCGTCGACCGACTCACCGGCGGTTGCGCCCGACGGTACGCCGTTCCGCGATGAGAACGGTCGGCTCTTGTTCCGACCCGCCGGGCACGGGGCGTTGATCGAGAACCTTGCAGAGATCGACAGCGATGTCGTCTTCATCAAGAACATCGACAACGTCGTGCCCGAATCCGCCGCAGCGCCGACGCTGTTGTGGAAACGCGCGCTGGCGGGGCTGTTGCTCGAGCTGCAGGCCGAAGCGTTCGCGCACGTCGATGAGCTCGCGTGCGGCGTTTCGGATCCGTCCGCTGCACGGCGTGCAACGCGACCGGCAGTGGAGTTTCTGCGCGCACGACTCGGTGTCGACGTCGAGACAGTTTCAAGCGATTTGAGCGATCCCGGTGTCGTTACCGGGCTGCTCGCACGTCCGCTGCGTGTGTGCGGGGTCGTGCCGAACACCGGAGAGCCCGGTGGCGGACCGTTTTGGGTGCGTGGTGCCGATGGGCGAACGGCCGCGCAGATCGTCGAGACCAGCGAAATCGATCCTGCAGACGCCGGTCAGCAACAAACCCTCGGCACAGCGACGCACTTTAACCCTGTAGATATCGTGTGTGCGCCGCGTGGTCGCGACGGGACGCTCTTCGATCTCACGCGCTTTGTCGATCGCGATGCGGTCTTTATCGTCGAAAAGTACTACCACGATGGCCGGCCGCTGCGCTCGGTCGAACTTCCCGGCCTGTGGAATGGATCTATGGCGGGGTGGAACACGGTCTTTGTCGAAGTTCCGATCGAGACCTTCAACCCGGTTAAGGAAATCAACGATCTTTTGCGCGCAGCGCATCAATAGCCAGAAAGCCGTTACTGCTTTCGTCGTCGAAAGTAGTCGGCGACACCGGCTTCGAGATCCGACAATGGCAGCAGCGAGTGCGCCGCACCCGGCGGTAGTGCGTCGTAGACGCGGTCGAAGTAACGCTTGTTCGAACGCGACTCGACGATGACGATGACGCCGTAGTCTTGCGGGGTGCGGATCAAGCGCCCGGCCATTTGTTTGAGGCGTAGGAGCATGCGCGGCAACGCGTAGTGGATGAAGCCGTTGCCGCCATTCTCTTCGATGATCTGTTGGCGACGTTCGGACAGCGGGTCGCCGGGCGGAGCGAACGGGAGCTTCTCAATTACCAGCGCCTGGCACGCGTCGCCGGGAATATCCACGCCTTGCCAGAACGCACGTGCGCCCAACAACACCGCATGGTCGTTCTCCATGAAATCGCGCACCAGGTCGTGCGGATCTACGCCTCCGGTAGCCGGGGCTATGATGGTGATGCCTTGCGCACTGAGTGCCGGCTCCAACTGCTCGGCCACGGCGTCCATCCGTGTTCGCGCCGTGAACAACCCGAGCGTCTTGCCTTCCAGAACGCGCGCAGTTGCAGCGATCGCCTTCGTGGTGCGGTCGATCAGCCGGTCGGCATTCATCGGATCCGAGACGAAGAACAGGTGCAGGTTCTCTGCGTAGTTGAACGGGCTTTCCAGCGGAGGGCTCACGGCAAACCTACCCGCCGCGCGCTGGTCGAGTTCCAATCCGGACACCGAACCGAGCGCATCACCACCGACGCCGATTGTGGCAGAGGTACCGAAGAAGGTTTCAACATTTGAGAGCACGTAGTTGTCGAAGTCACCGGCCGGAGATACCGGCGTGACCACGAGTTGCCAGGATGCGGGGTTGTTGCGCCCGAGTCCGCTAAAGCGCGCGACCAAGTGTGAAGGGGGTCTTGGAAACGGTGCGCCGAGAACTTCCGCGGCCTCACGCAGTGCATTCGCCGCGCCGGCCGCGTCCGCGTGCTCGTCGTCGTCAGCTATAGCGGCTAGAGCGCGTGAGACCCGATCGAGCGCGATGCACAGCTCGTCGCAAAGGATTACGAGCTCGCTCCAGTCGGGGCCTGGACCGTCGAGCGGCATCGGCAGGTCGTCGCGGTAAAACTGCTTGCTTTGGCCCGCTCCGGCTACCGATCGTGCTTCTTTGCCAAGCTCGGCGAGCAACTCGAGCGCGCGATGCGCGGCGTCGATAGCCTCGGGCTCGAGTGCGGCCCGGTAGACGGCCTCGCGTCCGGTGACCATCGCGCCGAGACGATGCGCGATCTCATTGGCGTTCGCGCGCATTCCGTACGCTTCGTCGGCTTTCTCCGCGAGTTCGTGGACTTCATCGACGATCAGGTGTCGCAACTCGGGGTAGTCGTTCGGCCAACGCAACAACAGGTCGTGGTTTGTTACGATGATTTCGGCGCCTTCTACGGCGCGCCGGGCGCTGCGAAACACGCAGTCGCCGCGCAAGGTCTCGCAGGTTTGTCTGCTGCACTCGGTTGAGTCGGCGCTGGAGATCTCGCGCAGGTGGCGCTCCAGCATCGGGTTCATTTGGTGCAACACCGTCGGCACGCGATCGATCTCGCCGCGCACGGCGTTGCGCGCAAAAGCCCCAGCTATCGCCAGCGAACGCGCATCGTCGCTCCCCAGCATCGGTTGCTCGCGATCGAGAAAGCCCTCGAGTCGCGCACCGCAGATATAGTTCGCACGTCCTTTGACTGCGGCGAAGCGCAGGTCGTCGTAGCCCATCAGCTTCGCGGCCGCCGGGATGTCCTTCTCCATCAACTGGGTCTGCAGCAGCTTCGTCGACGTTGCGATTACGACCTGTTCGCCCGTCTTTCGTGCGAAAGGAATCGCCGCAGCGAGGTAGGCGAGTGTCTTGCCGATACCAGTGCCGGCCTCGCACACACGTACAGTCTTTCCGCCGGTGCCGTTGAACGCATCGAACGCATAGCCCGCGAGGATCGCTTGTTCTTGGCGCGGGACGAAATCGGGGAGAACCGAGGCTCCGGCCTCCGCGTCGGCCAGGCGCCCACAAATTTCATCGCGTGCAAATCCGACTTGCGGCAGAGTCGCTGCACCGGTCTTGATGATCTTCGGCGCCTCGCCGCCTGCGCGTAGGTCGCGCGGGCGTGCAGACGGCGGTGGGATCAGTGCCGCGATACGCTCGCGCCATGGTGAGGTCGGGTTAAAGCGTTCCAGTGCCCACAGTGCGTTGCCGAGTGCCGGTGCTCCGCGCCGCGATTCATCGATGATCGCGGCTACCACCCGCAGCGTATCCAAAGCGTCGTCCAATGCGCGGTGTCGCTCGCACCTGTCCAGGTGCATGCGACAGAACGTATCGAGCTTCATGTTGCGCGAATCGGGGTAGACGACGGAGAGCAGATCCAGGGTGTCGAGGAAACGATGGCGCTCGAATCTTGGGTTGACAGCCGTAGCCAGCCACGTCGACTCGAAGGCTGCGTTGTGGGCGACGACTGCCGCGTCTCCGATGAACCCATCGAGTTCGGTGGCGACGGAGTGGATCCGTGGCGCTTCTTTGAGGTCGTCGTCGTGGATGCCGGTAAGCCGACGAATGAACGGCGTGAGCGGTTTTTCGGTGTGGATAAAGCTGTTGAAAACCGAGGCGCGGTCTTCGCCGGGATCCAGACGCACGGCGCCGGCTTCGATCAGCGACTCGGTCACAGAGTCAAGACCGGTCGCCTCGAAGTCAAGGAAACATATCGGCCCGGCCTGCGCCAAACCGTTGGCAATGAGCGGATCGATTCCCAGTTCAGCGACGTCGACGGTGTAGCGAAATTCGCCTATGGCGCATAGCGGCAAAGTTTCTTGAAGGAGCGCCGGTTCCGAGTCTGCCACCGGACCGTGACTATACGAGTCAGTAACGGGTTGCCACCGGACCGGCTGTCAGGTTTTTGGCGGGGGTGCAGATACGTGCGGTTGAGTACGATTTAGTCGTGACAATAGCGAGGAAACCCGAACTCAGCGCCCGGAAAAGCTGGGCTAACGCCTAAGCACAGCCGGGCACGACACTTGCACACCCTGTCGGCGAACGGCCGTGCCGTCAGGGGGCTCAGCAATGCGCGTCGCAGAATCATCTACCAAACTTGAACTTGCCATGACCTACAGTGCCTACCGTGAGATGGAACTCGTCCCCTGTTCCGTCGCCGAAGACGTAAGCCAAGCCATCCTCGATCTGGCCGAGAACCCGCAGCCCGAGGGCGCAGTGATGCTCGAAGACGCCAAGGGCTGCTACTATCTGGCTGTTGACGCCTGGTACATCCTTTATCACCTGACCGAAGACTACGACTGTTTGACCGTTCTCGGCGTCCTTGAAGGGGCGCAACACACCGTCCACTAGATGTTGCTCCGCCGCCGTTTGTGGCGGCTATCGCGAGCAGCGGGCCAGGCACCGGGGATTCCTCGGGCCCAGCCCGCTTTTTTTTGGTTCGCACGCCTGTCAAAGTGCTTTCCAATGGATGCCCGGCTCAGGGGAATGGTTGCGGTCGCCTTGCTGACCGGGATGCTGTCGGCAATCGAAGCGGTCTCGGCAGAGTCGTCGAAACCACTCGAAGCAAGTGCAGCCAAGCTGCTCGCCGACGCCGGCCTGAAGCCCGGCGACGTCGTTAACAAGAACAACAAGGAAAAGGTCAAGGACCTCGTTTCGCCCGGCATCTATTGGCTGGTCGGCAACGGTATGAGCTTGGACATCCAGCCCTACCGAAAGATCCCGACCCCGAAGTCCTACGACGAAGCGACCGAGAAATTCTCTGCCCAAGTCGAACTCGGACCCGACCGTGAGCTTCTGAACTACGTTACCGGGCTGCCTTTCCCCGAGATCGATCTGAACGATCCGGAGGCCGGCACCAAGGTTATGTACAACTTCCAGCGTACGCACTACTACACCGAGTCGCTGGACTTGAATTTGATGGACGCGGACACCGGTACCCAAAGTACGGATTCCAAGGGCATTCCCCTTTACAACGTTGAGCGTCACTTTGTGCCCGAGTGGCTACGCGTCCTGCGCTACCAAGGACGTCTGAGCAACGCACCCGCGCCGGAGATTCTCCCCAATCCCGACAAGGTGTTTTACAAGGCCGGGTTGTATCCTCTGATTGAACCGTTCGATTTGAAGGGCGTCGGTGGTGTCAGCCTCCGCTACATCGATCAGAAACGGCACGACGATACCTGGCTTTACCTGCCGCTGCTGCGCCGGGTACGCCGCATCTCGAGTACCCAACGCAGCGATGCATTGTTCGGCCAAGACGTTGATATCGATAGCTTCGGCGGTTATGCGGGACAGATTCCGTGGTTTAAATGGATACTTCTAGGCAAGAAGCCGATGCTCGCCTCGGTTCACGGTGAGCGCTTGCCCCCCGAGCCATGCGCGGGCGACGGTGGTATGACGTTTTGCGAGCCTTGGGAGCCGCGCCCCGAGATTTATATCGTCGAGGGCTCCTCGATCTTTCCGGGCTATGGGTTTTCAAAGCGGGTGATCTACGTCGATGCCGAAGGCTGGATTATTCCCTACGGTGATATGTATGACTGGGGCGGGGAGCTGTGGAAGAACGTTCACATCAGCTTCCGTGTCGACACCAAACCCAATCCGAAGGTGGATTTCTCCTATCCCGAAGAACGGATGTTCGCCTACGCCTTTACAGTCGCGGACATGCAGATTCGCCATAGTACACGCGTGGCGATTCCCGGGATGGCGTTCCAGCAGGAGCCGGGTTGGTATCTCGACCTCGGAATGGATGCGCCGACCTCGGTTAACGGCGACTGGTTTGGGGTTTCTGCGCTGATCTCCGCCGGCCGCTAAGGAAGCTCTGCACAAGTGACTGAGCGGACCGATCATCGTGCCGCCGGTGTACTTTGCGCCGAGTTATCCACATTCCGCGCGGAATGTAGCGCGGTTTCAGCTCGCGGAAGCTAGCCGGCCGGCGCTACCCGGCCTGTCTTGCGGCTT
>JAJCZL010000008.1 GCA_029262415.1 Deltaproteobacteria bacterium | reverse complement strand
TGCTCCCGCCGAGGCCCCGCAAACAAGCGCGCAAGAGGCTGGCGGTCGCGACGGACAGTGCGTGCCGAAGAACGGCGTGCCGGCCGCGGCCGGCGCGGCCAAGCCCGTCCCCGTTCACAAACAAGTCGTCGCGCTCGCCCCGCGACGTTTCAAGATCGAGATCACCGTCGACCAGCGCACTCACGATCAGCTGCGTTCGTTGCAGGATTTGCTAAGCCACCAGTTGCCGAGCGCAGACCCTGCGCTGATCGTCAGCCGCGCGATCGAGTTGCTCCTCAATGATACGCTCAAGAAGAAGGCGGCGGTCACCAAGGCTTCCGTCACCGGAGCGGCAGTCACCAGGGCGGCCGTCACCAGGGCGGCGCGAGCCAGCGGCCAGCCGAGTGCTAAGCCGACACGCGCGATTCCCGCCGCGATCCGCCGCGAAGTATGGAAACGCGATGTCGGTCGTTGCACGTTCGTTGATCAACAGGGGCGACGCTGCCGAGCAACGAGCTGCATCGAATACCATCACGAGATCCCCTACGGCAAAGGCGGCCGTCACGAGGCAGAGAATATCGCGCTGCGTTGCCGGGCTCACAATGAGTACCAGGCGGAGCTGGATTACGGACGAACTTTCATGCTGGGCAAGCGTCACGGCGCAAGTCTACATTCCGTGCGGAATGTTCGTCGGCTGTCCAGTGGATAACGCTTGGTGGATGACGCTTGATGGTGTCGGCGCCTGCGAAACTGCACGAGAGCACGCTTGATGGTGTCGGCGCCTCCGAAACTGTCACGGAAGTACGGTTGGTGGTGTCGGCGCCTGCGAAACTGGTAACAATTTCCCGGCGGAGCCGGGTGGACTTCTGCACCATCGCTACGACAGACTTGCGGCTTAGTTATCAGCAGAGCAGTTTTCGTGGAAAGATAAAGATGGAGATGCGTTTGGCGTAGAGATCGTCGATTACCACTGAGAATGCGGAGCAACGATCATGGCGAAGAAGCTTAGCTTGATTACCCCTGGAGAAGTTCTCCTCGAAGAGTTCACGGCACCCCTCGGTGCGAGGAAGAACCGCCTCGCGAAGTATTTCGGGACCAGCGCTGAGCTATGGCTTGGCCTACAAGCCGAGTACGATCTTCGCGTCACCCGACGCGAGCGCGGATCGGAAATCGATCGGCGAGTGCGCCCGATGGAAGCGGCTTCGACGGTGCCGGGTTCAGGTTAGTTGTCAGACAAGATATCCTCGCCGGTTGTCCTCATCCCCTGCGGCGCCGCAAACCGCTGAGTTTAATGGTGGGCGGTACTGGGCTTGAACCAGTGACCCCCGGCTTGTAAGGCCGATGCTCTCCCAACTGAGCTAACCGCCCGAAGTCGCAGACCCTATCGCAGGCAGCCACAACAAAAAAGGCCCGGCGGAAAACCGCCGGGCCTTTTTGTGCTTTCAGGCCGCGATCCGCGCAGCCAAGCGGGCTCAGTGTGCGGTGATACCGCCCTCGTCCTCTCCGGGTTTCTTGGCCATCGGCAGGATCGGCAGATCACTGGGGCGCTTGGCGATGATGAACGAATCGCGTCCCTCGGGAAGCACCAGGGCCTCGTTCAGGATCTCGTCGAGGTGTTCGACCGGCTGCATCTCAATCTGCTTGAGTATCGCCGCCGGGATCTCCTTGATGTCGTTGATATTCTCCGCCGGGATCAGGACTTTCTTGATGCCCGCGCGATGAGCCGCCATCACCTTTTCTTTCAGACCACCGATCGGCAACACGCGTCCGCGCAACGTTATCTCGCCGGTCATCGCGATGTCGGGCCGTACCGGAAGACGCGTGAGCGCCGAGACCAGCGAGGTAGCGAGCGTCACACCAGCCGAAGGACCGTCTTTCGGAATCGCGCCCTCGGGAACGTGGATGTGAACATCGATCGCCTGGTAGAAGTGAGTGTCGAAGCCGAGCTCGTAAGCCCGTGAACGCACGTAACTCATCGCTGCCTGCGCAGACTCCTGCATGACGTCACCGAGTTGACCGGTGATGGTGAGCTTGCCCTTACCTGGGAGCACCGTGACCTCGATGTTGAGCAACTCGCCGCCAAGTTCCGTCCACGCCAGTCCGGTTGTCACGCCGACGATCGCGTCTTCTTCGGCGCGTCCGTAGCGGTACTTGGGCGGGCCGAGCAACTTCTCGAGCGCCCGCGAGCCGATATGCGAGGGACCGCTCGCTTCTGCGCTCTCACCGGCAGCATCGCTTTCGCGAACAACCTGCAGGGCGATCTTGCGGCACACTGCCGAGATTTCGCGCTCCAAGCTACGCACGCCGGCTTCCTTGGTGTAGCGACGGATGATCGTCAGCAACGCGTTGTCCGAGAACGTGATGTCGCTCTCGTCCAGACCGCAGGCCTCACGCTGCTTGGGCAACAGATACTTCAACGCAATGTTGAGCTTCTCTTGCTCGGTGTAGCCCGCAATACGGATGATCTCCATGCGGTCTTGCAAAGGACGCGGGATGCGCTCGAGCGTATTCGCCGTCGTAACGAACATCACCTTGGACAGATCGTAGTCGAGATCCAGGTAGTGATCGTTGAACGTCTTGTTCTGTTCCGGGTCCAAAACCTCAAGCAAAGCCGAAGCAGGATCGCCGCGGAAATCCGTCGACATCTTGTCGACCTCGTCGAGCAGGAAGACCGGGTTGCCCTTACCGGCCTTCTTCATGCTCTGCATGATCTTGCCGGGCATCGCACCGATGTAGGTGCGGCGGTGACCGCGAATCTCGGCTTCGTCGCGAACGCCGCCGAGCGAGATCCGCACGAACTCACGTCCCATCGCACGCGCGATCGAACGGCCGAGCGAGGTCTTACCAACTCCGGGAGGGCCAACCAGGCAAAGAATAGGCCCCTTAATCGAACCAACCAACTTGGCCACGGCCAAGTATTCGAGAATGCGTTCTTTAACTTTCTCCAGACCGTAGTGATCTTCGTCGAGAACCGCACGTGCGGTCTCCAGGTCGATCTTGTCGCCGGCGTAGTCAGCCCACGGCAGGCTCAAGATCCAGTCGATATAGTTGCGCACGACTGTCGCCTCGGCAGACATCGGCGACATCATCTTGAGCTTCTTGATCTCTTTTTCGGTCTTCTCGCGCGCTTCTTCGCTCATCTCAATGCGCGCGAGCTTGTCTTCGAGCTCTTGGATCTCGTTGCGGAATTCGTCCTTCTCACCGAGTTCCTTCTGAATCGCCCGCATCTGCTCGTTGAGGTAGTACTCCTTCTGGGTCTTCTCCATCTGCTTCTTGACGCGAGAGCGGATGCGTTTTTCGACCTCGAGGATTTCCATCTCCGAGCGCATGTAGCCGAGTACCTTTTCCAACCGCTGGCTGACCTTGAAGGTCTCGAGCAACTGCTGCTTGTCCTCGAGCTTGATGCCCAAGTGGGAGACAACGGTGTCGGCCAGGCGCGAGGGATCTTCGATCGACCCGACGGTCATGACCATCTCCGGCGGAATCTTCTTGTTCAGACGGACGTAGGCCTCGAAGGCCGTGTTGATCGAGCGTACCAGCGCTTCGACCTCGGACTCCTTGTCGAACTCGTCCTCGACAACCTCTACCTTCACGGCGAAGTAGGCGTCTTTATTCTCGTAGTCGGCAACGATTGCGCGCTGCTTGCCCTCGACCAACACCTTTACGGTGCCGTCAGGGAGCCGCAGCAACTGAACGACGGTGCCGAGCGTACCGACCCTATGAATATCAGCCTCACCGGGATCGTTGGTCTTCGCGTCGCGCTGGGCCGCGAGCAGAATCGTCTGGTCACCTTCCATCGCCGCCTCGAGAGCGGCAATCGATTTTTGGCGACCGACGAACAACGGCACGACCATGTGTGGGAACACAATAATGTCGCGCAGCGGCAAAAGAGGCACGCTTCGTGATCCGAGGCCCGCGCCTGAGTCACTCGAATCGGATGAACTGAAAACCATAGATTGCTTATCCTTTGCCACGGTCAGACCTTAAGAGCGCAGAGCACCGGGTGCTTTCCTTCGGAACAGATCAGCCGGTTCTCGATGCACTAGCATACACGATAAACGGCGTCTCTTGCTTCTCTACTACCTCTTGGGAGATGACGACCTCTTCGATTTCCGGCTGTGACGGCACATCGTACATGACGTCGAGCATGATCGACTCCATAATCGCCCGCAGCCCTCTAGCACCCGACTTGCGGGCCAATGCTTCACGTGCGATGGCGGCAAGTGCACCTTCGGTGAACTTAAGGCGTACATTCTCCATCTCGAAGAGCTTCGCGTACTGCTTGGTCAACGCGTTCTTGGGTTCTGTCAAGATGCGCATCAATGACTTTTCGTCAAGGTCGTGGAGCGTAGCAATGACGGGCAAACGGCCGATGAACTCGGGAATCAGGCCGAAACGCAGCAAATCTTCGGGCTGGACGCCCTGCAAAATCGACTGGTTGGATGGGTCCTTCGCGCCGCGAACGTCAGCGCCGAAACCCATCCCCTTCATGCCCACGCGGCGTCTGATGAGATCGTCCAAGCCGACAAACGCACCGCCGCAGACGAACAGGATGTTGGTGGTATCGACCTGGAGGAATTCTTGCTGGGGGTGTTTGCGACCGCCCTTAGGAGGCACGCTCGCGGTGGTCCCTTCGACGATCTTGAGCAACGCTTGTTGCACACCCTCGCCGGAAACGTCGCGGGTGATAGAGGGGTTGTCGCCTTTGCGAGCAACCTTATC
Organism: Deltaproteobacteria bacterium; assembly: GCA_029262415.1. GTDB lineage: Bacteria > Desulfobacterota > Binatia > UBA1149 > JAJCZL01 > JAJCZL01. The sequence continues at coordinate 103,189 of JAJCZL010000008.1, read as the reverse complement.
GATCTCGTCGATATAGACAATTCCGCGCTGGCACTTCTCGACGTCGTAGTCGGCGTTTTGCAGAAGGCTCAGGATAATGTTCTCAACATCCTCACCAACGTAACCCGCCTCGGTCAGGCTGGTCGCATCTGCGATCGCGAACGGCACTTGCAACATGCGTGCTAGAGTCTGCGCCATCAGCGTCTTGCCCGATCCGGTCGGACCGATCAGCAGGATGTTGGATTTTTGCAGCTCGACATCACCGGTAACCATCGACGATTCGATGCGCTTGTAGTGATTGTGCACCGCAACCGACAGCACCTTCTTCGCGTGCTCCTGGCCGACGACGTACTGATCGAGCACCTTGCAGATGTCTTCGGGCTTGGGAACCGACGATACCGCGTTGATGGCCTCTTCTTGGTCGCACTCCTCGGCGATAATGTCGTTACACAGATCAATGCACTCATCGCAGATGTAGACCGTTGGTCCGGCGATCAGCTTGCGCACCTCTTCCTGTCCTTTTCCGCAGAAAGAACAGACCAGGTCTTTCGTCTTGTCGTCTCCGTGCTTGGGCATCTCAGGCTCCCGGTTTCTTTGTCGCTTCAGGCCGCTTGACGATCACCTCATCGACAATCCCGAACTCGACGGACTCGCTCGCGGTCATGAACCTGTCTCGATCGGTGGCCGCAACAATCTTATCAAGTTCTTGGCCGGTATGTCTGGCCAGTATTTCGTTCAGGCTCTGACGGACGCGGAGTATCTCCTTGGCCTGGATATCGATATCCGAGGCTTGGCCCTGGGCCCCGCCCATCGGCTGGTGGACCATGATGCGGGCGTTGGGAAGGCAAAAACGGCGGCCTTTAGCCCCAGCAGCCAGCAAAACGGCCCCCATGCTCGCAGCCTGACCGATACACAGGGTCGAGACCGGAGGGCGCACATACTGCATCGTGTCATATATGGCCATCCCGGAGGTGATCGCCCCGCCTGGTGAGTTTACATAGAGAAAGATGTCCTTGTCAGGGTCCTCAGCCTCCAGGAAAAGCATCTGGGCGATAACCAACGTCGCGGTTTGGTCGTTTATCTCTCCGGCAATGAAGACGATTCGTTCACGCAAAAGGCGCGAAAAAATGTCGTAGGATCGCTCCCCTCTACCGGTCTGCTCTATGACGATGGGAACGAGATTCATGTTGTATTCGCAGTGCCTCCGCGTGCGAGCGTACCGGGTTTAGCCCCGGTCGGCAACTTGGGATTCGTCTACCTCGACGTCGCGCTGCGTTGTCAATTCAACGGCCTTCTCCAGTGCTTTCTCGCGGACCAGACCGGTATGAAGCTCGATCAGCGCCGCGGGCCGCGAGTAATGCTTGCGAACCTCGTCGGCTTTGTCGCCGGCCTGCATCACCTGTTGGCGCAGCACCTGCTCGAGCTCCTCTTTGCTTACCTCGACTTCCTCGGCCTTGGCGATCGCATCGAGAATGAACCCGGCGGCAACCTGCCGTACCGCGCGCGGCTTGAGTGCTTCGCGCAGCTCTTCGACCTTGTCCTCCGGGACCTCGTGCAGCCCCATATCGTGGGCCAGCCTCGAGATGGTCTGATCAACTAACGCCGACGGCGACTCGAAGGGGTTGGCCGTAACGAGTTCATCGATCAGCAGGCCGCGCGCCGCGCGGTCGGCATCGCTGCGCGCACGCTTCTCGAGATCGCTGCGAACCTTCGCGCGTAGATCGTCGAGACTATCGCACCCCTCCCAGCCCAAATCCTTGACGAAATCGTCGCTAAGATCCGGCACCACCTTGCGCTTGATCTCCTTGACGGTGACATCGAAACGAACGGTCTTCCCGGCGAGCTGCTGGTCTTGGTGGTCCTCTGCAAACGGCACCGTTATCGGCGTCTTGATCGAGCGCGTTACCCCGACCAGTTGCTTCTCAAATTCGTCGGGGAAACGACCGCTACCGACTTCGAGTTGGATGTCGCGCCCCGAGGTTCCCGGCACAGCCTCGCCGCCGGAGAAACCGTACATATCGAAAACCACGATGTCGCCGGGCTCGACGTTGATACGATCTTCGTCGGCCTCCAGCACCGACATCTGCTCACGCAACCTCTCGAGCGCCCTTGCGATGTGGTCGTCCTCAACCCGAACGATGCGCCGCTCGACCTCGATCCCGGTGTAGGACGCAAGCGCGAATTCAGGACGGATCTCGACTTCGGCTTCGTAGACGAGCGTCTTGTCGGGCTGTAGCTCCTGCTTGAGCAGCCTGGGCGCGACGACAACGTCCAGACGGTTTGCCTCAATCACCTCGCCGCAAGTCTCTTCAACGAGTTCGCTGACGACGTCGCGGGCGACATCACTGCCGTACTCGCGCTCGAGTACCGCTCTGGGTACCTTGCCTTGGCGGAACCCCTTGAGCCTGATCTTTCGGTTGAGCGCAGAGAAGGCTTTTTTCATGCCGTCTTCGACCCGATCCGGGGCTACCGTGACCGACAGTTTGCGGCCCAAACCCGAGGTTGTCTCCACTGTGGAACTGACTCCTACTTTCGCTTCCATTTGTTCGTATTCCCGGACGGACCGTCGTTAGTGTCCCCCCAGCGCGCGGTTGAGCGCGGGGGCTGCCTCAGCGCGCCTCGGCGTGCGGCGCTAGAGGATAAATCTGGTGCGAGAGGGGGGACTCGAACCCCCAACCGCAAAGCGGGCTAGATCCTAAATCTAGTGCGTATGCCAATTTCGCCACTCTCGCAGCGCCGACAAGATCTTTAGCACCCGCAGACCCCGAGGTCTACGCGCCCGCCGCAGTGCGTCTGAGCGATAATTGGGGTGCCGAAGCAGCGGTCAAGGACGCTGCAAAAGGCCGCTGAGCACCTCGGACAAGACCTCGTGTCCGGCTTCGGTGAAATGCCCGTCAGCCTTGAAGTATAGGATGCGGCCGGCCTTGGCGGCCTCGAGCAGCGCCGGGGTCGCATCGGCGTAGCGTAGATCCTTGGAAAAAGACCGGTCGTCCTCGATGTGCTCGAGCATGGCGGTGACCCGTCGCGCAGGCTGGCGCAGGTCGTAGTTGCGCGCAAAGTCGGGCTGCGAGGCGGCCAAGCGCGCCTCGGCGTCTGCCTCAACAACAGTTCTGAACGGAAACAGTACCACTGACAACGGCAGCCCGGCCGCAGAGACCTCACGAACCAGGGCGGTCAGGTAGCGCTCAGTTTCGGCATACGCGCGCCTGCCCTGCTCTTCGAGCGGAGTCCGACAGATCGCCAAGTAGTCGGCGAACGGCACCCACTCAGACCCGGCCTCGGCCTGCCGCTGGCGCAGGCGGTAGCGTGCATTGCGCAACAGCATCGGCAGCTTGGCTGCATGGCTGAGACGAAGTGGGAAGCTGCGCGTGCGGCTGACCAGGCGGTTGTCGTCGCGCTCTTCCCACTCGCCGTTGCGCGAAACGTCGTTGCCGAGATACAGCGCGTAGACCACGCGATCGGCGTCCAAGAGACGCCCACGGTCGCGAAAGAAGTGTAGTTGATGGACGAGTTCCCAGCCGCCTACGCCGGCGTTGACGACTTCGCTACCGAGCCTCTCCTCGACGAGATCGGCGAATATCTGGCCGCGCCGGACACCATAGCCTACCGTAAACGAGTCGCCCAGCAGCAGGGTTCGCCCAGCGCGCTTCTCCGTAAGTGGATCGTCGCGAAACCCGTTCTCGTTGGTCTCGATCGCTACATCGAACTCGGTGCGCACCATTCGCTCGCTAATGCCCGGAGCGAAGCGGAATGCAGTCGCCTCATCGGCTATCCACGGGGAGAAGGCGTCGGGGGGATAATCGAGCAGGCGCAAGACCGCTTCAACGGCCACCAGCGTGACAAACACCGGCAACACCACTGCTACTAGGGCAAAAACGAGCCTGCGCATCACAGCGACAGGTAACAGCCTAAAAGAGCGTGTATATAAACGGCGCAGCCGCGGTTCCACTCAAGAGAACCAAGCCACCGACGAGAAGCAGCACGATGATGATCGGCGTAAGCCACCACTTCTTGTTGTGCCGTAAGTAGTCGGCGAACTCAGCGAGAAGTCCGCGCTTAGCGAGTTCCGCCTGCTTTGAGAACTCCGAGCCGCTCGGACTCGATTTTTGTTGAGGGTGCTTAGTCATCGATCTGAATACCTCGGGTGATTAAAATTGCCGGAAGTAGCGCGCAGGCTCGCTTAGCGGATCACGCTTGACCCAGTAGGTCGAAGCGTCGGGCTCGAACTTACGCTTCATCGGGTCGTAGCCGACCACACGCATGAGCAGTCCGATCGGTGTGATGACAAAGTAGAACAGGAAGCCGAGCAGAAGGTGTGAGACCGTCCAGCCGATCGGAAAGGCGGCGACTATCCAGCCGATAAACAGCCACTTGATCGCCTGCGGAACGGCTAAGCCGAGTAGCCCGGCGAGCCCTGCAGGAATCCAAACATAGGAAGCGACCTGCAGCGAACCCGTCTTCGAATAAACCACCGCACCGACGACGCCGAAAAAGACCAGCAGCATGGTGCCGAACTGTCGCAGTTCACGGTTTGTCGGGTTCCAGTTGATATTGACCAAAGCCATCGTGCGCGCCTCCTAGTCCAGTTGGAACTGCGCGAGATAGGCTTCGACGTCTATTTCGTGCGCGTTTGGCTGTTCGGTCTTCAACATGACAAAGCCTTCGACAACCAACGCGTCCATGTTCGTTGACATGAAGCACCGATAGGCATCGGCGGGCGTGCACACAATAGGCTCGCCGCGCACGTTAAAGCTGGTGTTAATCAGGATCGGACAGCCGGTCTTCTGCTCAAAATACTCAAGCACTTTACGGTAACGGACGTTGCGCTCTTCATCGACAGTCTGAACACGCGCCGAATAGTCAACGTGGGTGATCGACGGCACCACTGAACGCGGAACCTTGAGCTTGTCCAGGCCCATGAACTTGCCGGCGTCGCCGTTGACGGCAACACGCTTGGACTCATCGACCGGGGCGACCAGCAACATGTAAGGGCTGTCCTTACCTTCAAGGCCGAAATACTCACTCGCCTTCTCGGAGAGAATCGAGGGCGCGAAAGGCCGGAACGACTCGCGGAACTTGATCTTCAAGTTCATCGTCGTCTGCATGTCGCGGCTACGTGGGTCGCCGAGAATACTGCGCGCACCAAGCGCCCGAGGACCGAATTCCATCGGGCCTTGGAACCAGCCGACCACATTCTCGGCTGCGAGAATGTCGGCAACGCGCTCTGTGAGCCCCTCATCCTCGCCGTAGTAGTGGTAGACAGCCCCAATGCTGTCGAGGTACTCACGCACCTCTTGGTCTTTGTAGTGCGGGCCGAGCAGCGAGCCGTGCTGCGAATCGGTCGCCGGGCGCACCGTGCGTTCGTTGCCGAGCAGTTGGTGCCAAATGAACATCGCAACGCCCAACGCACCACCGGCATCGCCGGCCGCAGGTTGAATCCAAACGTTGTCAAAGGGGCTCTCGCGCAAGATGCGGCCGTTGCCGACACAGTTGAGCGCCACACCACCGGCAAGGCACAGGTTGTTCTGCCCGGTGATCTCGTGAACGTAGCGTGCCGCCCGCAAGACAACCTCTTCGGTCACCTTCTGGATCGAGGCGGCGATATCCATCTCGCGCTGCGCGATCGGCGTCTCAGGCTTGCGCGGAGGACCGTCGAACAACGAGTCCATTTTCTTGGACGTCATGGTCAGGCCCTGACAGTAGTTGAAGTAGGACATGTCCATCCGGTACGAACCGTCTTCTTTGAGGTCCAACAGATTGTCCATGATCCTATCGACGTAAATGGGTTCACCGTAGGGCGCCAGGCCCATCAGCTTGTATTCACCCGAGTTCACGCGGAACCCGGTAAAGTACGTCATCGCCGAGTAGAGCAGCCCGAGCGAGTGCGGAAAGCGGATCTCGTGGGTGAGTTCAAGGTGGTTGCCGCGGCCGACGCCGAAGCTCGTCGTCGCCCACTCGCCAACCCCGTCCATCGTCATGACGGCGGCTTCTTCGAAGGGCGAAGGGAAAAAAGCGCTGGCCGCGTGCGACTCGTGGTGTTCGGTGAATACGTAACGCTTGCCGAACTCGTGGTTGAGCCCCGCGTCGAGCTCCCTAGGGGTGTAAAGCTTCTGTTTCAGCCACAGCGGCATGGCCTTGAGAAAACTACTGAAACCGGCCGGGGCATACCCCAGGTAGGTTTCTAAGATGCGCTCAAACTTGAGAAGCGGCTTGTCGTAAAAGCCGACGTGATCGAGATCGGAGACCGTCAGCCCGGCTTTGTCCAGGCAGTAGCGGACGGCATGGGCCGGAAACTCGTGATCGTGCTTCTTGCGCGTGAAGCGCTCTTCTTGCGCGGCCGCGACAATCTCGCCGTCTACGACAAGAGCCGCCGCGGAGTCGTGGTAGTAAGCCGAAATTCCGAGTATCGCAGTCATCCGAGATCTAAACCTTCCCTTGGCTTTCGCAGCCGGCCAACGCGCGAGTATAGGTGAGAGTGCTTGGGCATGAAAACGCCCGCGCGCTCGCGCGCCCGTCCCAGGCGGACTATAGCCCCGAAACGCGCGTGGTAGGTACCACTACACACCGACTCCGGCCGTAGAATCACCCGACCTCGCGCAATACTTGCAAGTGTCTACGCAAGTGGCGAAACATAGGCTTTATAGTCCTTTCCCGCGTTCGCTTTCGAGTGCAACGCTGGGTCTTGGCAAAGACCTACTCGACTGTGTCGCCCGGCTTCCACTCGTGCGTCGCCTCGGCCCGCATTGAACTCCCACCACTGGAAACCGACCACTTGCCGGCTGCCTCGTTCTGCAAACCACCGCCGACGACAGCCCAGCCTCCGGCTGCGATATTGCGGCCGCCGCCGGCGACAGACGCATGGGATCCCGTAGAACGGTTGCCCCCGCCACCGGCAACGGTTGAGGACTCCCCTAGCGTGACATTGACCTCTCCACCAAGAATCGCCGAGTGCTCGGCCTCGGCTGAGTTGCTCTTGCCGCCGCACACGGCTGCAAGACGTCCCGCACTGTGGTTGTCAAAGCCGCCGGTTACCGAACTCCACTTGCCGTCCGCCCGGTTGTTGTAGCCTCCGCTCACTGAGGCCCAGCCGCCCGTCGCTCCGTTGCCTCCGCCGCCGGAGACCACCGCGTGGGTACCCGCAGCGACGTTACTGCCGCCACCGCCGATACTGCCATACTCACCGCTGACCATATTGTCGGAACCGCCCGCGATGGTTGCGTACGGGGCGCGAAGCCCGTTCTTCGCGCCGGCAACCACACCGCCGTAGCTGGTGTACGAATGTTGGGGGCCGACGACGAGGTTGTGTGATCCGGAGCGCTCGCGTGTCTGATCACCGGCTTCGTTGTAGCCGACGATCAGATTTCCGACACCGTTGACCCCGGAATCGGTAGCTCCGCGTCCATTGACGATCTGTAAGTTCATTCCGGACAGCACCAACGTGTTGCCCTCGACCGAGAGCTTGGCCAACAATGACTCAAGTGACGCTACCCGCTTCTGCAAGTCCGCTACTTGGTCGCTGGCCGACTGCGGCAGCGCCCGGCCGTCGCGCTCATGTTGGGACCACGCACGGTCTGTTGAGAGCAGCGCAATCGAGACCGCGCTGGCAAAGCCGACTGAGAGAATTGTCACAAGGGTCTTCTTCATGAGATCACTGCGTCGGCGCACGGCATCACTTCCGAGCGGCAAATCTCACGATGAACAAGCCGGTGAAAAGCAGCGTCAAGCCGAGCGGCAATCCCATCACGTAGAGCACGGCACGGTGAGTACCGATGAACCGGTCAGGAAACATCAGCCAGCTGCCAAGCTGCATAGCCGAGAAGACCGGCTCCAGAACGTAGGCTAAGGTAATTTCCAGCCAGGTCCCGGTGGCCAACCAGACGGAGAGTTGCATCCCCATCACGCACAGAGCCACGACTACGCACATCCTTCCGGCGGTGACAGAGGGCGGCACTATACCGGCTCGTGAGAAATCGGTCATTGTCCGAAAGTATAGCGCACGCGATTGTACGCGAACCGAAGAAATGAGCATACGAACGCCACAGCAAGCGCCTGATTCGACTATTCACCGGCGCTAAGCGCGATCATCGCCGCACCGCCGACTAGACAGCTCACGGCAAGCGGTGCATCGAGCAATCGGCCTGCGGAGTCGTGAAGCGGAGTCAAGAAACCGAAGAACTCACGCCACGGCAACAGGCCCTGTGAACCGAACAGAGGCAGCAGCATGGTACGCAAATCCACGTCGGGAATACGGCCGGCGATGGCGTACCCGGCACCTTGGATCACGCTCACAAATAGAGCGGTCACGATCAATGCAGTACCTGCAATTCGGATCACGACACAATTGTAACGCCACAGTTCCGCCCGGCGATAGCCGAATCGCGTAGGACTACAACGTGCACCGCGCACACTCCGTGCAGGAATGCACAACCGAAAGCACCTCGCGGGCGCCCGCAACGTTGCATGAGCCGTCGACAACCGTCAGTGTCCTGCTACACACTCAGACGCCATGCACCACGCCTTACGATGTGGGTGTGCGCGCAACATCGAATGAAACTCCTTTTGCGCATTATCGCCGCCGTCGCCGTCACGCTCTTACTCGCAGTGATCGCAATCTGGCTCAAGTTCGGCTACGGCGAACGCGCCAAAGACCTCACCTCCGATCCGTTGTTACCCGCATCGGCACTGGAAACAGTTGTCGAACTCGACTACCCTCCGGGTAACATCGCGGTTTCGCCCGACGGACGGGTGTTTTTCACTCTGCATCCGGATGGAAGCCCGCCGCAGAAAGTGATGGAGTTGGTCGACGGGACACCACGCCCCTACCCCGACGCCGCTTTCCAAGCCAAGCGCTCCGGTGCACCGTACTTCGACACCATTCTGTCGTTGCGCATCGACCGACAAGGCCGACTGTGGACACTCGACTTCGCCCGCTTCGGAATGGGCGTACCACGGCTGCTCGCCTTTGAACTGAGCACCGGAAAGGTCGTCCACGATTACGCTTTCCCCGCCGAGATCGCCGGCCGCGGATCGATGTTGAACGATCTTCAGGTCTCGCCGGACGGCAACACCATTTACATAGCCGAGACGAGTCCGCTCGTGCATCACCCGGCGCTGATCGTCTACGACGTTACCGAAGGCAAGAGTAGACGGCTGCTCGAACGCCACCAATCGGTGATGCCCGAGAACTACGTCATCCAGGCTCCCGGCCGCGATATGCTCATCTTTGGGATCTACAACATGCGCATCGGCGTCGATTCGATCGCCCTGGACCGTAACGGAGAGTGGCTCTACTACGGGGCTGTGACCAGCGACCGCCTCTACCGCGTGCGTACCGTCGACTTGCGCAACGAATCGCTCTCGGCCGACGAGCTTGCGAACCTGGTCGAAGACTACGCGCGCAAAACACTGAGCGATGGAATCACCACAGACGTTGAAGGCAACGTTTATCTCAGCGACATGGAGAACTCTGCGGTGGTGATGCTCTCCCCCGATGAAACACTGACCACGATCGTCAAAGACCAGCGGTTACGTTGGCCCGACGGTTTCAGCTTCGGTCCCGACGACTACCTGTACGTAACCTGCAGCTCCCTCCAGCATGTGGTGTTCGTCACCAAAGCGCGGATGCGCAAGAACGCCCCCTACCACATCTTCCGGTTCAAACCCGGCGGCCAAGGCATCTCCGGCCACTGATCCGCGTCTGTCCCGGCGGCTGCGATCCCGCCTTCGAGGTCAGCGGGTGACGGCTTGCGCAAGACCGCCGGCGCGCGCAAGCGGCGAGAGAATCGCCCGCGCAGCGACCGCATGTCCGAGCGCCGAGAAGTGCGTGTCGTCGTGGAAGAGCCCCTGTGGCGTATGACCAGAAGCGGCGAACACCGGTAGTAAATCGACCACCTCGACACCGTTGCGCCGCGACCATTCGAGCAAGACGTCTTGTGGCTGACGCAGGCCTTGCGGGTCGTCGAGCTGAAAACGGAACGGCGCGACCACCAAAAGCGCCGGCAAGTTCTCGGCTCGCAACGCGGCAGCCCAGCGGTCGAGCTCCGCCAGCGCAGTCGCCCACGCATCGACTAATTCAGGCGCGAGTGGAGAGCGGGTCAGGTTACGAACGCGGTAGGCTTCGCGCCCACGCCCGCGGTTCTGCGCAAGGCGCAGCAGGCTTCGCGCGACGTACGAGTTGCGCAACAACGTACCGCGCAGACCGCGCAGCGCGGTACGGGTATCAACACCCAAGAAGAAATCTCCGCCACCATACTCCGCCAACGCAGTGTAGCGTTCGGTGACATCGTTGAGACAGAACTGAAGGACAACGACCGCAGGCGAGAGACGCGCAAGGTTACGCGCCAAATACGCGTTTTGCTGGAAGGTCGAGTAACCGGGAACGCCCGCGTTGACGATCTCTACGGTCTTATCGCTCATCGCCTCCAATGCGCGTTCGAGTCGGTACGGGAATCCTTCGCGAACCTCGCGGAGGCCGTCGCCCCACGCAACCGAGTCACCGAGCAACAGGACTTTGAGTTCTGCATCGGCGCGATAGGCAGTATCGCGAAGCCCGAGTTCGTTGGTGGCAAGAAAGCCGCGCCGGTGCGGTGCGAGCCTCCAAATCAACTCGTCGTCGGGCTCGACGAATCCGCTTGAAGTCGCGTACGGAGCCTCAGGAGCGAGGAGCCTTGCCGCCGTCTCAGCGGTAACCACAGCCGCCAACAACGGCAGCAGGGCGAAGATCACCTTTCGAGTCACCCTGCCGTTTGGTCAGCCGCGTCGGTGCTCATGGCAATCTCATGAACCTCGAGCACGTTCGAACCGGCAAACATCTCAGCCGGTGGTCGGTTGGAGTGGGCCTTGCGAAACGAGTCGCTGTTGGTCCAATCCCAGAAGGCCTGCTCACTCTCCCAATACGTCTGGACGAGGTAGTAGCCCTGCTCTTCCGATTCTTTCCACGCGCCGGTCTTGTGGTCGAAGCGTCGCGCCACAGGACGCAGAATCAGGTTCTTGATGAACCCAGGCGACTGGTCGATCAAATGGGCGCGGTTGCGGAATCTTTCTTCGAAGTCGGCCTCGTGCCCTTCGGCTACGGGAATGCGGTTGGTCACAATCAACATGGGCGCAACGGTAGCGAGCCCCGCCGCGGGTCTCAACCGCGCCGAATGATGACGACACGCCCGAGCGATTCGGGGTCCGGGTCAAACTCAACCGGCTCGATCTCAATCCGCGCGGCCACAGCCTGGACCACGTGAACCCTTCCAGCCAACGAAACGAAGCCTTTGGCTCTTAGTCCCGCAGCCGCACGCACGCACTCTTCGACCTCGGCAACCGACGTGCACGACGTGACGTCGAGGACTTCAGTCACAAAGCCGTCGTGATCATGGCGATGGTCGCCCTCGCGGCGGTCGCCGTGCCCCCTAGATGCGCTCGCCTGCCTGCGCTTGGGCGCTGACGCCGGCGTCGGCGGAAACAAAAGCTCGGCTGCAATCTTTCCGTACTCGGCGTGCACGATTGGCGCGTCGGGCTCGACCGCACGCACCGCAGCGCGTACCTGCGCCATTTCGGACTCCTCGATCAGATCGGTTTTGTTCAGGACAATGAAGTCTGCCGAGGCGAGCTGGTCTTCGAAGGTTCCCTCGAGGTCGCGTCCGTCGCGTACCTGTTCGGCGTTGACGACCACTGCCGAGACCTCGTCGCACGACCAGTCCGATACAGGCGCGCGCCAAAAATTGATGAGTGTGTCGTACGGTAGTGCGAGCCCCGAGGTTTCAACGATCACCCAGTCGGGGTGCGAACGTTCCCACAGCTCTTGCAGCGTCCGCAAGAGATCGTCGGAGAGCTTGCAGCAGACACAGCCGCCTTCCAGCTCGACAAAACCATCGTCACCTTGCGCAAGCAGTGCCTTGTCGATTCCCAACTCGCCGAACTCGTTTGACACTACGGCCACGCGCAGACCGGCCCTGCGGCCTTCCTCGAGCAGATGACGTACCAGCGTCGTCTTACCCGAGCCAAGGAACCCCGACACCACCAGACTCTGAGTCCTGCTTGGAGGCTTGGCCGACGTTTTCAGCGGGGCCCCGCTTGGGGTGTTAGTTGCGCCAGCATCGCTCACACGCCCGATCTTGGCGTCAGCAAGCCCCATTGTCACGCCGACGCCGTGAGCATATTGTGCGCGGTCGGCATCGGCACCCCCAGCTTTAAGGAGAATCGATAAGTGAAATTCGAGCATTCGGACAAAGTTAACGACCTACGTAAACGCGTCAGCGCGTTCATGGACGAGTATATCTACCCCAACGAGGCCACGCTCTACGAGCAGTGCGACCAAGGCGAGCGGTGGAAGGTGCTTCCGCTGCTCGAAGACATCAAGGCAAAGGCGAAGAGCGCCGACCTGTGGAATCTGTTTCTGCCTGAAAGCGAACACGGCGCCGGGCTTACCAACACCGAATACGCCCCGCTGTGCGAAATCATGGGTCGCTCGCGTTGGGCACCCGAAGCCTTCAACTGCTCGGCGCCCGATACCGGCAACATGGAAGTGCTGGCCCGCTACGGCACCGCCGAGCAAAAGCAGGAATGGCTCGAACCGCTGCTCGCCGGGGAAATTCGTAGCGCGTTCGCGATGACCGAGCCCGCGGTCGCCTCTTCTGATGCGACCAACATAGAGTGCCGCATCGAAGCCGACGGCGACGACTACGTAATCAACGGTACCAAATGGTGGACCTCGGGGATCGGCGACCCGCGCTGCAAGATCCTGATCACGATGGGCAAGACCGACCCGAGCGCTCATAAGTACCAACAACAATCGATGGTCTTGGTCGCGCGCGACACACCCGGCGTAACCGTAAAGCGCATGCTGACGGTATTCGGTGCCGACGACGCACCTCACGGACACGGCGAGGTCGAATTCAAAGACGTGCGCGTGCCACGCTCGAACATCCTGCTCGGCGAAGGCCGCGGCTTCGAGATTGCGCAAGGGCGTCTCGGCCCGGGCCGCATTCATCACTGCATGCGCGCGATCGGCGTCGCCGAACGCGCGCTCGAAGATATGTGCCGCCGCGCACTGCAACGCACCGCATTCGGTCGCAGACTCGCGGACATGGGTGTAACCAAACACCACATCGCGCTAAGCCGCATGGAGATCGATCAGGCGAGGCTGCTGACACTGAGAGCCGCCTACATGATGGATACAGTCGGCAACAAAGCGGCCCGCTCTGAGATCGCACAAATCAAAGTCGCGGTTCCAAACATGGCCGGCCGGGTCGTAGACCGTGCAATCCAGGTTCACGGAGCAGCCGGTGTATCCGGCGACTTCGGGCTGGCCGCGGCATACGCGGGTCTGCGTACGCTACGCATCGCCGACGGTCCCGACGAAGTCCATACCGACCAGATCGGGCGCCTGGAGTTAAAGAAGTACTTGTAATCGGCGTCTGCTGCGTTTACTGCGCGTAGCCGAGTGCGCGCAGTTTCTCGCGCGTCGTCTCATCAAGACTACCTCGCGTCGCGCCGGCATCCTCGAGGCGCTGCAGTCCGGCGAGCGTTTCGTCGAGCAAGCCGGACAGACGATCGCGAAGCTTCGGCGTCTTTGCGGCCGAGTCCTCTTGTTCGTTGCCCGGCGCAGGATCGGCATACAGAACCTGCTCGCCGGTCGGCGGGCGCAAGAGCTTTCCGCCGGGCGTACGCAGTCCTGTGGTGCGGTGCTTCCTCGAAATTGTCAGATCGAGAAGAGCGGCCGGCAAAGAGGTCTTGTCGCCGCGCCCGGCGGCGACACCGTGAGCGGCCAGCAGCGGTGCAAGCGAACGCCCGAAAGGCGGCAGGCCCGCGAGGTCGAGGATCATCCCGGGCACGCCGACGGTGGAGACCTGCTCGCTAACGACGCCTCCGGCCGCTCGCGCGCCGGGAAGCCGAACGATGAGCGGGACCATCACCACCTCGTCGTACAACGTCCATTGGTGACCTTCGAGCGAGCCGTGCTCCATGAACTCCTCGCCGTGATCGCTGGTGACGACGATGATGGTTTCGTCGTACAGACCGGTGCGCTGGAGTGCGTCCAATATTCGGCCGACATGGGTGTCGACATAGGCGATCTCGCCGTCGTAGAGCGCAAGAAGGTGCTCGAGATCGCGCGTCGGAAGCGCCGGCGGGTCCCCCTTTGCAGTGGCGCGAATGTAGGGAGCCAAGGATCCGTACTTGCCGTCCATTGAACCCGTGTAGCCGGGATCGAACACCGTGTTCATCGGCGCCGGTGGCGAGTAGTCCCAGTGCGGATCAAAGATGTGTGCCCACACAAAGAACGGCGGCAACGGCCGGTCCGCTTCGGCTGCGCTGCCGCTCGTAGATCGCTGCTGCGCGTGTGCTTGCTTCGCTACACCTTGCTCCGCGCGCCCTTGCTTGGCGACATTCGCGTCGAGAAACGCGATCACACTGTCTGCGATATGCTCGGCTACCGGCCGATGCGGCGAGCCGTTCGCGACTCGGTCGTCGACCGCATCAAAGCCCTGCGCGAAACCCCAGCGCGCACCCAAGTAGACATGGCTGATCGCCGCAAATGTCGCGTAGCCTCCGGCAGCGAAGCGCTCGGCCAGCGTATCGGCGGAGCCCGGCAGTGCGTTGAGGTCGGTTTCCACTCCGTGCTCAGCCGGGTAAAGCCCGGTCATCAACGACGCGTGTGCGGGCAAAGTCCACGAACTGACGCTCACCGCTTCGGTGAAACGAATACCCTGCGCCGCGAGCCGATCGAGTCGCGGCGTGGTTTGTTTGCCGTAACCGTAGCTGCCCACATGATCGGCACGCAAAGTATCGATGGTAATGAGCAAAACGTTTGAACGCGCAGGCACGGGTCCGGCTCCGTTGGTGCAACCGACCAGCAGAGCCAGTGCGATCGCCGTCGCGCGCGCCGCCGCCTGCGATCTCACACGCGGCGCCTGCGCAGCGGACGACGGGCTTGGCGAGAGCCGACTATGCGCACGGCACGCGCAGGCACACCGACTTCGCGCGCCTTATCGCGGAAAAGCTTGCCATGATCGACACTATGCCCGCTCTCGGCCTGCCACTGGTGGATCATTTCGTGGAGCAAGGTCCCCTCGACCTCATCCCATCCGTCGCGAAGCAAGTGGCGTCGGCTGATCGAGATTTCCTGCGGCTGTTCGGTCCTACGATCAAGCAAGAGTTCGCCTAGACGGGTACGCATCTTCCACGAAATCCGAAACGCAATGCCGGCGAGCCCACCGCCGAAATGGCGGACGTTCAGTTCTTGGTGACGGCGCTTGAGTTCACGCAAGAATGGAAGGTCCTCGCGTCGCGGTGCAGGCCGACGCCCACCACGCGTCCGACGCGCCACCGATACAAACTCCTCGACCGGATAGGCCAGCAGAGCTTTCTCCGCTGAAAGCTGCACCGAGCGCCGACTGTCGGGGTCAACGAAGCGCACGATCGCGCTGAGCACATCGTCGGGCGCGTAAGCGTACCCCCGGTGTACGCGAAGCACTTTGCGGCCGGTCAGGCTCACCATGACAGTCCGGTTCTGGTGCGTTTCTACGCAACGAACACCACGTAGCCCGAGACTGCGAAGCCTGTCGGCGAGTAACGGTAAACCGAACAAGTCTTGCTGGGTCCCCCCCTGCATCGGGCGACAATATCAGGGCTTCAAGAACGCGCCAGCGGGCGCGGCCAGGGGGGCGAGGGCGTATCCATAATCATTTCATCAAAAACCCCTCGCCAGCTCGGGGTTTTTCGATTCCTCACCGATCTGGTGGTAGGGTGGAGCGTTTTCGTCCTGCCTGGATTACCGGTGAGGACGACAAGGAGAGCCGCTAGCCATGTCCAAGTCGAAGTCTGCACCAGCCTCCCACCTGGGAGTCGCCACGGCCGATACCGCAGCCAAGCACCCTCTCGCCGGGACCACCATGAGTGGCTCTGACATGATAATGCAAGTACTGGCGGACGAAGGTGTAGAGGTCTTGTTCGGCTACAGCGGCGGCGCGATTCTGCCAACCTACGATGCAGTTTTCCGCTACAACGCCGCGCATCCGGCCGACCAAGAGATTCGGCTCATCGTCCCGGCCAGCGAGCAAGGCTCGGGCTTTATGGCCGCGGGCTATGCGCGCTCGACGGGAAAAGTCGGCGTCTCAATGGTCACCTCGGGTCCCGGAGCAACCAATTCGGTGACGCCCGTGCGCGACTGCCAGGCCGACTCGATCCCGATGATCCTGCTTTGCGGGCAGGTTCCGCGTGCCGCGATCGGTACCGACGCCTTCCAAGAGGCGCCGGTGTTCAACATTTTCGCGTCATGCGCCAAGCACGTCTTCCTCGTCACCGACGAGACCAAGATCGAAGAGACGATGCGCTCGGCATTCGAGCTGGCACGTTCGGGGCGCCCGGGCCCGGTAGTGGTTGACCTTCCCAAGGACGTGCAGATTGCCGAGGGCACCTTCAAAGGAACCGGCTTGCTTGAGTTCCGCGGTTACGACGAACGCGTCGAGGCGATGGCCGACCAGAAACTGGACGAAAAACGCGCGGCCGCGTTTTTCGAGCTGCTGTCAAAAAGTGCACGGCCGTTGATCTACGCCGGCGGCGGCGTGATCAACAGCGACGGTGCACAAGAGCTGCGCCACTTCGCCGAGCGTTTCGGCGTCCCGGTTGTGACAACGCTGATGGGAATCGGCGCCGTGGATACGACGCAGGATCTCTCACTGCGCATGCTCGGCATGCACGGGATGGCCTACGCCAACTACTCGGTTGAAGACTGCGATTTCCTGATCGCGATCGGCTCGCGCTTCGACGACCGCGTGGCCGGTCAGGTCAACGAGTTCGCACCTAACGCGCGCATCGCCCATTTGGACATCGACGCATCAGAGATATCCAAGGTGAAAGCCGTCGACTGGTCGTGGGTCTGCGACGCGAAACGTGGGCTTGCGCAGCTCACCAAATCGGGTGCAAAATTTAAGAAGGATTTTTCGAAGTGGCAAGACCACGCACGCGAGCTCAAGAAGAAACATGCGCTCAACTACAACCGTGGCGCCAAGATGATCCAGGCCGAGTTCGTTCTGGAACAACTGAACGAGATCACCAAGGGCGAAGCAATCGTCGCTACCGGCGTCGGACAACACCAAATGTGGGCGGCGCAGTACCTCGACTTTGTAAACCCGCGGACGTTCCTGACCTCGGGAAGTATGGGCACCATGGGCTTCGGGCTACCGGCCGCGATTGGGGCGCAGTTGGCCAACCCGGGAAAACTCGTCATCGACGTTGACGGCGACGGCTCTATCCGCATGAACCTCGGCGAACTCGAAACCCTGACCAACTACGGCATCCCCGTAAAGGTGCTGCTGATCAACAACCTGGGCGACGGAATGGTCCGCCAGTGGCAGGACTTATTCTACGAGAACCGCTACTCGGGCACTGACAAGACTTTACACAAAAAGGACTTCGTCAAGGCGTGCGAAGCCGATGGGTTTGAGTTCTCCAGACGGATTTCGAAAGCCGACGAGGTGCGCGCGGCACTCGAGGAATTCGTTACGTTTGAAGGACCCGCGTTCCTCGAGGTCATGGTCGACCTCCACGAACATGTCTATCCGATGGTCGGCCCGGGGGCGGGTTATAAACAGATGATCACCGGCCCTTATATTCCCGCGCGTGACCTCGGCAAGGATGATAAGGGTGGCGGTTCGACCGGCGGGATGTTCTGAGTCGGTCGGTCGAGCGAACCGGCCCGGGACCGCGCGTTGCTTGCGGGCCCGTGACCGGTCCGGCGGTTGTGGCTTGCGGCGCTAACGGTCCTTGATCGCGAACCCGTCGTCGCGCTCGTCGGCGACGTCAAATTGGTGATGCCCGACACCCTCTTCCAGTTCGAGGCCTTCTACGCTTTCATCTTCGGCTAAAAGAGCGGGACAGACTTCGTGCTCATACTCCGGCCGAATACCATACTTTGCTTCGTCCGGATTGGTGATCTTAAACGGATCGTTCATCGGGTCGATTGGGCTGCCGCACGCATTGCATTGGGGGAATCTGGTTCGCATCGTCTTGTTGCTCCGTGTCTGCTGTCGAGCAACAAAAATTGACACCAACACGGCAATCAACAAGCCACATCCAGAGGTTGCGCATAAACTACGCCCGATCGTTTGCAGAGTTCAGGCGGTTTTTTTGCCGATCGGCACATTTTTATCGAACGGCGCATGTCAGCCGCCAAACCGGAGCGCAACAACACTGTAATGAACTCCGCGTAAGCGGTTGCGTGACCGAGGGGGGTCCCCGGGGCCGGCCTTAGCGATCGGCCGAAGCGGCGGCAGGCAGCGATTTCTCGGCCATCCGTCTCACCGAAGCGTCGGTCTGAGGGCCCGACAATTCGCTTGCCGCAAACCAACGCACATCGCGTGATTCGGCTGAGACTTGCAGACGAACCGAAGGATCGGCCTCAAACAGATAACGGATGTCGTAATGAAAGTGCGCGCGCTCACCATGACGCTCCGGGATCTCATGGACGTCTATATCAAACGGGAGGACACTGGCCGGAACCGCCGTGGCAACTCCGGTCTCTTCTACCAACTCACGCCGGGCAACGTCGAGCACATCTAACTCACCGTCGCAGTGACCACCGGGCTGCAACCACACGCCAAGTTTTCTGTGAAGAACCAGCAAAGCGCGCGTCCGCGACCGGTCAACGACCCACGCCGAACCAGTAACATGCCCGGCAAGATGGGTGCGCTCGAAACATTCGGGGACGTTCTCCACGAACTCCACGAGTCGCAGCAGGCTCTCGGCCTCACCGCTGTTGTGGGCCCGGTGCTGCAAGAGGTCTCGTAGCAGAGCGGTCCGGTTCGAGTCACGAGTGCCCACACAACCCGTATGCCTGCCCTCGGGCGCGGGATCAAAACCGGCGACGCGAAAAAAGGAGGCGTCAGGATGTCCGAATCGTAGCTTGCTCGAACTCGCGCAGTAGCGCACGTTCTCTCGCGCGCGCGGCTCGGACTGCGCCGTCCTTGACCGCGCCGAAACCGCGTATCTTCATCGGCACTTCGGCGATCGCCACCGCAAGCGCGTGGTTGGTGGGATTCAGCCCTGCCGACACGACGAGGATGGTCTCTTTGTAGGCGAACAAGATCTCGCGCGCCGTACGTCGCTCTTTCATGTAGCCGAACGGGTCAAAAGGCGTGCCTCGCAAGAACCGGAGCGCCGCCATCGCGCGCAATAAAGGGCGAATCCAAGCACCGAACTCGACCTTTCGCGGCCGTCTCGTGCGTGGGTCGATGGGCATGAACTGCGGCGCGAAGTGGTAGCGTACGCGCGGCTTGCCGGAGAAACCGTTAGCGATTTTGTCGTCGAACCCTCCGTCGGTGAAGAGCCGAGCGACCTCGTACTCGTCCTTGTACGCCATCAATTTAAAGAGCGATTTGGCAACTGCCTCGGCCAGCCCGGCGCACCCGGCGGCCTTATCGACTTCGACCCGCGCCACTTGTTCTACGAACGCGCGATAGCCCGAAGCGTACGCGTCGTTCTGGTAACCACGCAAAAAAGCGGCCCTTACCGAAACTACAGCATCGACGTCCTCAGCCGGCTTGAACTCGGGATCTTCGGCAAACGCCGGCGCAGCGATCGCCCTGACAGTCTCAGGATCGACGGCGCCGAGCCGGCCGAACGCCAGCGCCTTCAGGTTCGACTCGACCGATACGGCGTTTAACCGGATCGCGCGCTCTAAAGATTCCGGTGCCACCGGCAACAGACCTTTCTGCGAAGCGTAGCCTAGAAGGAACACGTTTGCGGCTATGGCGTCACCCATCAACGCAGCGGCATACTTGGTCGCATCGAAAAACGTCGTGCGATCCGCACCCACTGCGCGCTCGATCACGGTGCGCTGCTCGGCGGTTCGGAAGTCTGCGTCCGGGTCAGTCTGAAAATCACCGGTTGCAGCGAAGTGACTGTTGACCAATACCGAAGTGCGCTCGGAACTCATCCGCGCGAGCGCCTCGTGTCCCGCTGCCACGAGCATGTCACAGGCGATAACCAAGTCGGCCTTACCTTTCGGGATTCTTACCGAGGATCCGTCGCCGGCCCCGTGGCCGACACGGACATGCGTCATGACCGCGCCGTTCTTTTGCGCGAGCCCGGCCATGTCGAGCACCGTTACCGCCTTGCCTTCTAGGTGTGCGGCAACACCCAGCAGGGCACCCACCGTCACGATCCCGGTCCCGCCGATACCGGTTACAAGAATGCTGTACGGTTCGTCGCTGATCTTCACTTCGGGCGCGGGCAGTGTACGCAACGCGTCGATATCGGCGCCGCCGCGGCGGGCGGGCTCGGCCCCGGTGATCGCAACGAAACTCGGGCAGTACCCCTTGAGACAACTGTAGTCGGTATTACACGAAGATTGATTGATCGTACGCTTGCGCCCAAATTCGGTTTCGAGAGGTTCGACCGAGACACAGTTCGAGGCCGTGTTGCAGTCGCCACAGCCCTCGCAGACGAGCTCGTTGATGAACACCCGTTTGCTCGGCGGTGGTACCTGGCCGCGTTTGCGCTTGCGTCGGCGTTCCGCAGCGCAGACTTGGTCGTAGACAAGTACGGTTACACCCGGGCAACGCGCGAGCTCGTCTTGAACCTCATCAAACGCATCGCGGTGCCGGACTGTGGTTCCTGCAGCGAACCCGTCGGCGTTTGGATATTTGCGGGGGTCGTCGGCAACAACGACGATCTTCGCCACGCCTTCGTGGCGAAGCTGTTGGGTCAACGATGCAACCGTCAGTGGACCGTCAACGGCCTGACCTCCGGTCATGGCAACCGCATCGTTGTAGAGGACCTTGTAAGTGATATTCACGCCGGCGGCGACGGCAGCACGAACAGCCAGAAGCCCTGAGTGGAAATAAGTGCCGTCGCCCAGGTTCTGGAACACGTGCGAGGTGGTAGTGAACGGAGCCATCCCGATCCAGTTGGCCCCCTCTCCTCCCATCTGAGTGACGGTTAGCGTGCGCCGTTCGGGCATCAGCAACGCCATCGTGTGACAGCCGATGCCGCCGAGCGCAACCGCATCCTCAGGGACCCGGGTGGACACGTTGTGCGGACACCCCGAACAGTAGTAAGGCTTGCGCGGCGTAAGGTCGGCGACCGCAGTCGATCCGTTGATCTCGTACGGGTCTGCGCACCGCTCCAGTACCGCCGCCGCTTCGGGCCGGCGACCAAGACGCGCCGCAAGGACAGCAGCCACCACGCTCGGGCTCAGCTCGCCGTGGCTCGGAAGCAGCGGCGCCCCCCGTTCGTCCGTCTTTCCGGTCAACAGCGGACGTTGCTGCGAATCACGGTTGTAGAGAATACGTGCGACCTGGTCCTCGACAATCGGACGCTTCTCCTCAATCACCAGGATCTCGTCGAGTCCCCGTGAAAAATCCTCAACAGCGCGTGGTTCCAAAGGCCAGGTCATGCCGACTTTCAATATGCGCACGCCCGCTGCCCGCAATCCGGCCCCACCGATACCGAGGTCTTCGAATGCCTGCATGACATCGACGTGGGATTTTCCGGCGGTTACAACCCCGATGCGTGCGCTCGGCGTGTCGGCCACAATCCGGTCGAGGCGGTTTGCGCGCGCGAAGGCGCGTGCCGCTTCGAGCTTACAGCTGACCGCACGCTCCTCGACGCCAACCAGGTGGGATAAGCCGTCAATGCGGATGTTGAGCCCGCCCGACGGAACCTCGAAGTCGGTCGGGAGGTGTATCTGCACACGCTCGCTATCCACCGCCACCGACGCCGAACTCGCAACGGTATCGTTCAACGCCTTGAACGCTACCCACAAGCCGCAGTAACGCGACATCGCCCATCCGTACAAACCGAAGTCTAAATAGTCCTGTAACGTCGCAGGATTGAGAATCGGACTCAGCGCAGCGATCATCGCCTGCTCGCTTTGGTATGCGAGGGTCGAGGACTCGGCCGCATGATCGTCACCCATCACCGCGAGCACGCCGCCGTGTGCCGCCGTGCCCGCCATGTTGGCGTGCTTGAAAACGTCTCCGCAGCGATCAACGCCCGGCCCTTTGCCGTACCACAACGCGAAGACACCCTGCTTCAGCGCACCCGGGAACAGCCCGACCTGCTGCGAGCCCCACACCGCCGTCGCGGCAAGCTCCTCGTTCAGCCCGGGCTGAAAATGTACCGTTGCTGCCTCGAGAAACGCTCGGGCACGGGTGAGTTCGAGATCGTAACCGGCCAAGGGAGAACCGCGGTAGCCGGAGATGAAGCCGCCGGTATCGAGACCCGCCGCCCGGTCGCGCGCGGCCTGCATCAACGGCAAGCGAACCAGCGCTTGGAGTCCGGTCAAATAGACCCGCCCGTGGTTGCGCTCGTACTTGTCGTCGAGCGTGAGTTGCGCGGGCAATTCTTCGGCCTTGAACTGCGACATAATCGACTGCGCCCGCCGCGACGCATCCTGCCATTCTACCGTTCAGACGTATGCGCCCGCCCGGCTATTGCGACAAACCTCTATAGCCTCGTATTCGCTTCGGTTTTGTCTTGATTTGCGGAGGCGTGAGAGGTCCGTTGGTGGATCCTCACGTCGCCGGCTCAAGCTGCCCCCCCCCCAAAAAAAAAGAGCGATCTTCGCGGCACCGCCGACACCCTCCGTCCTCGCTCCCTTGCCGGCCGAGCCAATCGTGATTCTCAGCCTTCGGCGCAACGCAGCGTGAATAACCCGTGGTTGCTCGCCGTGCGGACTGCTAGGATTCCGCGCATGGACCCCCGCAAGGTCACAGTTGATGAATACCGGGCCTATCTTAATGGGCTGGCCCGAGACCACGCCGACCCGGTCTACGGTTTTTTCGGCCCCCACAGCATGACCTGGCGGATCAACCGCGAAGGCGTCGTATACCTCGGAGGTTTGCGCGCGCTACTGATGCAGATCGCGCACCCAAAGGTCGCGCAAGGCGTCGCCGATCACAGCAACTACAGCACCGATCCGTTCGGCCGGCTGTTTCGCACTTTTGACGCGGTTCACACCATTGTTTACGGCCCCGCTCAGGCCGCGGTCGAAACCGCACTCGTCGTCCACCGCGTACATGCCAAGATTCACGGCCGCCTCATCGAGCCGGTCGCGGGAATCAGCGACCGTGACTACCAAGCCAACGACCCCGAGCTTCTTCGTTGGGTTTGGGCGACGCTGGTCGACTCGGCGATCGCCGCCTACTACAGAGCGCTACCGAGCCTGAGCGAAAGCGACTGGGAAGCCTACTACAGCGAGAGTAAGATTTTCGGAAGGCTCTTCGGCGTGCCCGAGACAATGTTGCCGGAAAACCTCGAGGCGTTCCGCACCTGGATGAACACAACAGTGGCCAGCGCAACGCTGACCGTTACCGACACTTCACGTGAGATTGCCGGCTTCCTGCTCAAAGGGCCCGCTATCCTTTACCCGCTGCGACCGAGCAGTTACATCCTCGCTGCGGGAACGCTGCCGGAGAAATTCCGCCGACAGTTCCGGCTACATTGGTCGCTACCGATGCGCGCAGCCTACGCCGTCGGCGCACGCGTCGTGCGCACAGTCACCCCGCGCATCCCTCCGGTACTACGAACCGTCCCAGCCGCGCGCCGCGCGCACGCGCGATGCGCGGCCGCATCAGGCCCGGCCGGTCTCTAAAATGATCTTCCCTCTCGCTTCGCGGTTGAGAAGCATATTCATCGCTTCGGCTGCACGGTCGAGCGGAAGTTTCGCGCAAACGTATGGGCGTAGCTCGCCTTGCTCGAACCAGGTCGCCAACTCCGCAAGGTTGCCCTGGTTGGCTTCGCGCTCACGTGCGGTAAACGCTCCCCAGAACACGCCGACGATCTGACAGCCTTTGAGCAACACCAGGTTCATCGGACACTCGGGGATTCGCCCGCTGGCGAACCCGATGATCAGTAGGCGTCCTTGCCAGTTGATACAACGGATCGCCTGGTCAAATGCGTCGCCACCGACGGCATCATAAATTACGTCGGCACCAACACCACCGGTAAATACCTTGGTACGCTCTTTGATGCTCTCGTTTGAGTAGTTGATGACTTCGTCGGCCCCATACTCTTTACACAATGCGAGCTTCTCGTCGGTACTCGCCGCTGCGATCACACGTGCACCAGCCTTCTTGCCGAGTTCAACGGCTGCAAGGCCGACACCACCCGCTGCACCGAGCACCAATAGTGTCTCACCCGGCTTCAACTGGGCACGCTGTTTGAGTGCGTAGTGCGAAGTACCATAGGTCATCGTGAACCCGGCAGCGGTGGCGTAGTCCATCCCCTTGGGGATGCGTTGCAGCTGAGCGGGGGTCGCGACCAACTCTTCGGCGTAACCACCCCACCCGACCATCGCAATCACGCGATCGCCAACGGCGAACTCGGTCACATCGTCGGCAATTTCAAGGATCTCTCCGGCCGCCTCTCCGCCGGGAGCGAATGGGAGCGGCGGCTTGAACTGATACTTGCCTTGAATGATCAGGGTGTCGGGAAAGTTGACACCGCACGCGTGGACACCGATGCGGACCTGTCCGCTGCCGAGTGGAATTGATTCGACCTCCTCGAGGACGAGTGACTCGGGAGCACCGAGTTCCTTACATTGTACCGCTTTCATGATCCGGTCTGTCTACCCCTTGCGCGGGGTAGAGACCAGATCTCAAACCGTGGACTCAGAGCCCCCTGCAGATCAGCCCGACCCGCTGCCCGGTCGCAACCCGCAGGATGTTGAGCGCGTCGGTCGAAGTAACGCGCCCGCTGCCGTCAACGTCAGCCATAACCGTGTCGCAGGAGATCTGGCCGATCGCGCAGCGCA
Source organism: Deltaproteobacteria bacterium (assembly GCA_029262415.1). GTDB lineage: Bacteria > Desulfobacterota > Binatia > UBA1149 > JAJCZL01 > JAJCZL01. Next base: position 78,465 of record JAJCZL010000008.1, on the reverse strand, counting down.
ACACAACCAACGCGTCGGTCGCGGTCTGCCTACCATTGCCGTCAGCGTCGCCGCAACGGCCCGCCGCAGCAGTGTCGGCCTGACAATCGGCGCTACACCCGGCGCTCGCCATTACCTCACAGAAACCACCGGCGCACTCAGTTCCGTTCGGCATCGTGCACGGGGCTCCCGGGTTGTTTCCAAAGCGGCAAGTGCCGCCGTTATCGCACTGCTCAAAAGCCGACTCGACGACGCCGTTGCCGCACAGACTGTTGTCCCGACAATCGGCAGAACAACCATTACCGTCGTCGGTATTGTTACCGTCGTCACAGTCTTCGGCCGAACAGGTGCTGCAGTTCACGACACCGTCACCGCAAGTCTGCGACAACGACAGCGGTCCGTCGTCGCAGGTTTCGGTGACGCAGTTCACGGTGTTGTCTCCGCATGCGCAAGGCGTCACGCTTGCGACACCGGCGAAACAAGTCGTGAACTCTGAGTTGAGATCCGCGCAATCCAGGGTCGTTACCGCGAAATCGGTGATCGCCGGCGCTACAGAATCGTCATCGATGAAGCGACATGTCGCCAGCACCATGGGAGCAGCGAACCCTCCGGTATCCGCAAAGCCCATCGACAGGAACTCGCTCGCGTCGTGATCGTTGAAGGCCTCGAGCGCGGCGAAACCTGCGGGCTTGGCGCATACCACCGCTGAGTCCAGACCATCGATGGCACCGCCGGCCGCTGAGTAGTCAACTTCGAACTGGATCGCACCCACCTTCGTGGCCGGAAACGCGATGTTAAAGGCAACTTCGAAGCTATTGGTCGCGATCGGCAGCGTGGTAGTGGTGGTGGTCGGACCGAGCGTCGTCGTGGTCGTCGGGCCAACCGTCGTCGTGGTCGTCGGGCCAACCGTCGTCGTGGTCGTCGGTGCAACTGTCGTGGTGGTGGTCGGGCCAACCGTCGTCGTGGTCGTCGGTGCAACCGTTGTGGTGGTGGTCGGACCGAGCGTCGTCGTGGTCGTCGGTGCAACCGTTGTGGTGGTGGTCGGACCGAGCGTCGTCGTGGTCGTCGGTGCAACCGTTGTGGTGGTGGTCGGTGCAACTGTCGTCGTGGTCGTCGGTGCGACTGTCGTCGTGGTGGTCGGGCCGAGAGTGGTCGTCGTGGTCGGCACAAACAACGTGGTTGTCGTGACCACTGTGCCGTCTTTACGGAAACGGCGACCGAACAGACCGTCAACCGAACCGTCTTGATCAACACTGTTCCAGACAACGGCGAAATCACCGGCGTCTAACGGCAAGACTCTTGGATCAAGCTGGTCGCCGACGGTATTGGCGTTGATAAGGATCTCCGCGCCGACCGGGGTGCCGTTCTCGTCGTAGACACGCGCGGCTATACCAACGCAGTCTCCGTCCGAGGATCCGCCGAGTTCTCCCTGGTCGTCCCACTCGGCGCCGATCGACCAGGTCACAACGGCGCTACCGTCACTGAGCGTGGCAGCGGAAGAGCCGTGAATACCGGCATTTGAAGGGGGCGGCATTAGGTTGCCCTGAGCGCCCATCCCAAGGGGATCGGTGCTCACCTGAGTCTCGCCGCCGGCTGCACTTCCATCGGAGTTATAACGGCGAATGAAGACTTTCGATCCGTCGGGCGTCGGGCCGAGGCTGGGCAAGTAGTCGGACCAAACCACGACGAAACCACCGTCGGCGTGCTGCTCGACCTGCAACCCGGTCAAGCCACCGTCGCCTGCGCTGAAACCTGTGCCGACGAATGCGCCGGAAGAGTCGAAGCGTTTCCCCAGCACCATAAAGTTGCTCATGGTGTAGCCGTAGTAGCCGCCGCTCCATACCACCACAAAACCGCCCGCACCGTTCGGCGCAACGTCGGGGCGGAACTGCGCCATCGGTGTGCCGTAGGCGTTGCCGCCGATGCTGCTCGAGATCTTGAACTGGGTACCGGCTGAATTGCCGCTGGCGTCGTAGCGCCGCGCGTAAACGTCCGCCTGGTCGGGACCGCTGCCGATCTGGTATCCGCCTAGCGAATAGCCCATCGACCAGACGACGACAAATCCGTCACTCCCGGCCGCGCTGACTGCCGGCCGACCGATAAAGGGGGAGCCGGGCACCGCAGGACGATCGTCGTTAACTTGGAACTCGCCGCCGACTGCCGCTCCCGAAGATGTGAAACGGCGTGCGGCTATGTTGGTAAAGTTTGCATCGAACGGGTTGTTGGACCACGCAACGACAAAACCGTTTCCGGCGGGACTGACGTCAGGCTGTCCCTGCATACCGGTGGTATATGCGTTGACGGCGAACTCGTCGGTGCGCGGGCTGCCGTCGGAATCGAACACCCTACCCTGGATCCCGGTCAAGGAACCGTCCTGGTTACGGCTCTCCCAAACCACCACGAAGCCACCGTCGCGCAAGCGTGTAGTCTGGTGCAGCTTCTGAGATCCGGTTGTGTAGGTGTTGATCTGAAACTCACCGCTTAACGGATCAGTCGTCGCGGCGGCAGGCGAAGCCGTCAGCACGCATGCGGCGAGCGCGACCGTCAGGTTGATCCTCAAATGGGGCAGTCTCTTCATGTGCAATGCAGGACCTCGACAACCCATGTAATACGGAGCCGCAACGGCTGTCCAGAGCGCCTGAGTCGAATCACCAACCGTGCGACATCGTGCGTTCGCCCGTGCCCGGCGAAATCCGCAACCTGTTCATGACCCCAACCCTTACCCATGAACCGGAAACCACGTAATACACTAAAATTACAGGCTATTATGAGACATGCCTAAAGTATACATTGAGCTTAGGGGCGGCTTCGCCGGCGCAACTGTATTCTACCGGCTGCGCCCTCGCGCAGAATGCCAACTACTAGGAATTGTGCGGCGAGGCAGTACAAGCGAACAGCCCGCCTACCCCCCGAGTGGGTTAAGACGCCTATGAGCGGAATTACGGAGAGCAGAGCGAGCAGCTCAGCGCAATTGGGATTCCGACGCTAACTCGTAAAAGCATCAGCGCGTCGCTAGCCGTGACCCCGGCAGTTCCCCCCGAGGGCGCAACATCACAGATGCACAGGTCGCACTGCGCGGAACCGACGGCGACTCTCAGCGTGAACAAAGCGTCGCTAGCCGTAACACGGGCGTCTCCGTTCGGATTCCCGCACTCTCGGAACCTGCAGTTCCCGCCACAAGCCGCGCCCGTCAACCCGTTGGAGGATCCAGCGTCGCACTGTTCGCCGCCTTGGACGAAGCCGTCGCCACACGAAGCGGACGAAAGCGTCGTCGTCGTTGTCGAAACCGTGGTGGTTGTCAGGCTTACACACGTCCCCGTCTGATCGCTGCAGGTCTGATCTGCAGCACAAGCCGAAGTGCCGCGACACACTCCCTCGACACACTGATCGGAGACCGTGCACGCAAGCCCGTCTTCGCACGACCCCGTCGCCTCGCTTGTTCGGCAGCCGAGTAGTCTCACACACAGGTTACCCGTACAGACGTTGCCGTCGTCACACAACGACGAGTCGGGCGCGTTTACGCAAGCGGTCCCCCGGCAGACATCGACCGTGCAGTCTATGTGGTCGTCACACGACAAGAAGTGCACGCAGGAGTGAGCCGCACTGTCACAAGAATCCACCGTGCAGCCGGTATCGTCGGCGCACAACGGCCGAACAGGATACCCGGGCGTTTGGTCCACGCAGCCCTGGTCCTGACAACGCTCCGTACAGCCGTCGCCGGGAAAAGCATTCCCGTCGTCACATGTCTCGCCGGGTTCAACGACGCTGTTACCACACACAGGGCAGATCAGCAGTAGATCGTTCGCGGATTGCGACGCCGTCGGCAGAACGCTGCCGGAGACCGCCGGCGCCGGGCCGGCGCTACGATAAACGATCGTATTGGTGCCGCTCGCTCCGCCGGCCAGCAACACAGCACCCGTCTCGATCACCACACCCTCACGCCCAATGAGTTCGTTGCCGCCAAAATCGGTCTTGTTATCGATACGTGCACCCGTGGCCACGGTCACGCGACAACCGCTCAGCGAAACTAGCCCCAACACGCCGGCGCTAACCTCGCTGACGTGGCCATCGCTGAGCATGGTCCCGTATATGTCTATGTCGCCGCCAACGTCCACCCTAATGTTGCCGGTCGTACCGCTACCTCCCGAGGAGATATCCATGACCCCCCGGTGGATAAACCCGCTGTCGGCAAGGACGGCGATCTCGTCGGTACCGCTGGCCCCGGATCCGCTCGCGTCGATTTGCGAGGTCGAAAAGATCTCAACGCGCCCACCGGAGTCGATATCGACAATACCACTGAAACCGTCGATACCGCGTGCCACCGCCTCGATGTCGCCACCGATGAGAATGTCACCCGCCGCGAACAACGCTACCTCTTCGCCGAAGCCATCCGGGCGCGCACCGTTGGCCTCCATCCGAACGAACTCACCTATCGTAATGCTCCCAGACGCGTCGTAGCTCTGCGCGCCACCGTCACCGCCCGACCCCTCGAACGCACCGCTTCCATTGGTCCGGATCAGTTGACGGCCGCCGGCACTGCCCCCGTTAATCAGCAGGTCGCCGCCCGCATCGATAGCGACTTCGCCGCCGAAACCATCGAATGCTTTCGCGACCGCACGAATCTCCGCGCGTATCCCGATATCGCCGATAGCCGTGATGTCTACGGCGCCGCCGTCTCCCTCGCCACCGGAAACGTCGATCAGAGCGTCGATATCAACATTACCGCCCGCATCAATCGTCACGCTACCGCCGGTTGACGCGTTTCCCGAGATCGCGAGCAGCGATGCGGCAACGGTAATGTCACCGGCAAACGTGTTGAGTTCGATCTCGCCTCCGTCTGAGTCCAACGTCGTACCCCTCATATTCACAGTGTCGCCCACAATGATCGACCCGGCCGCATCCAGCGTCAGCGAGCCCGGCGACTCGGCCGAGCCGTCGGCCTTGCCGACAAGCGTCACGTTCGCACCGCTCGCGTCGCAGGTCCCAATCCCATCCCTTGTGCAGGTGACGCTACTCAAACACGGAACCGAACGATTGCCGGTACACTGACCGCGGGCCGAGATCGTGAGAAATCCGCCCGTAAACCCTTCCGCAACTTTGAGCGCGATGCTGCCCTGAACGGTCGCAAGAAACTCACCGCACTGAAGGATACCGGCGTCGCCCCCGACGTCGATTTGACCCCCTTGGATCAACCTGACCTGACGGGTACCAAAATCGAGTTGGCCCAACCCCGCACCAACAGGGACGACGATGCGCACCACCTCGGCGATAAGGCACGGGTCTACGCCGACGGGACAAACATCGTCAGCCGAGTCGGCCATAATAAGAGCCCCAGCCGGCGTGGGCACGACCAAAAGCAACCCGGTGAGGAGGATGGCAATCGCTCCAACTGAGCTGCGTGTCGGCCCAACGAGTGGCGGTAAACTGGATCCAAACAATTTCATTGGCGTGGCGTGGCGTGAAGCACCGGATGGCGGGTTACCACGTCGTTCCATTGTAGTTGGACATGCAGAGACAGCCAGTACCCTGAGCCAGGTAGCGTTCCGGGCAGCTCGGGACAAGACAACCCGCAGGGCGGAAACAAACGCCGAATCAGCACTTTCCCCCGCGCCGGTAAAGGATCAGAGTCAGATCGTCGGGTTTGCCGGGCTTGGAGCCCTCGCCTGCCGAATCCATGCGTTTACGCGCGAGCGAAATGAGGCTCTCGGCGGCTTCGCGCAACGGTCCGCAGCGGATGCGCTCGACGATTTCGGCGGCATGTAGGTTGTCGAGCAATCCGTCGGTGGCAACCAATACGGTATCGTGAGCCGCAAGCATCAGGGGACTTCCAACCTCTATTCGCATCGCATCGGATCCGACCACGTTCGAGACAATGTGACGCTCGGCGTGATGCATAGCCTCGGCTTCGTCGAGGACACCAGCTTCGACGGCGTAGCCGACCGGCGAGTGCGCAACGGTTTGCATCTTCAAGCGCCCACGCTGGCCGACAACCAAGACCGCGGAATCGCCGACGTGGTAAGCCCGCGCGGTACCATCGGAGATTTCTACGGCGGCGACGGTGGTCGCCGCCCCAGAGCCTTGCTGCAACATCGCACTGTTGGATTCTTCGATCGCGTCGAGGATACGGGCGCGCATCTCAGTTTGCCCGTCGTCGCCGGCAAGAACGCGGCGCGCGATCGATTCAACGGTCAGCTTTGACGCGCTCGCCCCAGCCGGCTGACCGCCGACCCCATCAGCGACGACGATGAGCCCGCACGCATCGTCGCCGGCAACAAGTAATGCCGAGTCTTCGTTGGGACCATCCTTGCCTGGACCACGGGTAGAGAAGACGTAGGCAACACCGCCGGCCAACGCGAACCCTTCGGGGGCGTCCATACGTGCGTCGATGACGATACGGGTTTCATTCCTCACTTCTTCACGCCGCGCTCTTCACGCCACTCTCGCCGCGACCCGTCGCAGCACTGAGGTTCACCGTCGGGTCCCTCGGCCCAAGCGTATCCGCAGATTTCACAGATCGCCGTTTCGTCCCAAGCGATCGTTACGCGCTCGATTCCGTCCCATTCTTTATAAATCCGCGCGGCTATCTCATTGCAGACCTCTTCCGCTTTGCCTCGCTGCCAGGTGCGTCCGCCGTCGATCGGCCGCGGGTAAACTTCGACCCGGTAACGCTCGGTTAGAATTTCTTTTCCCACGCAGTGCTCTCCGTCAGTTCCCGCACGAGTATTTCAGCTTCGGCTGCGGGGTTCCATAATGCTGCGGGTGGCCAAGCGCGCAGGGCCGCGACCGCGGAACGCAGATCGGCGGCAATCGGATCGGGTTGAGCGACGCGCCCGATGGGCCGCGAGGGCGAAGACGGGAGGGACTACCGCCACCCCCCTCTGTTAAACGTGGGAAAGCGACGCTGTAAAGCAATCGTCGTGCGTAAAACCAGATCCTAGCTAGGCCACAGAAGGATCAACAAAAACAGCAGCCTGTAGGCCGAAATCTCAAGTGTGTCCAAGCCCGTTTGCGGCGCCCACTCGGCGCCGTGCACGGAATCTGGGAAAAGCCTCGATCGAGGCAGCCCGGACCGACCTGCCTTATCAGTCGATTACGTCGGCGGTAGCTTCGAATACACCGTGAGCGGCGTCTCCGACCACCGGCACAACCGACACCACCGCGCCGGTCACTCGAAACGGCAAGGCCGCCACTTTTTGTAAGCCGCAGCCGCTAGCGAGCATAACTAGTATCGCGACCACTCCGAAGCTCTTGAGTTTGCTGATGTTCATCGTCGTTTCACCCTTCGGCCCGTCAAAGTTGCGCCGTCGCGGACTCGCCGGGGTATCAACGACAATCTCACACGCTGCAAAGGCGTCTCAAGCGAAACCGCCCGCGCTGCAGCCGAATTTGCACGTAACCGTATACTGTTTGCGTAAACGTCGCGCCGTTCAGCGCCCGCCGCGAATTAACTCAGCAACGGTGAAGAATTCGGGTTCCATGCCGATCTTGCCTCCCATGTTCCAATACCAGCCCTCTTCGTCCGGAAACTCGTGGCTTGGTAGTGCAACACGCGTGGCATGCTCGAGCTGCATATCGACCATGGTCAGGTTCGGGATGAAACCGGTCTGGTAGTCATAGACGGAGACCTTCGCCCCGGGGAAGGGCTTGTAGCCAACATTGATCCCGTTGATCCAGAGCTTCCACAGCTCCATGTTTTGGTCGTAGATGTCAGTCGATGGGGTGTAGAAAGCCTCTTTGTCGACGAACAGAACACGCTTACCGTAGGCGTATTGCGGAAACTTCGAGCGCCCCTCGATAATCCATACGTCACGTTTCTCCCATGTATCGCAGAACGCGAAATCGCCTTCGCCTGGACACCAATGCGCGGGCCATTTGTTACCGTGCACCGCCCCTAGGATTTGGCGCTCTCCCAGGAAACGCCAGTCGAACCAAGCGGGGTTGCCCGAATAGCCCCCGTAACTATCCGAGTCGATGTCTTGGCCGAACAGCGCATCAGAGCGCTGCGCCGACGACAGCCGCCGAACGCGGCGTAGTTGTGGAAGGTACAGCCAGGTGTCGTCCTGGCGCGCGGGATCAAGGTAACGCCCGACCGAGATCCCGATACCCTTAAGATCGAACGGCTCGATGATCGGGTGAAGCGATTCACGGTAGCGAAAGCCTTCGGGGTTGTCGTCAAACACAGGCTTTGGATCGACATGGACGCGACCGTTATACATCAGCCGCTTGTAGTGATGGATCACGAAGTGACGCTCGATCTTCATCCCCTCCGAGGTGAGCGGTCCGGTATCGGCGTCGAAGTAGCGTACAGTCAGGTCGTCGGTGACGTAGGGGTTGTAGTAGTAATTCCACATCACCTTGCGCGCGATCAACGGGTCGTTGGGATCGAGCACCGGAAACGGCTGTCCGGCAACGTAGTTTTCCAACTCGTTACCGTCCTCGGAGAGTCGGACCTGCGCGGTATATTTCTCGGTCGCGTCTTGGTACACCGGCGGATATATGGCGGGGATGTGATCGATGATCTCCATCACCATCCCATGCTGGATAGCCCAGCTAAGCCCCGGATGAAGAAAGTCTTTGGCCTTCTCCATGTTCGTCTTTTCGATAACGTCGCCGGCGACGACATCCGCACGCGCGTGGGGCACCGCCGACGCACTGACCGCAATGGCGACAACGAGCGCCCACCGAGAAAGCTTCAGCAACATAACGGTTCCTTCCTTCACCATTTGTGTGATTCGGCCACTCGTCCGATCCGCAGACGCGCACCGCGGCCTGGCCGACCCGGGGAGCGGCCCCCGCGCAATTCGCCCATTTGTTGAACATAGTTCAATGACGGGCCCGCAGCAACGGGGAAAAACCAAGCGGCCCCCGCGGCCGATCCGTTACACGGAGTTTCCGGCTTGAATTTCCGCCATCAGCCTTACCAGTTCCTCGGGTGGGAGGACGTCGGGGTCCTCTGTCGAGTCCTTGAGGTTTTCAAAGCGGAGGATCCCCAGCTTGTCGTAATGTTCACGCACTCGGGGGGTCAACAGCCCCAAACGCTTTAGATTGGGCACGATCTTTGAGAACAGCATCTGGCGGAACCCCGTCATGAAGGGTGTGGTCTTGGCCCACTCGACCCATACATCTACGTCCCAGCCCAAGCGTTCGTATACCTGGTGCATCAGCAGTCGATCACGCATGAGGGTGGTCGACTCGATGATGAAATCCTCGCGCTCGTGGAGTTCCTTCTCATTGAGTTCGTTGCGGTACACGTCCTCGAGCGAGAGCACACCGAAAGCCACGTGCCGCGATTCGTCCTGCATGATCCGCGAAGTGATGTCTTGAATGAGCGGCTCGTCCGGCATCTGCAGCTTGATCATCCCGAATGCCGCCAGCGCCAGTCCTTCAACCATGATCTGCATTCCGAGATAGGTGATGTCCCAACGCGAGTCGGCGATGATCTCGTTGAGCAATCGCCGCAGGTGGCTGTTAACCTCGAACGATATCCCCAACTTCTCGGTCAGGTAACGGTGATAGACCTCAACGTGGCGGGCTTCGTCCGCGACCTGGTTGGCCGCGTAAAACTTAGCATCCTCGAGCGGCGCCGCCATCACGATCTTAGCCGTCGCAACCAGCGCGCCCTGCTCTCCGTGCAAGAACTGCGAAAGCATCCACGCGTTCATGTTCATCTGCATCTCCACCGATTCTCCGGCAGATAGCGGCTTGGGAGGTGCAAGCAACTTGTTGACCACGTCGGCAGACCCGCGAGCAACCGAGTCTCCGATCATGCGCTCGAGATCTACGTCGATCGACCAGTCGATGTCGGTGGCGTTCCAGGTCAGTTCCTTGCCCTTCTCGTACAGGGCCAAGAGCTTTTGCCGTTCGAGCGGGTAGCGCCAGTCGAAAACGGTATCGAATGCCGACCACACCGCTTCACTGGGTCCGGAGTCGGGTAATGGTAAGGAATTGCGCTGCTCGTAATCCATCAAAGCCTCCAATATCCCGCTACGCGCTCCGCGTAGACGGCCATTCAGTCTTTAAGACCAGCACCTCGCCCGGGCACCTCGTCAACGCTATCAATCTGGGATTTCGCCTGAACTATTTGCTCGCGCGTCATCGAAGCCTCGAGTTTCCGCACACACTGCGCTCCCCGAGCTTCACCTTGGGCGGCCGCTCGTGAACACCACACATATGCAGCCTCAACATCGCGCGAGCCTCCGACCCCGTTTGCGTAAAACGCACCGAAGTTAACTTGCGCCTGGGCCAACCCCCGGCGCGCGGCGCGCTCATACCAGCGTGCGGCCTCGTGAGGGTCCTTGTTGACCGCGTAGCCTTCTTGGTAAAACACTCCGAGGTTGAACTCGGCACGGGGGTGCCCCTGCTCGGCCGCTTTGTTGAACCATCGAAACGCTTCGGCGTAGTTACGCTCGACGCCGAGACCCATAAAATTGAGCACGCCCAGATTCAGCTGCGCCTGCGCATTCCCGCCTTGCCCCGCGCGTCCGTACCACTCAGCCGCCTTCGCGTAGTCGCGTTCGACGCCACTGCCTTTCTCGTACATCACGCCAAGCTCAGCCTCCGCTTCCGGGACCCCATGCGCTGCCGCCTTGCGCAACCATACGATACCACTCGGACCGTCTTCTCGCGTGCCGACGCCGGCGCGATACATCGAACCCACGTTGTACTGCGCAATCGGGTGGCCGTGCTCGGCGGCGTGCAAGTACCACTCGAACGCCCGCGCCGAACTTCGCGACACTCCGCGGCCCTCCTCGTACATTCGCGCAAGGTAATACTGCGACGCCGCCTCTCCGCGTTCGGCGGCATCCTGAAACCATTTCGCTGCACGTTGGTAGTCACGCGAGACCCCGATCCCGCGCGTATAGGCAACCCCAAGGTTGTGCATAGCCCAAACGTTGCCGGCGTCGGCGGCCTTACCCAGCAATTCATGTGCTTTGACGGGATCATGCTCGACCCCAGTTCCGGAAAGATACAACGCTCCGAGATCGGCCTGCGCACCAGGCTCGTCTGCCTCTGCAGCAGGAACCAGCCATCGCGCGGCCTCTTGGTAGTCGCGCTCCACACCGACACCCTTGAGATACAACCGTCCGAGACTTAGGCCGGCCTTCGGAAAACCCTTTTCGGCCGCCTGCCGGTACAAGCGGACCGCCTCTTCAATGTTTTTGTGAACTCCCCGCCCGTGTTCGTAAAGGAGGCCGAGGTTGTTCATTGCGGCAGGAACTCCGTGCTCAGACGCACGCTGGTACCACAGAGCAGCGCTCTCGTAGTTCTTGGGTACACCGATCCCGTTCTGGTAGATAACGCCGAGATTGTGTTCCGCCCACGCATCGCCTTGGTCGGCTGCGCGCAGGAATTCTCCGAGTGCGCTTTCGTAGTCGCCGCGGTCCAGGGCCGAAACCCCCTCGCGGAAATCTGCGATAGCAGAGGAAGGTGCCAAAACGGCGGCCTCCCACGCACAAACTGCGAGAGCGGCCGCCGCTGCAATGTAGAAGCTAAACCAGGATTTACGGGCTGCCGTTCGAATCACCACCGCTGGAGCCTATCGCAACTCCGCCTGCAACGACAGCAAGCGCACCCAAGCCGATGGCCGCAGCATTGCTCGGCACGGCAGTCGCGGCAACGGCCGCCGCAGTCCCGTCACCAGCGACTGTCGAGCCCGCAACGACCCCACCAGCCGCAGCGTCGTCACCGCGCAGAATACCTGCCGCTTGATCTTGCTCATCGTCCTCACTTGCAGAAGCAAGCGCATCGCCACCAGCCCCGCCCGCGGCAGTCACCAGCAGACGCTCGCCGGCACGCAGGCTTTTGACTTCACCGTCGACGACAACTGAAGCGGCACCGTCTTCAAGCACAATAACGGCGTCACCCGCTTCGTTGAGTTCAACGAAACCGTGCGCCGCCACGCCATCGGCCGACTTGTTAGTCGTGATCAGCGAGTCGGCAGCGACTAGGCTCAGTTTGGTCCCCTTAGAAAGGTGAAAAGCGACCTTGCCCGCCTCGACCGCAACCGAAGTGCCGGCACCTGACTCCGCGGCACGAATCTGCGTCGTGGCGAACAGCCCGAGCACACCACTCTCTCCGAGGTCCGCAATCACGTAACCGTTACCACCGGTACGCAAACGGTCGCCCGTTACGATAGGGCGAGAACTCTGCATTTCGTTCCAATCTTCACCGTGGCGGGCAACCCAAACGTCGCCGCTGGTTTCAAGTGTGCCGAGAATTGAATCTGCTGCTGCTGCCGGGCACGCCGACCCCATTAACATAGCGATGCTCAGTAAAGAACCGAGCGCGCGACCCGTGTTGATTCGACTACTCATGAAGTCCACCACCTCTCCCCTGTTGGGGCCGTTCAGCCCCGCCACCTCAAACGTTGGGACGCCCGCACGGCGGCTGCCGCGCAAGCATCGATGCGTTCATTGAACAGTATCGAGGACCGGCGTTCAACAAGTTTCGCAGCACTTGCCACAGCGTCTTCAGCGGGTCAGAGGCGGCTGCGGAACGCGTGCACAAAACCGTACGCAAACGAGACTGCTACACCGCGGCAATAGCTGGCGCAGTGCAAATGTGGACAGAATACGGCAGCCTCAATGGGTGTATGAAAAAAGTGGCTTGAGTCACGACTAAGGAGCAGCGTCGAGCAACTTACGCAACTGCGCCGTAGCGGTGAACGCCGACATCGACGCCTACGTGCTCAGAGGTGGAGGCAGCCTGGGCTTAGTTACAGACGGGACAAGAGAAGCTCACCGGCAACCCAACGCTGCGTCGGAGCGTCGTCAACGCATCGCTCGCGGTTACAGATCTCGCGCCGGGAAGCTGCTGTACGTCACAGAGACAATCGTCACAGACGAAGGTACCGACGGCGACTTGCAGAATGAAGAACGCATCCGAGGCCGTCACCGAACCGCTGCCGTTGGGATCGCCGCACGCGCGGAATATACAACCGGCCGCGCACGCGTTGCCGGAGCGGCCGTTGGCTGAGCCGGTGTCGCAGTCTTCATCCGCGTCAACGACACCGTCCCCGCAAAAGCCGGACGAAAGCGTCGTCGTGGTCACGCCGCAGACGAGTGCATGAACGCAAGCGTGAGCCACGCCATCGCAGTCGTCACGGGTACAAGCGTCGTCGTCGTTACAGAGCGGCGCCAGGGGGTACCCCGGCGTCTCGGCTACACACCCTTCGTCTTGGCATTCCTGGCTGCAGCCGTCGCCATTGACGGTGTTTCCATCATCACAGGTCTCGCCGTCCTCAAGATTGGCGTCACCGCAGATCGGGCAAGGGACCAACGCCCGATCAAGAACCAAGTCAGGAGACGGCGAAACACGGCCTTGAATCAGCGGGGGCTTTGTTTCGGTGCGAAACACGACCGTGTTGGTCGCGTCGGGCCCGCTCGCAACCACTTGCGCGCCGGCGGCAACGACCACAGTTTCCCTGCCCGTAAACACCTGACTTGCGAAGGCAACGCTGTTGGTGATTGAAGCCCCCGCAGCGACCGACACGCGACACGCAGTGATGCCCAGCTGCCCCGAAGAGGACCCGCCGGCTCCTTGCATCCCCACCACGCCTCGCAGTTCAAGCCGATCGCGTGAAACCAATCGGACCTCACCGGCCAACCCACCGTTGCCGGCGTCGGCGAGAATCGCACCTTCGGCATGCAATGAAACCCCAGCGACGACATCGACACTGCCTGCGCCTCCGCGAGAACCTGAGACATCAAGCACCGAGCCTGTTAGCAGACTGACATGTTCGGCAGCGGCCAGAGTCACCTCACCGCCGGACCCATCCACACCACGACCGAGCGCCTTCAACTCACCCGCAACTACGATTGAGCCGTCAGCCAACAGATCGATCGAATCGGCGCTCCCGTCCGGCCGTCCACCCGCAACATCTGCGCGTACGAATGGCCCCACCTCGATATCGCCTCCTGCATCAATGCTAAGTTGCCCGCCATCTCCACCGAAACCTTCGAAAGGACCGGCCCCGCTAATGTCGAGGACCATGCGTGCACCCGCGGCCCCGCCCGTAAGCCGAACATCACCACCGGCATCCAGCGAAATGTCGCCGCCCGAACCTTCGCCGGCGGTCGCCGCCGCCGAGGTTTTTCCGGCCAACTCGAGGTCTCCACCGGCGAGCACGTCGACCGAGCCACCGTCGAAATCACCGCCGGACGCGTCGAGGATCCCCGTCACCAACACGTCGGTCGCCGCGTAGATCGCAATGTCGCCGCCGCCGCCCAGCGAGCCTGAACTCGCATCAATGTCCGCACTTACCGTTACCGAAGAGCCGAGCGACTCGAGTTCAACGAGCCCGCCGTCCGAATCCTGTCGACTCCCTATCACCGCAATCGGACGCTGCACATGGATGGGACCAACCGCCGTGACAAAGATCGCCCCGGGGTTCTCCGCGTTCCCGTTAACCCTACCGTTGAGAAAAACAGCACCGTCACCCGAGCTACACAGGCCTGCATCGTTCTGAGTGCAAACGCTGTCGGACAAACACACGATCGAGAGATTACCGCTGCATCGGCGGCGCACTTGAAAAACCGCCACCCCGCCGCTGGTACTGCCGCCCGATCCACGCGCCTTGACGCCGGTGGAGGTCCCTACATCTATCTCAAGTCGTCCACAGCGAAGCGTCGCCAACGAGGATCCAAAGTCGAGTTGGCCCAACCCCTGCACGCGCACGGTGCGCGTGCCGAAATCGAGGATTGAGTTATCGGCAAGTTGCACAACCTCGGTGATCACGCACGGATCGACCGTCGGCCCGCATACATCACCGGCAACCGAGGCTTGAATGACCGCATGCGCAGCCGTAGCCGTTGCGCCACAGACCACCAGCATGACCAGGCATCGAACCAAGGACTGTCGGTGTGTTCGGTGCATAAACCTCCGAGCACCTGCGGACGCGTACCCGCTAACTCATAGTTAGCGCACTCCGAGAGAATCACGCAAGAGAGAATCGCGGTTCGTAGCGGACCTGCGCGCGGCCGTCGACGCCGTAACCACCGACCTTACCCGTAAACGCTATGCGCCCTGTATCAAGCCGCTACCGGAGCTACCGTGCCTGAGCGCTCAAATAACGCGAGGAACTCCTCGACTCTGCGTGAAACCTCATGGTGGGTGATGCGACCGGCGCTTATATGGTCGGCCATGGCCTCGAGGACGTAGGTTGAAAGCTCGCTCTCCCCGAGCGTCTCACGCGCGTCTATGAAGCCGTTCTCTTCTAGGTAACTACGCAGCTTGTCGATCGACTCGGCGGGGAAGCCCGCGGTGCGGTCGTCGAGCCCGTCACGAATCACCATCAAGTACCGTTCGCCGTCGCCGCCAAGGTCATTGGCGACATCGGTCAGGCGTCGCAAAAATTTTCCGTCGACCGCTTTGCTTTCTTCGAGCACCTCGCGATCGACTGGTTTGCCGCGTCCTACTACCCAGCCCTCGAAGACAGCCGTCGCACAATCGACAAGCGTATCAATACGTCGACAAACCGTCCCCGACAGTAGGCGGTCGGCGCGGCCGGCGCGCGAAAGCGAAAGCCACTGCCCGACGGTCTCGACACGCGTCGCACACATAACCCGGTAAAGGAGAGGGAGATCACCGCGCAGCAAATAGAACAAATGTACGGCGTCAACCGGCATGAAGGGATCGGGAAGACTCACGCCCAAACGCACGCCGTAGTCTTCCGCTTTGGCCCCGTCGGGCTCCGGGATCACCCTGGCCGGCGGCGGCTTGAGTTGCGAAGGGTCGAGTACCGAACCCTGCAGTCCACGCGCGGTAGCCAAATCAACTACATTCGGTCGGTTGTTCTTCTTGGAACCGGAGTCGCGGATCTGTGTCCAAATCGCCGCGTCGGTGGGGTTCGAAGTCAGATAGAAAACTTGGCGCCCCTCGGAGGCAAGCACCATCAGGCTCTCGGCCACGGCGCGAAAACGCTCGGGATCAGCGGTGCTCAGAGCCTCGTCGAGAAACAGCGGTATCTGCACTCCGCGCTCAGCGTGGGTCGCAAATGCTAGGCGCACGGCAAGCAGCAACTGAATCCTGGTAGCATCGCTGAGTTCCGAAATGGATAACTCGCGCGCCGTCGATGTATCGCGCGCACGGAACACCGCATCCGCACCTTCGGTGAGAACAAGCTCGTAACGGTTGCGCGTAAACGACGAGAACCACTCCATCGCGCGACGCAAAACGACCGGCCGCGAATGGAGTTCGTGCTCCTTCTCGACGTCGGCTATCAGGAACCTACCTGCAGTCCGCAAAAGCGCGTGCTCGCGTTCATCGAACAAGTCGGCCTGCGCCCTCCGATGGTCTGCAGCCGCAGACTCCAACTGACTGCCGTTCCGTGCATGCTGCACGCGCTCTTGGATCTGCCCGATCTCGTTCGTGGCTTCTTCGTAACGGCGTGCCGTCGACTCGGCTTCTGCCTTGAGCCTGGCAGCTTCCTCAGCCGTTAATCCGGCAAGGTCGCTTCTCTCGGCGAGTTTGTGCTCGAATTCGAGTACACGCCCGCTGAGTTTTCTTTCGTCGAGCCGGCGTTCTTTGTACGTCGGCCACATGTCGATGTAGCGGCGAAGACCGTCGCGATCGTCGTCCTCGAGTCCGCGCTCTTGATACAACCGCGTGACGCGTAATTGCAGAACCGTCGCCTTGGTCTGGTACTCGGCGCGCTCGGCTTCCGCGCGCATCCGCTCGGCCTGCCCTGCACGGAAGGAAGCACGCCGCCCCTGGAAATTCTCGAGTGCGGTCACAACACCTGCTGAATCGCCGCCGGAGTCGTAACCTTGCACGTGGAGGAACTGGTTCAGGCCTTCCAGCGCAGAGTCGCGCTTGGAGGCCAACTCGCCACTGGCAGCCGACGATGATTGGTGATCGCCCAGCGCTTCTCGGTAGCTTTGAATCCGCCTGGCGAGTTCAAGCGCGCCGAGATCGGATTCGGGAAGGTCGACACCGAGTCGGTTGCGCAGCGACTCGCGCTCCTTCTCGAGCCCCTCCCACATGACCTCGACGGCACGGAGCTGCTGCTTTAAGTCCTGTCGCTGGCCCTCGCGTTCGCGCTGCACGTGAGAACGCGCCAGACGCGTCTCCAGCGAGCGGACAAGTTTACGAACCGAATCCGGCGACCAATCGGGCGGATCTTCCAGGCCGGTTTCACGCCAGCGCCGAAGGTGTAGCTGGCGTTCGCGGTTGGCATCATCGGTCGCGAAACGCAGGATGCCTGCAAGGATCAGCACCCCGGCACCGGCACCCGTCACTAAAGACCACCAAGGACTGGCCCCGAGAGCGAAGATCGAACCGATACCCGCGGAAATCATCGCTAACACGACAACCCAGAACGGCACCCGTGCCCGTTGACCCGGAAGCGGCGCCGCGAGCCATTCGCGTAGTGCGTCGAGACCGCGCGCAAGGGATCCGGGATCCTCGACACCCGCGCCGCTCTCGAGCGTCACCAGTCTTTCCTCGAGCGTTGTCCGCCGCGTGTGTAAATCGGCGCGCCTCTGCAAAAAGCCCTCCAGGTCGCTGAGTGCCGACAGCTCGATGCGCGGCTGCTGGTCCCCACCGGGTTCGGCTCCGAGCGCGGCCCGCGTGCTCGCTAGTTTGGCCCTTGCCTTCTCCGCCTCTGTCGAAGCATGCCTTAGGTCGCGTTCTAGTTCTGCGAGCTCTTTAGCGCGCGCGCGCCAGCTCTCTGCCGAAGCGTCGTCGATAGCCTCGCTCTGCATCCGCGAGTCTCTTATTTGTGCTTCGGCCGCCTTGATGCGCTCTTCGCACTTGCGGACACCGAGATTGGCCTGCGCGAGATCGCGCGTGAGCTCATCTACCCGGTCTGTTTCTTCGCCGGTAATCCGCTCCAGGCCAATGGGCATCGACGCCAACTCTGCCCGTACCGCGGCGAGTCTAGCGCGGACGTCGGCCAACTCGATCGCGAGTTCGAGAGCCTGCACGTCACTGTGCGCCTTGCGCGCGCGGTCCTGTTCGGCACGAAGCGAAGTAAGACGGTCTTCGTCCTGCGCGAGATCGCGCATACGTTTGCGCTCTGCCGATAGTCGCCGCTCCGAATCGTCAAGCGCTTTCTTAGTCACCATCCCCGCGCGCGGGGCCACACGGAAACGCTGTTCGAGGACCGACTGTAGATCGTACCCGCCAGACATCTGTATGCGGATCTGTCCAGCGATATCGATGTCGGTATCGGCATGCTCACCGAGAAGATCACGGATGCTCAGCGTGTAGCACGGAGCTAGGTGGCCGTCCGGTAACGCGGGAGGGCCTGCGTCGGCACCCGCCCGCTGCCATGAGACACGGTTGCCCTCGACGTCGGCGCGCAGCATCTCGCTGCCCTCTTCCCACAGAGTCTCTATCTCAGCGCGGTCGTAGCGGGTCTGCTCTGGCCAAAGTGTCGCGCCGACGGCGTGGCAAATCGAGGTCTTGCCCGAACCGTTGGGCCCGACGATCACGTTGACACCCGAAGCCAGGTTGTTGAGCGAAAACGGCGGGTCGATTCCCGGCACCCGCCGCAGGTTAATCTGACGCAGCCTCATCGCCGAGCCCCCGCCCGATCGCCACCGTCTTGGGCGAGAAGTTCCTCGAGTGCGGTAAGACCGGCGCGCAGCAAAAGCCCACGCGTGTCGAACGGGTTTTCCTCAACCGGACCCAACGCGCTCCAGTTCGCGTTGCGTTCGGAGAACGCCGACATTTCACGCGATGCCTCGTCGACCAGGCGTTCGCACTCCTCCTTGCCGGCCTTCAACGCGAGAAGCCGGCGCGCGAGTAAACCCGGCGGGTCGCTCGCCTGCGCGAGCTGTTCGAGGTCAAGCGTGGGCTCGGCATCGTCACGGACACTCTCGGCGAAATAGACCACGTCGTCGAGCACACGATGCCGATCGGCAACGTCATCGTTCTCAAGTGCGTGACGGAGCGCACGGTGTTGCTTACTGCGACCCGTCACTACCACGCGGCAGCCGACGGCTGCCCCGGCTTTGACAGCTTCGGCCAAACGCCTGTGCAACTTCTTAAAACCGTCGGCTACAGCAGCACCTATGGCCTCCCCGAGATCTCCGGGCAACGTAGTGTCGAAACACGCAGCGTCGATCTCCAAAACTTCCCAACGCAACGGCGCTATCGGGATATGAGTCAACTTGATGTCGCGTCGGCCTTCGACTTCGGCCAGCCAAGGGCCGCGTGCGCCGGTCTGAGACGGATCCAGTCCGACGATCGAGCCGAGGTATCCGATCGGGCGAACGCCGGCCAAGTCGCCGGGCTCGTGGACGTGACCGAGCAACCAAGCATCGGCGGGCGCGCGCTCGAGCGTGGCACGCGGTACCGGCGCGTGCGGACTCTTTCCTCCATCTACATGACAATGCAGCAGGCCTATGGTCGGCGTGGTGTCGTTGAACTTGTGGCCGAGGGTATCGAGCGGGTTGTCGCGAAAACGGCCGGAGGGAAAAGACCAGCCGAGAAGCCGAACCTCGAAACCGGACTTCGTCTTCAGTGTGGTGAATTCCCAACGGCCATCGCGCCCGAGCAGTTGAAACCCGTCAAACCGTTCGGCGAGCCTCGGCAGCGAATCGCTATCGCGTTCACCGGCAACAGCCAGCACATGGATTCCGGCGTTAAGAAGATCGCCGACCCCGCGCTCCAGGTGCCCGAAAGCTTCGAAACGATCGTCTGGGCTATAGAGCACGTCGCCGAGGAGAACTACGGCATCGACGCTGTGCTCGATACCCCATCGAACCGTGTTGCGCCAAGCAGCCACAGGCGACAGGGCCGAAGCATCGCGCCGGTACTCGGCTAATCCAGCGGGAATCCGCGACGGACGACAGCCGATGAGCATGTCGCCGACGCAAAGAAGCTTTGCTACCATTGATTCACAATCCGAGCCACCGCGATTTCGACCGCACCGCAGCGTCCGGGCGGCCCCGCAAGGGCATAGGTCTACGGTGAAAACACCGGTATGTACAGCGCGTCCAAGTACGCGATTTAGTTTGTAAAGACCTGGGTTTAGCCCGTCAAGATCAAGCCCGCTCTGTGTTTTGTGCGCAACGGGTATCGCTGCGCTAGGCCTGGCGCAGAGATCGGCGATCGGCTTGTTCACGCGGGAACAGTTGCTGCGGCAAAGAACTGCCTTTGTGTCACGGCACCAATCGCCTTCCGCAACCGGCACACGCGCGGTTTCCGCGTGGAAAGACGAATTTAGTAGGAGTCCGACACAAAGCTGCTCTTGGCACTTGGTTTGCTTACCAAGAAAGACGCTGCCTGAGGCCGGCCCGGACGCGGACCCGCCCATGCTGTGCGCAATGCCGTGTCCCAGGAGTAACTAGGTTGGGAAGAGCATCGAGAGAACGTGCCGAATCGGTCACGCGCACGCGGCGCACAGCCCGCCGTGCAAAGCTTCGTAGACTAAAACGCAACCTCACCTGTGACTACGGGCTGATCATCTCCATCCCGACCGCGTTCTGTACGTACGCCTACATCCTGTTCAATCCGGGCACCCTCGACTATTCGCTGTCGAGCATGCCGCTCCCCGTCAAGGCCGGCGTCGTGGTGGTGTTTTACACCACCTTGCTCCTCGCCTTCCGTAGGACCGTTGCGCGCACACAGGAGACTCTCGAGACACTCGAGGAGACCCGCTCCATTCTGGACGCGGCGATTGAACTGCAACGGCTCCTGGCCAAAGTATCGAGCAGCTTTACCGGCGAGCGGAGCGCGCGCCTTGAGAAAGAGGTCAGCGCGACGCTAGCCAAGATCGGCAACGCGATGCCGCGCAGTCACGTGGCGCTGATCACGGTGTCACCCAAGAGCGATACCATCGACCAGCTACTCGAATGGTCAAACGAGCGTACCGAAGCGCTGCCTACGACCAACCTCGACGTAGGGTTGCCGTGGTTGTGCGAACGGCTGCGAAGCGGAGAGAACGTCGTATTCCAAAACCTTTCGGACTTCCCTCTAAGGGCCAAAGCCGAACGTAAGATGTTCGCGGCAATGGGCGTCAACAGCGGGCTCTTGCATCCCCTAACGCACGGTAGCGCAGGCGAAGGCTTTCTCGGACTACTCAGCCGCGCCAAGAACCGCGAGTGGAACGAGTCTGAACTCGAACTTCTAGCCGGTCTTCTCTCCAGTGTGATCGAACGTAGCGATACCGAAGAAGCGTTGCGACAGAGCGAGGCGCGTTTCCAGGGGATCATCCAGGTTGCCAACGACGCGATCATCTCGGTCGATCAAGACAACCGCATTCTGATCTTCAACCATGGCGCCGAGGTCATGTTCGGCTACTCCGCCTCGGAGCTGATCGGCACTCAGTTCGAGCGATTGCTGCCGCCCGACAGCATCAAAGCCCACCGGTCCTACTTGGAGGGGTTCCTCAAATCGAGCGTGACCGCGCGCAGGATTGGGCGCAACGGCGAGATCGTCGTGCTCCGCAAGGGCACCGGCGAGTTTGCCGCTGAGGCCACGATCTCGAAACTCGAAACCGGCGAGAACGCAACCGTACTCACCTACATGATGCGCGACGTCAGCGCCCGCAAGCAGGCCGAGCAGGAAAAGACTCGCCTAGAGTCCCAACTGCGCCAAGCACAGAAGATGGAGGCGATGGGCGGCCTGGCCGGCGGAATCGCGCACGACTTCAACAACCTGCTCGGGGCAATGATCGGAAACACCGAACTCGCGATGGCGAGAATCGGCGAAGACGAGAAGCTCAAAACCAACCTTCAGCGCGTCATGCAAGCCGGCTATCGCGCTACTCGCCTGGTCAAGCAGATCCTCACATTCAGCCGCGTTAACGACGCCGAACGCAAGTCCGTCGATGTCTCCAACGTGGTCGAGGAGGCACTGACTCTCATACAGTCTTCGCTGCCCGCGATGGTCCATGTTCGCAAAGAGATCACCTCGAAGAGCGTCCGCGTACTCAGCGAAGAAACCCAGATCCACCAGATGATCATGAACCTGTGCACCAACGCCTATCACGCCATGGGTGAGCGCGGTGGAACGCTCCGCGTTTCGGTAAAACCATTCGACGCTGACGCCGAATTCGTCGCGACCCGTGCGGGCATGGAACCCGGCAAGTACGTACACATCGCAGTCAGCGACACCGGCTGCGGAATGGATGAGGCTACAAAAACTCGGGCCTTCGAGCCGTTCTTCACGACGAAACCGGTCGGCAAAGGCACCGGCATGGGACTCGCCGTCATCCACGGCATCGTGATGAAGTCTGGTGGGCAGATCTCCATCGACTCACAGCCGGGCAGAGGCACCAGCGTCCATGTCTATCTCCCATCCTGCAACGACGCGGCGACGCCCGAGGAACAGGCGAACATCGCAAGCCTCGGATCGCAACGCGGTAGCGCTCGGATTTTGTTGGTCGATGACGAGGTCAATCTGATCGAAACCACCCAGGAGATTCTGCAAGAGCTCGGCTACACGGTCACCGCGATCTCCGATAGCTTGCAGGCCCTCAAATGCTTCCGCGATGCCCCCAATGACTACGACGTCGTCATCACCGATCAGGCGATGCCCAACCTAAGCGGCGCCGACATGGCAAAGCTGATGATGCAGGTTCGCCCGGAGCTTCCCATCATTATCGCAACCGGCTACAGCGAAACCGTCACTCCGGAAAACGCGTTGGCGATGGGACTGAAAGCGTATGTTAGCAAACCCTATCTGGTTCAGGACCTATCGAACGCACTGCAGACTGCACTCGATACCGCAGCAAACCCACAAGTAACACCGGAGTAGAAGAAAATGGCAAGGATCTTACTCATCGACGATGACGAGCTTCTGCTGCAAACGATGCGGGAAATGCTCGAAAGTGTGGGCCACGACGTCGCGACCGCAGGCGACGGCAACGCCGGACTCGCGCTGGTAGAGAATGACCGCTTCGACCTGGTAATTACCGATATCATCATGCCCGACAAAGAAGGCATCGAGACGATCCACGAGCTGACCACCGCCCATCCGGAGATTCCGATAATCGCGATTTCCGGCGGCAGCCGTATGGGACCCCTCGATTCCTATCTGCCCACGGCAAAAGCGTTCGGAGCGCGCCGTACGCTTGCGAAACCGTTCAGGTTGAAAGAACTTCTGGCGACGGTCTCCGAGATCTTAGCAGGCGGGACGGCGGCGATGCCGACTCAGAGCTAGAAGCCGACTCAAGACTCACCCGCCCGGGCGAGTCGGTCGGTGATGTGGCGAAATCGAGCGCGAGACCGTCGGGCAAGGCTGCGCGGCGGGTCATGGAGGTTATGCACATTCCGCGCGGAATGTGCAGCCGGGCCTGTCGTTTACGGCGTTTCTCATCTTGCGAACGCCTGTAGAGCCACTCGCATCATGAAACTTAGAGCAGTCCTGGGTCAGTCTCGTTTCGTTTGACGCGCGAGACGTCGACCCAACCGTAATCTCTAGGCGCGCGAAACTACCCGTGCTAGAGCGCCCTTGGCGTGCGAACCGACCGCGCCCGGGTCTATTCGCAAGGCAAGTTCTACGGCAGCCCCGGCAAGTTCGGCGGCCTGATTCTCGGTACCCTCGAAACCCCTCTGTAGTTCGCGTCCAAGATCTTCGACGCCTTCGGCCAAGCCGCGCCTGAGCGCTTTCGCGGCAACCTCTTCCATTGCGGGTCTTAACAATCGGTCCAGCGCGTAAGGGAAACTCCAAGCGACCGCGACCATCAAGACACTGTGAACCGCAAAGTCCGAGGTCAGGTAAGGTGCCGCTCCCGCTGCCGCCTCGCTGTAGCCGCGTACTACCGTATAGCCGACCCAAGCAAGCGCAGCCGCAGGCAGGGCACCGCTGAGAAAACGGGCAGTGCGTCGAGCCGCACGTCTGAGTAAGTTGCCGGGGCTTGCCAATGCTGCGCGCAGCGTTTCCTGAGCGCGGCCGCGCACTGCAGCCGGCGCAGCTTCGGCCGCCGACTCGAGACCGGCGCGCACGGATTCAGCCGGCAGCCCACCGCGTCGCGCGACCAGCTCGGTGGTATCGATGGTTGTCTCCAAGCGGCGCCGGGCCCATTCGTCCCATAGCGGTTCGACCACCTCGGTGGTATCGGCGACCGCACTGGGATCACCGCTGCGAAGTCCTGAACCGGAAACACGAGTATCTGTTGAGACCGCTGCATCGATCGCTGCCTCACCCAGCACCTCATCGGCCGCCTGCTCAAGCCCGGCCATGGCCTTGCCCGCAGCTGCGGGCACCGCGACCTTGGCCGCACGCGTCAGCAAGCGCGCCTTCAAATCATAAGACCGTGCTGCGAAACGCTCAGAAATTGCACGAATGGGCCAGTCTAAGCCCGCGCGTAGATCTGCAGCGCAGACCTGCCACTCCTTCGTCCATCTGACCCGCAGTGCTGCCCATTGTTCCGTATTGCCGACAGCGCCGGAGGCTTCGCGTAGCAGTGTGGCAAGCGCGTCGAGACGCGCAGCTTCACCGAGTTTTTGCAGCTCTGCTACACCATGGTCGCGCAACAGATCTTCGATCGCGGACTCCAAGGCTGCCAATTGATCGCCGGCAGCTTCGCGGACCGACTGAGCCTCGGCGCATGACGTCGAGAACAGCATCGGTTCGGTAAACCCCGTCTCGGCCAACATGCGACCAAAATCTTCGCGCTGTGCAGGGTCCGATTCATCGGCACGGTTCATTACGAACATCCATGCGTGCCGTCCGCCGCGCGCCGCGAGCACTCGCCAACCGGCATCGTCACGGTAGCGCTCGGGGCTGACGACATACAGGAGCAAATCGATGTGCGGCAGCCACGCAAGTGCAGCCTCGCGGTTGCGCCCCTCGACGCTGTCGATATCGGGCGCGTCGAGCCACAAGACGTCGCGCCATTTCGCGTTTTTGTGACGCCTAACCTGGAGCCTGTCCAAGGGTAGTGAGCCCGGTAGATCGGCTAACGCGACACCCGTGTGTAGGTAGAGGGTCACCTCACGCGAGGTCGGCCGCTCGACTCCGGTGCGTGCAACGGTCTCGCCCGCAAAGCGGTTCAACATGCTCGACTTGCCGACACCGGTGCCACCAAACAGCCCGACAACCAACGGCCGTGGACCACCTCCGAGGAACAGGTCGGACGGAACCGCACTTTCAACTTGACTGAACCGGGCCAGCATCTCGGCATCAATCAATTGCTCGCTGTGTGCGCGCAGAGCCCAGTCACGCGCCTCGGTGAACGCACGAACAACCGGGTTATCAGAACCACCACTCACAGGTGCCCTCGGTTCTCAGACAGCGCATCGATAGCTGCTCGTGCGCGCTCGAGTTGTTCCGGTTCGACCGCAAACAGGTTCTCACCGTCGAGCTCATCGAGCAGACCACGGAGCGCATCGGCAAACACAGATTGGAACAGTTTCTCGTTCACCTCGGCCTTACGACGCGCCTTCAAGTCCGCAGCCACCCCGCGCATATAGGATCCGAGCGCGCCTTCGGTAAGCATTGATGTCACCGCAAACATCGCAGGCGCGAACAGCAAGTCATCGAGCGCCGCACCACCTGAATTAATCGCAAGCGCGACGCCGGCGAGGTCGGTGCTGGCGCGTGTTGCGCGCAGAGCGTTGAGCAGCGCAGGCCGCGTGCGCAGCTGTTCGTAGAGTTTGTCGGCGGCCGCTTGGATCTCCGGCTCAAAGTTACGGCAGCTCTTGCGAGCGGCCTCACGTAGCTGCGAACGCAAGGCGTCCTCGCGTTCTTCGAGCGCATACGCGAGGGCTCTCCACAGCGATGCCGCAGCACCACCCGACGAAGCCCTGCGCGCAGCGTCGCGCGCCGCACCCGCGAGCAGGTGATCGGCGATCTCAAAGAGAACGGTTTGCTCGCTGCCTTCGCCGTGCACCATCGCGCCACTGCTTGCCGCCGCGCGCCCCAACAAAGACCTTCCGGCTGCGAGCAGACGCCGAGCCGGGTAGGTAACGATCGCCCGCACTCCTGCAAGCGCCCCGCCGATACCCGGAACTTCAAGAAGAGAGAGCAACTCCGCGGTCGCCCGCCTGAAGGTATCGTAGCGTTGCGGGTGGTCGAGGAACTCCCGTTCGTAAGTCTCCGCGGCCTCGGTGACGGCGGCAGCGCTTTTGTCGCTCCAATCGTCGGCTGCAGCATGTTCGGCGATGATAGGCTCGATCCACTCAGGCCAATATGCACGCATAAAGTCCACTGCCCCGCTGCGCCGTTGGGAGGCGGAACGGGCGGTGCCCGCAACACTTGAAACACCGCCGCGCAGCGCTTGTACCGCTGCGCGCTCATCCGCTGACTCAGCCCGGCCGTAGGCAAACGCCGGTACACTGAGTAAACACGCGGTGTCGAGAGAGACCCCTTCGCTCGCCAACCGGGCGAGCAGTGAACGCCGAATTGCCGGTTCTGCGTCGGGCGTCATCTTGTTGAGGCAAACCAGCAACGGTTGGCCAAGTGGTGCGATCATCGACAGGACGTTCCAAACCGTCAGGTCTGCGTATTTTTCCTTGCTGAGCACCAACAACACCGCATCGGCAATCGCGAGTGTCTCGAGTGCAGCGTCTCGATACGGGCCGCTCGCAACCGAGTCGAAATCGGGCGTGTCCCACACGATAGCGCCATCGCCATCAAGCAGGTGCGCCCCTGCGACTTCGCTGTAGACCACGGCATCGGGTGCAGACACCGGCCCGCGCTCGGTACCGACGACTGTCGCGCGGCCTTTGTTGGAATCCGGGGCCGACTCCCGGCCCGACTCAACCGCGGTCTGGACCAAGCGATGGGGAAACAGCGATCGCACGCGCGCCAGGTTGCCCCCTTGGGTATCAAAGGCGTGCGCCTGCACCGTGAATCCGGCAAGCGGACTCGGCTGTGCGACTTCTACGCCGAGCAGCTCGTTGACGATCGTGCTCTTGCCGACTTGGGTGGGACCGATTACCGCGAGTTGAAAAGGGCCTTGCCCAGCAGCGGATACTTCGGCAGCGCGCAAGGCTGCGCGCGCGATCGCCAGCGTCGAGATTCGCGCGCGCGCAGGCTCCCATGCGGCTAGGCGGGCACGGTAGCGGTCGCTCAAGTGCCCGAAAAAAGCTTCGAGGCGAGCCGAAGCAGCAACGGATCCGTCGGGTTTCTCGAAGCTGCGTTGGGCCACGGGTTCAGACCGGTCGGCAACGACGGCAAGCGCCGCCGCGGCTCGGCCCTAACCCCTACGCCGTGCAGGTGCGGGTTTCCAATCAGCCGATCGGCCGATCAGCCCGAAATACGTGCTACAACGAATCGTTCGAGTGTGGCCAAGACAGCGGTTGCGCGCACCGAGGCAGTCAACGGCTGCATCGCAGCGCGCAGCCACCCGGCAACCAAAGCGCACCTCGAAGGTGCCTCTTGCGGTTGCGGGGCGTGTGATGCCGCTTCTTGCCTGGCGTCCAATACCATCGCTCGCATGATCGTTGCCGGAGCGCAGGCCTCTTGCCTGCGGAGTAGCCGATGCGCCCGGCGTCTGCACCTGGCCGCACGCTTGAGTTCACGGCGCGCCAACCGTTGCTGCTTGCGGCGTGAGCGCAGCGCGAACAGCGCAATTTCAAGTTCTGTTGGATCCCGCATCATCGTAGAGTCGGCGCTTCGGCACCTAGGCTCAGCCAAGCAAGTGACGTACCATTTGACGCAGCGCTCGCCGCTGGGTCGCGCAACCGCCTAAAACACGCTCATGGGTCAGCTACGCGGCCGCTAGCTATGCCGACAGACGTCCATTGACGAGCGGTGGCTGTACATTCTTGACCAATCCTGGGAAAGCCCGCCCAAACACGATCACGACCTGGTTCAGGAGCCGATGGCATTGCGATCGATCAGCCCGCTCTTGAAGATCCAGTCGAGCAGTTCCTCGGAGACGATCCGCTGGGCGTTGTCGGTGAGGTGGAAACCGTCAGAGAAAAGCGTGCGATCACCGTGCGCAATGAACAACGGGTGAAGATCCAACACCTTGACTCCCAAGCGCGCAGCCCCCGCGGAAACGCGCGACTGCGGCGCGAGAACAGCCTCACGATTGGACTCCAAAAAACGCCGATCTAGTTGGTTGTGAAACGGGAAAACCATCACCGCAAGGCGCGCGCCTGAATCGGCGACAGCCGTATCGAGCCGGCGTAGGTTCTCGGTGAAAACAGGCCAGCCCTGTTCTCGCCACGCAACCGACACATCCTCGCGTCGGTCCCAAGGATTGGGTCCTGGGATCACCATCCCGTCTTTGGCCAAACGGTACTTGAACTCCAAGGCCAAGAAGCTGTAAGCGCCGTCATCGGCTTCTGCGGCGAACGAACCGGCGACGTATGCCCTTTTTGCTTCCTGGGTAAGCGCAAACCCGCCTTCGGACAAGAGTCGGCGGTGGCGATCCATGTTGTCATCGAGCGAGTAGGCCAACAACACCAGATCCGGCTGCAACTTCGCGAGAACCCGCTCGGCATACTGTCGTTTCTGAACAATCGTGTATCCGGGAACCGAGGCGTCAAAGACCTCGATACGCGGCTTGCGAGCCGAGGCCGACAAGCGCCGACCAAGCAATGGAGCGAAAGCGTCTTTGCCGGCGCCGATTGAATCGCCGAGGATGAGTATACGAAAGACGTCGGCAGGTTTCGGAACCTCCGGTTCAACGCCACGCAGTCCCAGTGAGTTGCGGCCCGGGGCCGCAGGATTGGGCCGGTAGCCGATCTCCGTATCGGGAAGGTAAGCGCCTATACCGTCTTTGCTCTCGGGTTCGCCAGCCGCAGCCGTCGCCAGTGCAGTGCTGAAAACCCCGTCCAAGCCACCCGAAATACTCGTACGCACGTAGATCTCGCCGATACCAAAGAGCACGACAAGCACCAGCGCGCCTACACCCAGAATCTGCAGCACTTTTCGCATAGCAGCCATTATGGAGCTTTGCGGGGTCGCAAATGTAAATTAATTGAAAGGGCGGTCGCTTAGCGGCGCAGCTCAGAGCGTGCCAGGGTCAGTGCGAGCATCCGTGTACTGAGCGCCGCACCCAAACCGGCGCGCGAAGCCACCGACTGCGGGGTAACCGGCAAGCCGGCGGAGCTGAGAAGCGAGCTAATCCACTCGCTGCCACTCGCCTCTTCCTCCGCCGACTGCTTTTGCGGGTTACCAGAAATGCCGCCACTGAACTCGCGACGAGTGCGGGTAGCCGACCCACACACGGACAACATCGAAGCGGTTTGGGGGGGGATACCCTCCACTTCGCTGTGCTGCCTGCCCGTGTTTTCGTTGTGCGCTTTCATGGCGACTCTGTGGCACACCATCCAAGACGCATGCCAAACCACCAGGGATCTTGGCCGGCACATAGAACATCCCCCTCATCTCTTAATATTACTCATCTTTTATGTGATTCCCTCAAGCGTGATAGATCCACGCCGAGCCTTACCTGAGATTCAGCGCATACTTTGATTGGCGGCTCCGGCATGCCTAGCCGCTATCAATGCTTTGCAGCAGTAAAGCAAAGTTAGCAGTGGGCAGGGGTTAACGGAGGCCGAGATCTTTCAGCTTTTTCTGCAGTGCCACGCGTGAGATCCCGAGAGTTCGGGCCGTATGTGTGACGTTTCCGCCATTCTGCTTAAGCGCATCGGCGATGAAGCGCCCTTCAAAGGCGGCCCGCGCCTCGCGCAACCCGGCAAAATCGCCGCGCGGCGTAGGCTTCTCAGCAGCTGGGCCTAGGCCGCGGGGCGAGAACTGTTGCGATGACGGCGCAGCAGCAGCGGCAATATCCGCGCCGTTCGGCGTGAGAATTCTCGGCGACAACGTCGTACGCGCGATGACCCCACCGGCCGGAGTCAAAGCCACTGCACGGCGGATTTCGTTCTCCAACTCCCTAACGTTGCCGGGCCACTGATAGCGCGCCAAGGTCGCGAATACATCGGGCGCGATGCCCGCGATCTTCTTGCCGTCCAGCTCGCTCGCCCTCGAGAGAAAGTGATCGACGAGCAGCGGTACGTCTCCGGAGCGCTCACGCAACGGAGGAAGGACCAGCGGGAAAACCGAGAGCCTGTAGTAGAGGTCTTCACGGAAGCGACCCTCACCGACCGCTTTCTCCAGATCGCTATTCGTGGCCGCAAGGACACGGACGTCAACACGGCGGGCGCGATTCGACCCTACCGGCGTCACCTCGCTCTCCTGCAGCACGCGCAACAACTTCACCTGCACCGAGGGGGTCAGCTCGCCAACCTCGTCGAGAAGAATCGTACCGCCGCTCGCCGCTTCAAACAGCCCGATCCTGTCGCGCGATGCACCGGTGAACGCGCCACGCACATGCCCGAAGAGTTCGCTCTCGAGGATGTCGCCGGCGAGCGCAGCCACGTTGACCGCAACAAACGGACCATCGGCGCGGCTGCTCGCTTGGTGAATCGCGCGGGCGGCGAGTTCCTTTCCAGTGCCGGTTTCCCCGTGGATGAGTACCGCCAGCTGGGAATCCGCGGCGCTTTCCATCAACGCCAGAACCGCACGCATCGGCTCGCTGACACCGACGATCTCACGCACGGTGTCGCGTCGTGCAAGGTCGCGCCGCAATACACCGACTTGCGAGCGCAGCTTTTCCTCGCTCGCCTTCAGGTCTCCGTGCATGCGCGCGTTCTCGATCGCTACCGCAACACTGCCCGCGAGCGCTTCGAGAAACTGCAGATCCTCGTCGTCGAACGAGCCTCCGTCACGCGGGTTTACAACCTCGAGCACGCCGATGGTGCCGTGTACCGAGCGCAGCGGCGCGGCCAAGATCTGCCGCGTTTCCATCCCGGTCGCTTCGTCAACCTTATCGTAGAATGCGGGGTCGGCACGGGCATCGCCGACCCGCTTAGCCTCGCCGCTCGCGAGCACCTCTCCGGCGACGCCCTCGGTGGCCGGGAAGCGCATCGAAGCCAAACTACGCGCCACCTCGCCGTCGGCCTCGGAAACATAGGGGAAGTAAAGCTCGTCGCTCGCGCGATCCAAGAACAGCACCGATGCCGCCTCTGCCCCGAGCACATCGCGGCAACGCTCGACCACAGTGGGAATCAGTTCGTCGAGTTCGAGCCGCGCGCCGAACGCGCAACCGAGGTCGTAGAGAAGCTTGTAACGCTCCGAATCATCGCTTTGCCCGGCCATCCACGCATGAGCATGGCCGGACCAGCAGTAACGTGCAACGATAGCCCCGAATCTCGAACAGAGGTCAGCGGATTTCGCGGGCAACAGTCAGGTGGCGCGGGCGGCGGGCGGTCAGGTAGCCGAGCCACTCTCCCCACGACCACGCCAGGACCATGGTCAGCGTCGGCAGAAACGCCGGTAAGAACCGCCGTCTCGCTTCGGCACCCACCAGACCTTTGGCGCACATCCGTGTCATCAACAGCAAAGGCAACAGCGGTGTGCCCAAACGGTACAACCACGCTTTCGCATTCGAGCACGAGTCGAGCCGGGTGCAACCAAACAGGCGACCAAACGCATAGCGCTCATAGACCGCATCTGAGAAGCGAACATGGCGGTGCATGGTGACGCGCGGTGACGGGTCGAGCAGCAGCGGACCATAAGCTGCGCGAAGGGCATCGTTAACCGCGGTTTCGTGAAAATAGCCACCGTCGGTGATGCCTAAGGCCTTAAGGCGCTCGCGGCGGTAGCCGACGTTGCACACCGACAGCGTCGGCGACTCGGCCTTTGAGAACGGCGGCGCGTAGCGAAAAAAATCGACGAAGTAGAACGCGTACGCGATCGCATCGGCGCGCGGATCGGCGAGTATTGCGCCTCCCGCTGCCGAGCAGTCACTGAGTACGGCATCGCTCAAGCGCGCAACCCAATCGGATGCCGGGACACAGTGGTCTTCTGTCAGCAGCACAACTTCACCGCTGGTCTCACGAACGGCCCGTGCGGCCAACTCGAGCGGGGTTCGCTCGGCCGCGTCGCTGACGAACCTGATTTTCGGGTAACAACGCGCAAGCGCAGCAACGTCGTCGAGCGCCGGATCGAAGGCAACGACAATCTCAAACGCCCCGCAATCCACCTGCTGCGCCAGTGCGTCCAAACATCTAGCCAGATGGCGCGCGCTACAAATGGACACCACACCGACACCGACAGACGGTCGGTGAGCCTTGCTTGCAGAAGTCACCGGCGTCGCTTCACGCGCGGCTTACCTTCACCGGCCGCGTGCACGGAGTTGTCGTCGATATCGAAAGCGAAACTTCGCGATTCGTCAGCGAACGGTCCGAGCAGCTTGACCGCATGCACAGTGGAGGGGGAAGAACCGGCAACACTGATCCGATTGCCGCGCACCGACCATCCCTGCGCTAGGCAGCGGCGAATATCCGGGCAACCGTCGACCGCCCCAGCGTAAGCCGGATCGGTCGAGCCGAGCACGACGGCGTCGTAAGAAGACCCCGGCAGACGCCGTAACCCGATCAGATTGCCGACGATCGAGACGCCTTCGCCGTTCAAGACCTGGACCACACGCGGGATACCTTCGCTGGGATCGAGGCTCGAGGCGTCAACCACGAAGCGATTCTCGGTGATCATCACGTTGCGCGTTCGCCACTGTGTGATCGCACCGGTGCTCGGGTCGATACCGCCTTCGTGCTGTTCACCGATAAGGATCACAGGCATTCGGTTGCGCGGGCTCATGAAGGTGTTGGCACGAACGTCGATGTCCTCGCAATCCCTGTCGGTCGCCGAAGATTGCGCGATGTTGATCGCCGAATCGCTGAAGTCCTGAAACAGGTTGCCGTGAACAGCAACCTGCCGGGAGCGAGCGATATTGATCGCCGGGCGTACCTGCCCGGTGCTCACACCGAAACGGTGGCCTTTGAGAACGTTGCCGTACGAGAGATGGTCGCGGGCGTTGGCAACATAGATTGCGTGGCGCCCGGTACGGTCGAACACGTTGAAGGCCACAGTGTTGCCTTCGCCGGTATCGCTTACTCCATAACCTGTACCCGGCAGCGTCCCCACGATGTTTTCAAAGGTATTGTGCAATACGCGGGCATCTGAGAACGCACCGCCGCCGACCAGATCGTTGGCGTTGAGGGCGATACCTTCGATCAAGTTGCGAAAATGATTGCCGCGCGCGGAAAACCCACGGATCTGGTTACCCGAGGCGGTCCAAATACCACGCACCCAACGCCGCGGTGGGTCCTGACCGGTAGACTCACCGCCATCGAATGTCAGCCCCTCGACGAGCAGGCCGTCGACCTTCCCCTGGAGACGTAGAATGATCATGTGGCCGTCGCCGGTCTGGTTCTGCCCGGGCACCGATGCGTACAGCGTGCAATCGCCGCGGATCGCCAACGGCATGGCCGTGTCGCTCACCATCAGCATGTAGGTGTGCTCGAGAGTCGTGTACTTGGCCGGCGCCAGCGGATAGCGGCCGCCCGTGCACAAGACCTCGCCGCCCACCGCCGAAGCCTCGTCGATAGCCGATTGTATCGCGTGGGTGTTGACGGCGGGATCGCCCCAGGGATCGGCGCCGAACTGGCGCACATCGAAAACCTCGGGCGGCAAACCCTCCACGCCTGCGGCGCCACCCTCCGGTGTACGCACACGCGCCTCCCAGCGTTCAGGAACTTCGCCGGAAATCTCCGCCGCCGCCGCCGCTGCGAAATCCATCCCGGGGCCGACGCCATCGGAGGTCGTACACGACGCGAACCCCAACACCAGAACCACCAACCACATCCGCTCCACGATCATGCATCCAACCTACCAGCAGCAACCCGAGCGAACATCTTTTGCGCGTGAAGTCCGCCGCGCCCGCCTTCCTGTTTCA
This sequence comes from Deltaproteobacteria bacterium, assembly GCA_029262415.1. Classification (GTDB taxonomy): domain Bacteria; phylum Desulfobacterota; class Binatia; order UBA1149; family JAJCZL01; genus JAJCZL01. The sequence goes on along the minus strand of JAJCZL010000008.1, from coordinate 44,837 downwards.
TTTCATCGCTCCCCCGAATAAGGGTGTTCGCTGCGGCCACGGCGCCGCCCGGGGTCTCAGGTTGCCAGGCACCGACCGCTTTACTCGAACCCATACCCTCGTAGTGACCGCTTTGGTGGCGGTGTACTGCGCCTACTTCTCGGCAATGTCGGTCCTCAGCCATGCGATCTACGCCACCCAGGCCTACGACCTGGGGACCTTCGACCAAGGCATCTGGCTTGCCGGCCATTCCGACAGCCTGTTCGTCACTGTCCGCGGGCTTCACCTCCTCGGTGACCACGTCCGCGTTGTCTCGCTGTTGCTCGCGCCGATTTACTGGATCTGGGATGACGTACGCTTCCTACTCATACTCCACGCCTGCACGATCGGCCTCGGTGGGACATTCGTCTATCTTATCGGACGATGCGAGCTCCCTTCGCACCCCTGGGCGGTGCTCGGGATTTGCTTGTCCTATCTGCTCAACCCAGCGGTCCACAACCTTACGACCGACTACGCGCACCCCGACGGCTTCGCCACCACGCTGATCCTGGCTTCGATCTATTTTCTGCGCAGCAACAAGATCGCAGCGTTCTGGGTCACCGTAGCGCTCGCGATGACGTGCAAGGAAGACATCCCGTTGGTCTACACCGTCATGGGGCTGTGGCTGATGGGCACCGGCCGCGCACAGCTCGGCGGGTTTCTCGCCGCTGCAGCGGTGGTTTACTTTGCCGTCGCCCTGCTGGTTATCCTGCCCCACTTCAATGCGGCGGGCTTCTACCGACTTAACAGTGCCGGTTTCGGCCACGCATTCATGAACAAAGCCAACCCCTTGTGGGCCGCCACCCACGCGGTGGATCCGGTTTTGCTGCGTTACCTGCTGCTGCTCGGTGCGCCGCTCGCCTTCTTGTTCTTGTTCTCGCCATGGGTACTGTTGCCGGCACTGCCGGCGCTGGTCGCTAATATCTTCAGTGACATGCACTACACGCGCTCGATCCTGTACCACTACACCTCGTCGATCGAGCCGTTTCTCTACCTGGCAACGATCCTCACGTTAGGCAAAATGAGCGAGAGCGAGCCGCTCATCGACATCGACTTGGTGCGGGCACGCATCCGTAAATTGCCGCTCCGTGTCTCGCCCACCGCCCTGGCCTGGGGATTGATCGTGCCACTGACACTGGCCCTCAGCTACACCCACGGCCGCTACGGCGTCGGCGCGGTCGACAAACTTTTCATCTACCACAACCGGGCGATCACCAGCCCGCAGATCGCGGCCATCCAACGTGCCGTCGCACAGATTCCGGCCGACGCCGCGGTGTCAACACACTTCACGTTTGTGCCTCACCTCAGCCATCGCAAACTCATCTACATGTGGCCTAACCCGTTCAAACCGATTGGATGGGGCGTCAAAAGGGAGAACCCCGACCCGACTGACATCGTCGACTACATATTGATGCGCGGGAAAGTCGACGCCGAACGCGAGGATTGGAAGACCATCGCCGAACTCGTGGAGCGTGGACAGTTCCGACGCATCGCCGGTGACGACGCGGTACACCTCTACGAAAGCCTGGTCGCGCAGCCCCAACGAGACGCCGCACGCGAAAAGATCCGCGGCCGCTGACTCAGCCGCCAAACGTAAGTTCTGCGCGCAGGAGGATGCCGGGCGTGGGTTCGTAGTCGCGGTCGTGGGGGACGGCCACCTGCGGCGCGACCTCGAGGATCAACCAATCCCTATAGGTTTGCCTGCGGTAACGCAGCCGAAACACGCTCTCGACCAGGTGGTTGTTGGGTTCGGTCTCGAAGAAATTATTGCACTCGTACTGGATCGCGCTGATCTGGTTCAAACGCTGGATGAGGCTGAAGTTGATCTCGTAGAAGTAGCCTTGCTCTTTCTCAAACCAGGCGGCCTTCAGCGTGTGCCGAAACAACATTCTCCCAAATACTTCACGGTCGAAATCCAGCGTGGTGATGGTCTCGACGCCGTCGTCAGTAAACCACCTCAGCCGCTCGGCGAAGCGCACGCCCCACTGACCCAATCCAAACAATCCCCTGTAACGAAGGCCGAATGCCCCTTGGGCATTAACGCTACGCAACTCCAGTCCTGCCTGTCCGAGTATCGAGTGGCCCCGCGTCTCGAGGAAACGGTAGCGCAGCCCCAGTGAGAAGTTCGAGTCGTCATTGCCGCGGAACTCACGGGCGATGTCGTCGGCGGGAACCCGCCGGTCATCATTCGATTCATCCGAACCACCCTCGACAATAAAGGCGATACGGTCGCGGGTACCCGGCAGAGCTATCCTCAGGTCGGCGTCGAGGTCATCGCTCAGCCCTTCTCCCTCTTCGACAAACGCACCGATGCGCAGCCGTAATCTCGACTCATTGCTCTCAGCCTCGTAGCGCTCATCAGAAAAGAACGAATCCGCCCAGGTAGCGGTACGCCGTAGACCAGTCTCGATCGCCTGGTGCCAGCGGTCAAGACGTCCGACTGGAGCAGCGGTGTCGTAGTTGGGATCCTCTGCGTCGTCGGCAAACGCAACAGCGCCTGCGCACACCCACAAGGTGAGGTGTACGGCGACAAGCGCAACAGCAAAGCCCCTAGGTTTCATCGAACCTACGGACGACAGTCCGGCCGTTTGCCGCGCGCACGCGCCTGTTCGTACAACTCCAGCGCGTGCGGCATCCGTTCGTTCAGATCTCCGATACGGCGAGTGCCGGATGGATGGGTAGAGAGGAACTCCGGCGGTCTGCCGCCCCCGGCCTTTGCCATATTGCGCCATAACGCAACCGACTCGCGCGGGTCAAAGCCGGCACTCGCCATCAGGTCGAGACCGAGAAGATCAGCCTCGCTCTCTTGGGTGCGGCCGAACGGTAACAAGACACCGACTTGCGTACCAACGCCAAGCAACGCGAACAACTGTCGCTTTTGTGGGGTTGGATCACCGGCGAGCACCTGAACCGCCTGCATCCCGGCCTCAGCAATGAACCCCTGCGACACCCTCTCGTTGGAGTGCTTGGCGAGCACATGTGCGACCTCGTGGCCCATCACCGTGGCGAGCTGGCTCTGGTTCTCGGCAACCTTGAGCAGGCCCGCATACACTCCGATCTTGCGACCCGGCAACGCAAAGGCGTTGGCCTGGTCTTCGTTGAATACACTGACCTCCCACTGCGCGGCTTGGTCGCCCGGAAGTTCACGGGTGATCGCCCACGCGACGCAGTCGACGTAGCGGTTGACCGAAGACCGGGAATCGAGCGGGGTCTGTTTCTTGAGCTGCGTGTAGGCAGTCACGCCCATCTCATCGACCTGGGAGTCAGGAAGCAGCAACAGCTGGCTGCGCCCCAGCGGGGAAGTCGAGCAGGCAGCCGCGACCAAGACGCCGATTCCGACGAGCGCACGGGCGAGTAAAGTCTTCATATCGACTATCAATAAAACGCCGTTCTGACCGACGCGTCAATTGAGAGTCAAAAAGTGCTGAGCCCTGACTCTTCCCCGACCGTCTTCTGAATCGCCTTGAGCGCTGAGTCGTCTTTGAACACTTCATAGTCGGCACTGAAGGTGCGGCCCGCGGTGTTTCCCCACGCCGCCTCGAAATAGGCCTGTGCATCTGCAAACACGCCGACGTCCCGCGCGCCCCGTACGACCACGTCGGTCTCCAGGTTGTAGTCACGTAAGTTGCGCCGCGTAAAGTTCGCCGAGCCCGCGATCAGCACCGCCGCGCCCGAAGTGTAGCGTGCAAGCAGCATCTTCGCGTGGCACTGCTCGCCGTGGGTATCGCACCAGCGCACGGGGATCCCACCGTCGTGCAGCTGCGCCGCGACCGGCCGGTTAGGGACTCCGCCTTTCCGATAGCCGAATGCGTCCTTGTTCGGGTCGAGCAACACGCGCACACGCACACCGCGCGCGGCCGCCGCCAGCAGTGCATCGACGATATCGGTCTCTGACAAGTAAAAGACCGCAACGCCGATCTCGTCCCCCCTACCCGCCTGCGCGATCGCGTCGATGAGGGCGGCAAATATCTTACCTTCGGTCACAACCTGGATTCGCTCGCCGTCGGCAGGGACATCGTGCGGCACCGGCACCGCCGACTCAGCCAATTGGGCGCTCCGTTCGAGTGAAGCCAGCAGTGCATCGCGCGCCGCCCCGCGTTCAGAGAACGCGACCACCGCCGCTTCTGTGCGCACGAGGTCGGCAACCGAACGTCCGGTAAAGTACAGGCCGACGTTGCCGTGCGCGCTGCTACCGTCGTGTGGATTGGCCGAGCTGACGATCGCGGCGCTTCCCGAGTCGGTGCCTACAGCAACCAGCTTACGGTGGTTTGCTTTGAAGTTAAGCAACGCCAGGTAGCTGCGCAGCGTCACGAGTTGATCGCCGAACGGACTCGGCAAGATCCCGTTCCGGCCGCCGCTGCCTAACGGTCGTACGAGCAGGCGCCAGAGGCCTGAGTACCACGGGTTGCTATCACGCAGATGTTCGAGCCGCGTGATCACAACGTGGATCCCGGCAGCCCGCAAAGCATCGAAATGCTCTGAGGCTACGGCTCGGTAAACCGTGTTGACCGGGTCGGAGATCACCGTGATCGGCAGATCCGGACGCTCGCGTCTTCGTGCGATCAGCACCTGGGTAAGCTCGTCGGCCAGAGCACGGGTGCGTTCGGGCCGTTCGCCCTGGAACTCGTTATAGAGAAACATGTCCACGACGATGAAGTGCTCGGCACCACCGATCAGAGCAAAGACTTCATCGAAGATGACGTGATCGGTCTGCCGGTTTCCGGCAGAATCCGTGTAGGTGAGATCGCTGAGAAAGCGGACACCACCCGCCGGATGGACCGCCCCAGCGAACGACGTCCCCGGCGGGGCCCGTTGAAAGGCGGGATAGCATCCGAGAACCGGCGCCGCGGCGAGCAACGCGAAGACAGCCAGGCGACAAGACAATGGAAACACGCGAGCATTGCTTTCAGTGCCCCTACTGCTTGGAGCGTATCTCAATGGTGCTGGACCTGTCGGTGGGCACGCAAACCTATGTCGAGGATTGTGAGGTATGTTGCGCACCGATCGCGGTCACCTACGCTGTTGAGGACGGTGGGATCGCGGCTTTTTGCGCTTCGGCCGGCTGACACCAACCCGCCGACCAGTCTTCACATCCGTCCCCAGAAACTCTCGAGTTCGGAGATCACCTGAGCCGGGGCTTCAAGTTGCGGGATGTGTGCAACACCGTCGATGACCGAGAACGTCGCGTTCGCTGCCGTCTTCGCGTAGTTGCGTACATCCTGCGGCGTCCAGAATTCGTCTTCGCTACCCGTCATCAGCAAAACCGGCGCGGAGATCGTCGCCAGCTTGCCATCGATGTCCGGCCTTCCGAGCACCACCGAACGGGCCGCCAACACCATCGCGCGAGGTGCCGCGACGGCAAAGCTCTCGCGCACCAGCGTGACGAGATCGGGACGCTCGCTGCGGGTTTTCTGTGAAAGCAGCGCCGACGAGATCACCTGGGTCAGAAAATCAACCGGTCCCATGAAACGATAGAGTCCCATCAGCAGGTAAACTTGCGCACGCGCCAAACCGCGCATCGCGAGCAACGGCGCCGAGATCGTCACCAAAGACCGGCAGCGGTCGGGATACTCGGCCGCAAAAACGATGCCCGTGTGCCCGCCCCACGCGTTACCGAGCCAGTCTATCGGACCGTCGATCCCGAGTGCATCGAGCACTTCGAGCGCCGCCGCGGCACAGTCTTCGAGGCTGAACAGCCGCGGCGCAGGTCCGCTACGCCCGTGTGCCGCGCCGTCGATGTTGATAAGCGAGCGATGCCTGGCCAGGCTGGGCTCGACTGCAGACCAGGTGCGTCCGTCAACAAAAAAGCTGTGCCAAAGAATCATCGGCGGACCCTCTCCCGAGGTCTCCACGTAGAGCCTGCCAATCCGCGTCTCGATCTCGTGCGGGGTCTTACTCATCGACTCCTAAGTGACCTACTCGAGCCGGAACGACAAGCCGGCGTTGGATTGGAGCCGCTCGAGTAACGCCTGTCCCATGGCAGAAGCCGGCGTCCAGAACCCGCCGCCGGTTTGTGCTTCGTCCTTGGCCAGACAAACAGCGGCTTCGGCGAGCATCTTGGCCGTCGATCCATACCCAGGATCGCGATCGCCGGTTACGCGCCCACGAATCAAGGTGCCGTCGTCGAGCTTGCCGATGAGACGGATGTCGAAGAAGCCGCTCTTACGTTCAGCTTCGCTCGGACCTTGACCCGGCGCGGGCAAAACATAGCGCTCGAGCAAACGCCGCGTCGGGCCGAAAGTGCCGGCGAGCATAAACCCGCCGAGCCCCACCGTAACGGCGACGGCCTGGGCGAGCCCGACGGCACCGCGCGGAAACATCATCGCTTCGTCGTAGCGAAAGTCGCGTCCATACCCATAGTCGGTTATCGCGTTGGTTCTGCGCACAACCTTGGTATTGACCGCCGACATCAAAAAGGGTGCTGTCCATGCATCCGCGTCCGCATCCCAGACCACGCCGGTCTGGTCGCGGCTGTCGGGCCCTTTGCGATCGCCTTCAGGGTTCAGGCTGTAGGGTGCAACCAAAATCTTCGCAGCCTCACGGTCGCCTTGCGCTTCCGTCAATATGTCGAGCATGCTGGCGATCGTCCCTCCGCTCGCGCCACCCTTGATTGCCTTGAGGCGGAACTTAATCTGCACGCAGGGCTTGCCGAACTTCTCGCGCGCTTCGCGCTGCAAAAAGTACACGCCCATGTCCGACGGAATAGAGTCGAAGCCACAGGTGTGAACGATACGCGCACCACTTTCGCGGGCCGCCAGCTCGTGCGCATCGATCATCTTGCGCATCCACGGCACCTCGCCGGTGAGGTCGCAGTAGTCGGTGCCGTTGCGCACGCATGCAGCAACCAATTCAGCCCCGTAGCGGGGGTAGGGCCCGACAGTCGTGCAAACAACCTTGGTCTGTTTCACCAGAGCGTCGAGCGTCTCCGGGTTGTGACTGTCTGCTGTGAGGATCTCCAGCCCGGCGGCCTCGGCGCCGAGCGCCTTGCGAATCTCTTCGAGCTTTTGTTGGTTGCGTCCCGCTATCGTCCAGCGTAGACCGCCGCCAACTCCGTAGCGCGACACCAGATACTCGGCCACCAAGCGACCGGTGAATCCCGACGCGCCCCAAACTACGACGTCATAGGTCCTATCTGCACTCGCCAAGATGAGTTCCCTCCGTCAATTACGAAAACCTACATCAGCTGAGCATCAGCAGGTTGCCAACGGCGATCGCCATCAACACCAACGTGGAGAGCGTAAACAACGCGAAACGGATCAACACCTTGTTAATCGTCACCTGTACGAGCGAATGCATGACACGCAACCCTACGTACGCCCAAGCAAGCACGACGAACCACGGGTCTGCGTTGCCGGCTAGATGCGTGTAGAAAACCAGTGCATAGAAAATAGTCGGCGCTTCGTGCAGATGATTGTAGTTGTCGGCCGCCGAACGTGCGGAGGCAGGCAATGTGTCGAGAGAGCCGGGGTGCCGCGCGGAATCGGGATCGATCTTGGCCGCCTGCATCGCCGGGATACGTCGGCTGTACATCACCATCCAAATCGCCAGCGTCCAAACCACCAGCGCCAGCGCAGGTGTCAGAATAGAACTTCCCATATTTTTCTCCCCTCTAAGAAGCCGTCACGGGCGACAGACTAAGGCATGATCAGGTCTAACACTATGCTCTGCAGCGGACAGAGCGCTATAGTGGCCGCATGACCATCCACCCGGCCCCCGCCCCGCACGGGCCCGTAAAGGAGATCCTCCCCGGGCTTTGGTTCGCGCCGAGCACCGCGAAGATGTCCAAGCCGCCGATCCGTATCAGCCGCAACATGGTCGTCGTGCGTGGCACCGACGGGCTGGTGTTGCTCAACCCGGTGCGCTTGGACGAACAAGCTGAGTGTGAATTGCTTGCGCTCGGCCCAATCAAGCACGCGCTTCGGCTCGGCACTTTCCACGGATGCGACGATACATACTATGTTGATAAGTTCGGGGCAGAGCTTTGGGCGGCAGCGGGGGTTCAAAAATACCTCACACCAGCCGTCACCCGCGAAATCGAGGAGGACAAACCGCTGCCGATCCCGAATGCCCGCGCCGTGGTATTCAAGAAGGCCATACGCGCAGAGTGCGTAGTGTTGCTCCCCGAGCACCGCCTGCTCGTCACCTGCGACAGCGTTCAGAACTACAAGAAGGACGACCGACTCTCGGCACTTGCGCGCGTCGTCATGCTACCGATGGGGTTCTTTAAGCCCTGCGTGATTGGGCCGCTGTGGCTAAAGGACGTGACACCGCCGGGCGGAAGCATCAAGAGCGACTTCGAGCGTGTTCTCGAACTAGACTTCGACAATCTCATATCAGGCCACGGAACGCCCAAGCTGGGCGGCGCCAAAGACGCGCTACGCAAACAAGTCGCGCGCTTAGCCAGCTAAGAAAGCTCTGCACAAGTGACTGAGCGGACCGATCATCGTGCCGCCGGTGTACTTTGCGCCGAGTTATGCACATTCCGCGCGGAATGTAGCGCGGTTTCAGCTCGGGATCGCGCGCTTTGGCCGCGTTCTTTGTCGAACTCGGCGCCGCGATGATCGTCGCGTCTACGATCGTCCCCGACTTCAGTTCCTTTCTGACTCCACGCCACCGATCTGACTCCACGCTACCGACGCGAACACACGCTGCTCACCCATCGCCCAACCTCCTCACGAGTCGCTCGACTTACGTACTTATCTCATTTTGAAAGACTTGTGCAGAGCTTCCCTAGCCGACGGTGCTCAGTCTACGTATCCGAGCGCTTTCAGACGCTCGCGTGTCGCTGGGTCGAGTTCGGCGTCGTTGGTCACGTCCAGTTCGGCAGCGAGCGCAGGCAAGGACAGCGCTTCGACCCAGGTCGCAAGTTCCTCGCGCAAACGCCTGAGGTCTTCCGGGTGTTCGTCGGCCAGATTGCGCATTTCACCGGGATCGGCCACCAGGTCAAAAAGAAAACTCTCGTCAGTGTCGGTCACCACGAGCTTGAAACGCCCGGACCGGTAGCTGCGAAAGCGAACATTTTGGCTCAGACCCTTGCCGGGGCCTGAGGCCAACAAATCGTTGCGGTATCGCTCGGCAATGATCGGTAAGCCACCCGCCTCGCCTTTCAGCATCGGCAGCAGCGAACTAACGTGTACTCGCCCGGGCGGCTCTAAGCCGACGAGGTCGAGCACAGTAGCGTAAATCCCAACTGTAGAGACAGGCGCGGCGACACGCGTTTGTGCGGGCACCGCCGGCGGATAGCGTACCAGCAACGGCACGCGGAGGTCTGGCTCGTGCATCGAAGCACCGTGGCCAAAGTCGCCGTGTTCGCCGAGCATCTCGCCGTGGTCCGACAGCACGACCAAAACCGTTCGGTCAAGACTGCCAGCCTCGCGTAGCCTATCGACGACGCGACCAAGCAGATAATCGGAGTAGAGAACGCCGGCATCGTACATGTCCGTGGTCGGCGCGATCGCGTCGCCGATTTCATCCTCCGTCAGTTCGCGACCGAACTGCGCACCGAAGGTCTGCAGACTGAAATTACGTAGCGCGTAGGGCGACTTCTTCGTGAACTCGGCAAGGAACTCGCGCGGAACCTGGTGGTAGGGAAAGTGAGCTTCAAGGAAGTTCAGGAACACGAAGGAGGGGCGGTCATCTTCACCGCGACCATCAACCCATCGCTCGAAGTCGTCCGCGACCGCCCCGCCGCCTTTGTCTGCAACACTCACGCCGAACAGGTCGAGGACGCGATAAATAAACAGAAAGCTACGTCCGCCGTCGCCGTCGAGGTAGGCCCGATCCGACCACGCAAAGCCGCGGGTGAGCCCAAACCCGTCGCTGATGTGCGGATTCGCCGTAAAGCACAAGGTGTCGTAACCGTTCCGGTACAACACGTCGCCGAGAGTCGGCGGCTGCGGTCCCAACACGCGATGCTCGCCGTGAACGCCGTGTGCAGACGGGAACCAACCCGTAAAGAGTGAGCCGTGAGACGGTAGAGACCAGGTAGACGGCGATGTCGCGTCGAGATACAACGCGCCTTCGGCGGCGAGCTCGGTAAAGGTCGGCGTGGTCTCACGCGCGTAACCATAGGTGGACATATTGGCGGCGCGTACGGTGTCGAGGACGACAACAACGATATCGGGAGCACCCCTAGGCGCCGAGCCCTGTTCGATGCCGACCTGGGGAGCTGCGACTTCGGCAGCCTGACCGCGGAGGATCACGATGGGGGTGGCGATCGCCCCAACCAGAGCCAGAACCCCCGTGCACCACGCCAAGCGGGGTCGTCGTCTCGCCACGGCGTACCCAAGCCCTGCCAACAACAGCCCTGCCGCCGGAGCCATCAACCACATCGGCACGAGCGCCGGGTCGGGAGCAACTGCGCGCGCGAGTGCAATCCACATGAGAGCAATCGCCAGCGCCGGCAGGAACGGTCTTTTGGAAACCGCTGCAAGCGGAGCGGCAAAGACACCGAGGGCCACACCGAGTCCGACCTCAAGCAACGCCGCACTGCTCAAGAGTCCGAGACCGACCGGAATGCGCAACAAAGCTATGCGCAGAGCCCCGTCCCAGAACTCGACAATGCATACTGTAAGCCCATAGGCTAACCCGATAACCATGCTGCGTTTAAGCAAACCCATCTCTACTCACTCCTCGACGGCGTTCCGGTGTCGCCAACCTGTTCGACCGACGCCCCGAAGGAACGCAACACCGCTTAACGGCGGTTGCGGTCGATCCAGGCCTCCTCTGCTGCAAGCTTCGTGGGCTGCAGCCAGTAGTACCAAAGCCGCGGCAGCCCCCAAATGCGCGACTGTACGGACCACAGGACCTCCTGTACCCGCGCAACTAGCCGCTGCCACTCAGAGGGCGGCCGGCCTGTCGGCGTGTAATCCAACCCGGTCATCAAGTCGTGATTGATCCATTCGACGACGCCGACATCAGTCGGTGTCAGATCCTCACGCCACTTTTCCTTGCGATCAGTACTCAGAGGCTCCTGGGCGCGCTGAAACCACCACTGATCCACCCGGGCCGAAGGATCCGCGGCCAGCATACAACGGTGGTAAGGCTCGCTTATGAATCGGCAGATCCGCTGCAATTCACCCTCAGGTCGGTCTACCAGATGCTCGTAGTGCACGCGTAGGAAGTTATCGCGGCCGCTCTCGCGTTCGGCGGCTTGAACACAACTCCGCCAGACACGCGCGTTGGCAGCGGTGTACGGTGCCCCAAAAGGCATCCGGTTCAACGATGCAACGACATCACGTGGGTCGCGCACCAGGTGAATAATCCGACAGCCGGGGTACACCCGGCAGAGGGTATCCACGTGGTAAGCATGCTGAGGTGTTTTCTCACCGTAGCGCCGCTTGCCTTGGCTCGCGGCGTAGAACCTGAGCAAGGCGAGGAACAACCGCTCGTAGTCTTCTCCGTCGCGCAGCAGCGCGGTGCGCAGATCCTGCGTGTGGAGACCGAGGCGGCGTACGCGTTGGGTCTCGAGATAGCGATCGACAACCGGCTCGCGGTTGGCCATGCTTTTTAGCTCGCCGAATACTTTGCGACGTGAGCCAACGTAGTAGAAGAAGAAGGTCTCGTCACAGATGCCGATGTCAGGGTGACGGTTGAGCATCGTACGCAGCAGTGTGGTTCCACTACGCGGCGCACCGACGATGAAGATCGGATCGGCGCCAGAAGTATCTAAAGCCTCCAACGCTGTCAACCGCGCAGCTCTTCGAGAAGCTCAGAGATTCGTGGGCACTCGACGCCGGCCTGTTTCGCGGCACGCAGTGGATTTTCGTAGATAGCTTCTAGTTCAAGCGGCGCGTTACGCTCGAAGTCGAGCAGCATACTCGGCTTGTAAGGCGCCATGGCCTCAGTGTGGACCATCATCAGCTCCGCGAATTGCCGACCTACTGGTTTTCCGCACGCCTCTGAGGCAGCGACCACTTCCTGCATCAGCGCCTCGGCTCTGACACGCATCCGCGGGTTGGCCATAACCACATCGGTGGTGCCGCGCGCGACGACGCACAAGCCGTTAAACGGGACGTTCCACACCAGTTTGCGCCAACGTGCGCGTAGCAAGTCGTCTTCGGAGCCGCACTCGACCCCGGCAGATGCGAAATCACCAACCACCGCAGCGACCTCGGTAGTCACACCCGCCGCGGTGCCATCGGCGGTGAACTGCCCTACCCGCACGCCGCCGTAGTCGATGTGTCGTATGTGCCCCGGACCAACCTTGTTTGAACACACGAACGCCAATGCACCGAGGATGGTGTGCCCGGGCGCCGCGATGGCCGCGGCATCCTCGGGGCCGAGACCGTTCTGCAGCATCACGACGATCGAACCCGCTTCAAGCGCTGCCGGTAGCAATTCCGGGAGCAGACCATTCGACGTCGTCTTCAGACAAACGAGCACAACATCGGAAACCGCCAGGTCCGCGGCCCGCGCGAAGATCTTTGGTTCACCAATACTGAGATCGCCTTGCTTCGACTCGACTTTCAGCCCGTGGACACGCACGTGGTCGAAGTCGGAATGCAGCAAGAAGCGTACGTCCAAACCCGCGTGATGGAGCAACGCACCATAGTAGCCACCAAGCGCCCCGGTACCAATAACGGTGTAGCTACGTTCGGCCATTCCTCGCCTCGTGCCCTCCCCGCCCCGGATCGCAGCGGCGGCGTTCGATCTCCTTGTACTCGATCAACGGTGCGGCTTCACGGATGCCCTCGCACGACTGCGCGGCTCGCCGCCATGTCTCGGAGCTGCCGAGCAGCGACGTCCAAAACGGGAAACTCCGGCATTGTACCGGCCGTGCTTGGTACAGCGTGCAGAGCCCGTCGCGCAACAAGATACAATCGCCCGCGACCGATTCGAGCAACGCGTAGCGGCTCCCCGCGCGGCGAAGAAAGCGTTGACCGAATTCGTCAAGCGTGAGCCCAGCCACAGCAGCCAACGCTCGGATCTCGTCGAGACTCACCCACACGTAGCCCAGCGAACCGGAGCAGCACTTTCCACACTCGGTACAGCCGAAGTGCAGACCTTCGCGGTACCACCGCGTATCGGTCTCTGAATTCACCCGTTGATTCCTGGGAGCTTGGTTGGATATAACCACTATAAGTCACGCCTGCGCCGGCGCCCCGTGGATTCTAGGAGAACCGACATAAACCTCCAAGTAAACAACCCAACAGGACCAAGCCGCTGACCCCCACGAGCGCAGGGCCGGCGAATACGTGAGCGAGGAACGACCCACCGAGACTGGTCCCGCGCGGGTCGCCGTGGTGCGCAGGGGGCTCGCGCGCGTGGCCCATATTCTCGACACCGCGATTCGCGTACCAGGCACCAACTTTCGGTTTGGTGTGGACGCGCTGATCGGCTTGGTACCTTATCTCGGAGATGCTGTCGGCGTTCTACTCTCAGGGGGAATCATCGCGTCTGCCGCGCGCCTGAACGTGCCCAAGACGACTTTGGTTCGTATGTGCGCTAACGTCGCGATCGAAGCACTTCTAGGGGTGGTGCCATTCGTCGGCGACTTGTTCGACGCGGCCTGGAAAGCCAACGCACGTAACGTCGCATTGCTCGACCAGGCTCTCATCGACCCGCAGCTGTCGCGAGATGAGTCCAACCGTGCCGGATTGCTGCTGTTGGCCGGACTCGCGGCCGTCTCGCTCGCGCTCACGGCGGCGAGCGCCATCGCCGGCTACTTCGCGTGGCGCGTCGTCTTCGGCAGCTGAGCGGCCGATACACCCGGTCCGATTGTTCGCCTAGCCCTGCCGATAAGGGATCACTGAGGGAATCATCAAGCGACTCGCCGCGATAAGCCACTCGCCGCGATCTTTGATCAAGATCGAGGTGATGAAGCCCCCCCGTGGGGCCAGCTTGTTGCCATCGGGAAGGACGATCCCTTGAATGCTATAGTCGCCAGTGACCAATGCCACGCTCTCCGAAACGAACCACACGCCTTCCACGGTCAACGAGAGCGTGGTCTTCTTGAAAACGGTCTCGTGTTGCTTCTTTAGGAGCGCAGTGATTTCGTCGCGGCCTTTGGCGACCCGCCCATCGGGCTCTTGGTGGTCACCATCTAGAGCCCACATGGCAGCGATCTTTTCCCAGTCGTGCTCGTTCCATCCTTTTACAAATCCGTCGTACAACGCTCGGATGACCTTCTCGTTCTCAGCATCGCTGCGGATCCCGCCGGCGTTGCTTTGCGCGACGGCCTGTCCTGTTGTGAGTGACGTAGCGACGAATGCGATTGCGACGAATATGGTAAACTTCGCGAACTTCTTGATCATGCTGACTTCTCCTGGTCTGGCCCACCTGGAATCCGCGGTGACTATGGTTTGTAGATCGGTGGCAGAGGCTGCGTCAAGTAAGCGACTCACGGCGCCGTGCGTTAACCGGGGGCGGCATTGACTAGAACACTGATCGTCGCGCTACTCTTCGAGGGTAGTTTGGGCGTAATCGCCGTTGCCGTGGGGATGACGCTGGGGATCGATCCGTTTGCCGACTTTAGGTGGGAGTGGCGTGCATTGCTGGCCGGAATCGCCGCAACAGCTCCGATGCTCGCCGGCTTCTTGGCGGTATGGCGAAGCGAAGCGGCGTTCGCCCGGCGTCTGCGCGCACGCGTAGACTCGGCCGTGCGAACTCTGTTCGCACGATCTTCGCTCCTCGAGATAGCGTTGGTTTGCCTCGCCGCCGGGATCGGAGAGGAAGCCTTGTTTCGCGGCCTAATCCAGGGAGGACTGGAACAACAGTTCGGCCCTGCTAGCGCGTTGTGGGGCGCAGCAGCCATCTTCGGTTTGGCCCACCCGGTGACGCGCGCGTATGTCTTCGTGGCCGCGGTAGCCGGCTACTTTCTAGGCTGGCTATGGCAGGTCAGCGACAACCTGCTCGCACCGATCACGGCGCACGCGCTCTACGACTTAATGGTCTTGCTGATTCTGATCCGGGATCAACGCTGGAACGACTGAGAGAGTCGAGCCCCCGACGACGGGGGCTCGACTCAGCGCCCTGACTTGATGATGCTGCTGAGCGCGAAGCCCTCCTCGGTGGTGCCTTCCTTGTCGCCGAGGTTCACGTACCAGCCCTGCTCCGCTTCGAACCGACTGCTCGGCAGTGAGCAGAAAGTGACGTGCTCGAGCTGGATGTCGACCATCGTGATCGAGGGGTTGAAGTTCCTTTCGTAAGGAGCCTCGTACTTGGCCTCCTCGATCGGCTTGGTCCCGCGCTTATAGTTGTTGATCCAAACCTTCCAGAGCTCTCCGGCCTGATCGTACATGTCGGAATACGCGACTAGAGAGGTTTCCTTGTCGACAAAAATCACGCGCTTGGAGAACGCGTACTGCGGAAGCTTCGAACGGCCCTCAACAACCCAGACATCGCGGGGCTCCCATCCATCGTCGTGCATATAATCGGCTGACGGAGCCGACCACTTCACCGGGAGGTGCTTGGAATGCATCGATGCGAGAAGCTTCTTTTCACCGAGGAACTTCCAATTCATCCACGAGACGTTTCCGGCATACCCGGCGTAGCTGTCCTGGTCGGTATCCTGGCCGAACAACGCATCCGAGCGCTGCGCCGACGAGAGGCGGCGCACGCGGCGTAACTGCGGCAAGTACAGCCAGCTGTCGTCTTGGCGGGTGTGATCGATATAGCGGTTGGAGGTAAAGCCGACACCCTTCAGATCGAACGGCTCGATCAGAGGGTACAAGGCTTCCTTCAGGCGAACCTCGTCCTTGTTCGGCTCGAGTACCGGTATCGGGTCGACCTCCAGCCGACCCGTGAAGTACATACGACGGAAGTGATCGATCAGGAAGTGTCGTTCGACGCGTACCGGATCCCCGTTCCGGCCGATCACGCCGGTGTCACAGTCGAAGTTGCGGAGGTCGAGATCGTCGACTTCGATCGCAGACTCAAAGTTGTACATGACCTTGGTCGCAGCGAACTTTTCGTTGGGGTCAACGGTAGGGAACGGCAGACCGGCGACGTGGTTCAACACGTGGGTGCCGTCCTCGGAGAGTTCGACTTGAGCCGAGTACTTCTCGGTCGCTTCTTTGACAAGCGGCGTCAACTCGATCTTCCGGTAGGGCGCCACGTTGATCTTCGCTCCGCGACGCACGATCCACTGGACAGCCGGGCTGAAGAAGTCCTTGAATGTGTCGATGTTCGCTTTATCGATGACGGTGCCGACCGGCGGGTTCTGCTCGCCCGTAGCAATGGTCGCCAACACCGGGATACTCAACGCCACGCAGGCAAGCGCAGCTACACATGGACGGGGGGGAAATTGCGTCATTGGGGATCCTCTACGGGCAGATGTGCCCGGCGCAAAACCTATCCCAGTAGCGCGCCCGGCGGAAATGCCGCCCCTACCAACGGTTTCCGGCACCTGAGGCCGCACCCGCCTAGCGCGCGGATTTGATGATATTGCTCAGCGCGAAGTACTCCTCGGTGGTCCCTTCCACGTCGCCGACATTCATGTACCACCCCTGCTCATTCTCGAACCGGTTGCTCGGCAAGGAGCAGTAGGTTACGTGCTCGAGCTGAATGTCCACCATCGTGATCGAGGGAGAGAACTGCCGTTTGTGCTTCGATTGGTACTTAGCGTTTTCGATCGGCTTGTTCGCGTACTTGAAGTTGTTGATCCAAATCTTCCACAACTCACCAGCCTGGTCATACATGTCGGAGTACGAGATCAGATAGCTCTCTTTATCGAGATAGATCACGCGCTTCGAGAACGCGTACTGAGGAAGCTTCGAGCGGCCTTCAACCACCCATACCTCACGCGGCTCCCACGCATCGTCGTGCATATAGTCGGCCGAAGGCGCCGACCACTTCACCGGAAGCTGGGTGGAGTGCATTGTGGCAAGAACCGTTTTCGAACCCAGAAACTTCCAATCCATCCACGAGACGTTTCCTGCGTAACCGGCGTAGCTGTCTTGATCGGTGTCTTGGCCGAATAGCGCATCCGAGCGCTGCGCAGACGACAGGCGGCGGACACGTCGGAGCTGTGGTAGGTATAGCCAGCTGTCGTCTTGGCGGGTGTGATCAATGTAACGGTTATAGGTGAACCCGACGCCTTTCAGATCGAACGGCTCGATCAACGGATACAAGGCTTCCTTGTAGCGGACTTCGTCAGAGTTAGGCTCGAGAACCGGTATCGGCTCGACTTCGAGGCGGCCGACGAAATACATCCGGCGGAAGTGGTCGATAAGGAAGTGCCGTTCGACTCGTACGGGGTCGCCGTTCCTACCGACCACGCCGGTATCGCAGTCGAAGTTGCGCAGATCGAGGTCGTCAAGCTCGATAGCGGACTCGAAGTTGTACATAAGCTTCGTCGCCGCCCATTGTTCGTTGGGATCAACCGTAGGGAACGGCAAACCGGCGACGTGGTTCAGAATGTGGGTTCCATCATCCGCGAGTTTGACCTGGGCCGAGTACTTTTCGGTCGCTGCCTGCATCGGCGGCGTCAACTCGATCTTCTGGTATGGACCGACCTTGATCTTGGCCCCTCGACGCACGATCCACTCCATCGCGGGTCCGAAAAGTTGCTGGTACTTTTCAATGTTAGTGTTGTCGACCACCGTGCCGACCGGCGGGCTCTGATCGGCCGGGGCCGTGGTAGGCAATGCAGGTAAGATCAACGCGGCGCAGATGACCGCAGGAACAAGACTGCTGGCGGGGAATGCTCTCATTCCGAGTCCTCTCCGGGCCGGTTGCCCTACCCAGAGTTTAACCCGGCAACCCCACTCTCGAAACCCTCGGCGTGAACAGGTTAGAGATAGAGGTTTCCTCTGTATTTCTAGGTATTTCTGTCTATTTTTGAACTATTTAGTAGAGGTAATGCCGAGTCGTCTCAGGCAAATCGAAGATGGTCGGCCCCCGCCACCACCCGGTAGTAACAGGTCGGCCGGCTATTGCCCTGCGCGTCCTTAGTGTGACACACACCGCCGCGCGGACGCACCCGATACAGCACCGAGTTCTGTTCGCAGTTGACACGTACGTCAACGAGATCGAGAACATCGCCCGAGCTTTCACCCTTGCGCCACAACTCGTTGCGGCTGGTCGACCACAGCACCGCCCGCTTGGTCGCAAGCGTCTCGCGCAGGGACAGTTCGTTGGCATACGCAACGTAGAGAACCTCGCCTGAATCGGCATGCTGCAATACCACGGGGATCACGCCCTGTCCGGTCGCGCCGACCTTACCGAGTTTGTCGAAATCAAGGGTGAGCTTGGTGCCTTCTTCAGTATCGTTCATTGCCGCTCAAACTTAGCGCGTGCGTCGGTGGCTTCAAGCCGAGGATCGAGTTGCCATCATCAATAGACGACTGCTCGGCGAGTTCTTCAGGGTGATCGACGTAGCGACTGTGGGTGCCGGAGCCCAGTGCACCGAGCAGCGCCGCTAAGCCTGACGGCGACGCCGCGCTCTTCTGGATGCCGCGTCCCAGCGCCGGCAACATCTTCGCAGCGGCCGTGCGCGCTTCGGTTTCCTTAGCTCGTCGTCCCCCCCACACGATCTCGCCACTCCAACCTGCCGGCACGCTGCTAGTCGAGAGCGTCAGGCGGCCTTCAGCTCCGATATAATCTCGGTCAACACCGCTTTTGCGTCACCGAAAACCATATTCGTGTTGTCGAGTTCAAACAGTTCGTTTCGGATGCCGGCAAAACCTGGGCTTAGCGACCGTTTGACCACGAACACCATGCGCGACTCGTGCACGTTCAAGATCGGCATACCGTACATCGGGCTGGATTTGTCGTTGAGCGCTGCCGGATTTACCACATCGTTAGCGCCAAGGACGATGGATACATCGGTACTCTTGAAGTCACCATTTATCACATCCATCTCGAAGAGCTGATCGTAGGGCACATCGGCCTCGGCCAGCAATACGTTCATGTGACCCGGCATACGGCCGGCGACAGGATGAATGGCGTAGGAGACCTTACATCCCCGCTTCTGTAAGAGGTCGGCGAGTTCACGAGTAGCGTGCTGAGCTTGCGCGACGGCGAGTCCGTAGCCCGGAACAAAGATGCACGAGCTCGCGTCCTCCAGCACCAGCGCAACTTCTTCCGCCGAACTCTCCTTGACCGTCGTATAACCGCCGGTATCTTTCTCTCCCAGTTGGCTATCGCCGCCGAAGCCACCGAGCATGACGTTGGCGAGCGACCGGTTCATGGCCTTACACATGATGTTGGTAAGGATAAGTCCTGAAGCCCCTACCAGTGAGCCGGCAATGATGAGCAAGTTGTTCGAGAGCACAAAACCGGTCATCGCCGCGGCGACGCCCGAGTAACTGTTGAGCAGCGAGATAACAACCGGCATGTCGGCGCCACCGATCGGGATGACCGCGGTCACGCCGAGCGTAAGGGCCGCAAAGAACACCACAAGTATAAGCGCGATAGCCGATGCAGGGGTGAAGACACCCGTCGTGATCCACACACCAATACCCAATGTGCCGCCGAGCAGCACGATATTGAGCAGGTGGCGGAGCGGAAGTAGGATCGGGTCACCAGTCATCCGTCCACTCAACTTCAAAAACGCAACGACGCTGCCTGTTAGAGTCACGGCGCCGACCAACAAACTCAGCACTGTCGTAACTGCGAAGTGCTCGCCGCCGAGCATCGCCGACACCGACGGGTTGTCGGCGAGTTTGTGTACGTTGGCGAAGAAGAACGACAGGCCGACCAGCGCCGATGCCGCACCTCCGACGCCGTTAAAGAGCGCGACCATCTCGGGCATCTGCGTCATTTGCACGCGCATTGCGGCGATGGCCCCGATGGCGCTGCCGGCGATCAGCCCGGCGATAATGTAGCGATAATCGACCGACCCGAGATCGATCAGCGTGAGCACGATCGCAGCCAACATTGCGACCGCAGCCATCGTATTGCCACGGCGCGCAGTGCGGACCTTAGACAGCTGCGAGAGCCCGAAGATGAAAAGCATTGCGGCCCCGAGGTAGCCGAGTGAAATGTAGCTCGATGTCATCGTCTATCTCTTCCGGAACATCCGCAGCATGCGGTCGGTTACGAGGAACCCGCCAACGACGTTGATCATCGCAAAGGAGATCGCGAAAAACCCGAAGATATTGGCAAAGCTGGCGTCACCGGTCTGCGCGCACACAAGCGCACCGACGATAGTGATCCCAGAGATCGCGTTGGCCCCGGACATCAAAGGGGTGTGCAGTGTCGGCGGCACCTTGGTGATGACCTCGAAGCCGACGACAATCGACAGCACAAACACATAAAGGCCGATCATGAGTTCGGACATCAGTCGTTGCCTCCTTCCCCGAGCGCGACGGCCGCGGGCCCGCGCAACTTACCTTCGTGCACAATGAGCGTCCCCTCGACGACCTCGTCTTCCATGTCGAAGACCAGTTCTCCCTCTTTGATCATGTCAGCAAGCAAGTTAGCGACGTTGCGAGCGTACACGTCGGTCGCGTTTACGGCGACCAGCGCGGGCACACGCTCGCGCCCAATGATGGTCACGCCATTCTCGACGACAATCTCGCCGCGCTTACTGAGTTCACAGTTGCCGCCGGTTTCGACGGCGAGATCAACGATCACCGAACCCGGTCGCATATCGCGCACCATGTCTGCAGGAACCAGCTTGGGAGCCGGACGTCCGGGGATTGCGGCAGTCGTAATCACGACATCGGCCTCAATGATCTTTTTACGGACAATTCCGCGCTGCTTAGCGAGAAATTCTTCACTTTGCTCCTTCGCATAACCGCCGGCGGTCTCCATGCCCTCTTCGAGCGGCACTTCGATGAACTTTCCGCCGAGGCTCTCAACCTGCTCCTTGACCGCAGGCCGTACGTCGGAGACCTCAACCACCGCGCCCAGACGCTTCGCCGTCGCTATGGCTTGCAGCCCGGCCACGCCGGCACCGAGGATCACCACCCTGGCGGGCTGGATCGTCCCGGCCGCGGTCATCATCATCGGAAAAATCTTCGGCAAGGCGTTGGCCGCGTCGATGACAGCCTTGTAGCCGGCTAGGTTGGCCTGCGAACTGAGGGCGTCCATTTTTTGCGCCCGCGTGATGCGCGGCACCGACTCCATCGCGAGTACCGAGATATTTCGGTCCCGAAGGGCCTTGACCAGCTCGCCGTTCAGCGACGGGTAAATGAAGCTGACCACAGCGCATCCTTCAGGCAACCGTGCAACTTCATCGAGCGTGGGCGCGTTGAGCATCGCGACTAAGCCGGCACCAACGAGGCCGGTAGCCGCGTCGGCGACAATCTCGGCACCCGCCTCCGCCAGATCGGCATCGCAGATATACGCTCCGGCGCACGCACCCGCTTGGACACGTACGGCGGCACCTGCTTTGGTCAGCCGTTTGACACTATCTGGGGTTATCGCCGCCCGAGTTTCTCCGGGTTGCGTCTCCTTGGGTATGAAGATCGTGAGCATAGTCGCTTGCCGTCGTCCGCTCTTGTGCCGCTAGGTCCCGAGAGTGGTCGTGAACAGCCGCGTAAGGTAGAGCTTGTGCGTTGGTGAAAAAAGTGGTGCCGCTTCTGGGTGCCTATCCTGTTGATTTGGAAGAAAAACGCAACACGACGGTCGAGCTGTCGGCCCCGGCTACGCCACGCTGCCGCGCCCGGGCTCTCCCCCCCTATCGGTACATTCCCGGACAGTCTCCCCATCCGAGCAGGGACCCGGCCGGGCACAGTTTCGGCAACCCCGAGAAGCGCGCAACGGCTTGGGCCCCGGAGCCCTGGCAGGAACGGTCACCGCACGCCCGCACCACTCCTTCTTTAGGGCCCATCGGGGGGCGGTCCGGCCGAAGCGCAGACGCCGTAGCCAGGCGCATAGCGAAGGAAACACGGTAAGCCCCCTCCCCGCTGCAGTAAACTCGATCAGTTATGGTCGATCTGGACGAGCGCGACACGCCCCACCCACAGACGGCAAAGCCGAGTTTACGCGCATCCTATACGCGCAAGAAGAACCGCTTGTTGGTCGCGATCCTGATGGTCGGGCTAAGCGCCTGCGGCTTCGGTATCTATACCTTTTATTCGCTCGCGGTGATGGAAACACGAGCGCAACTCTCAACCGTGGCCAAGAACCACGCACGCTTGCTGCAAGCGGCGACTTCATCGCGCGAGGGCAACGTTACCAATCTTTTGAAGCGAGTCACGGCTCGCGTGCCGACCGTACACACGCTGTCGGGAGTTGTGGTGAAATTCGACTACGGAACGATTCGCGACGATCTCATCACCGTGTACACCGAGGGCTTTGAGGCCGAGGTCCTACGCTACGCCGCGAATTCCCCAGTCGCTGAGCCTATGCGCCTGGCGCTCGCGGGTAGATCGGGAACAACCGTTTCTTACGACCACCGCGGACACCGCGTTCTCGCGGCATATGAGCCGATCGACG
This sequence comes from Deltaproteobacteria bacterium, assembly GCA_029262415.1. Taxonomy (GTDB): domain Bacteria; phylum Desulfobacterota; class Binatia; order UBA1149; family JAJCZL01; genus JAJCZL01. Next base: position 22,490 of record JAJCZL010000008.1, on the reverse strand, counting down.
GCTGGGGTGTGGGCGTCGTATTGAAGGTTCAGCTAGACGAACTCGAAGCCCCGTTTGTACTCGCCGCGACCGTGGCCTCCCCGATCATAATGTTCACGATCTTGATCGTGCAAATACTGATTCTTCGGATGACCAATCCTTTGATCCGCGACCTAGAATGGATTGAGGATCACACTCGCTTCGTCGGGCTCTCAGCTGACGAAGCGATTCTGGTTGTGGATGAAGACGGCGTGATCGAGCATTTCGGTGCAGGCGCCGAACGGTTGTTCAATCAACCGAGCGAGCAAGCGCTCGGTACACATCTGAGCGCGCTCATCCCGGCAATCCTACCCGGCACACCCGCGCACGAGATCGCGCGATACCTATCGAGCCATCGCTCAACCATCTTCGGTACGACCTCACAAGGGACGACTGTCGAGTTAGACCATCGTACGAAGAAGGTCGGCTCGGGTTCGTTCAAACACGTCAGCCTGGTGCTCAAGCCGACCGCGCGGATCGAGGCCGAAACTCCGGCCGCTGAATCAGCCCGCGCTAGACAGCGACTGATAGTGGAGTTGGCCGCGCATGCCATCGGGACTGGTGACGAACCGACAACCCTATCAGCCTCGGCGCGGACGATCGCCGGCGGACTTGAAGCAGCCGCCTGCGCGGTGTGGGAGATCGACGGGGATGCCACCGGATTCACACTGCGGGCGGCATCGGATTCATCGTTCGGACGCCCCGGCGAGACCCACGTACCTGCAGGTACCAGTTCGCAAGCCGGCTACGCGTTTCTCAGCCGTGCGTCGCTGTTGGTTACCAACTACAGCTCCGAAACTCGTTTTGCCACCACCGACGTCAACGCCGCGTGTGGATACAAATGCGGCCTCAGCGTTCTACTGCACAACGAAGCAGGACCATCCGGTGTTCTTTCGCTGCACGCGCGCAACGGACGCGCATTTGACGACAACGACATCGCCACCGCCGAAGCACTCGCGAACGTGCTCGGTCTCGTCCAGCTACGTTGCGAATCCAAACGCGAAACGATGCGCTATCGAAGCGCCTTTGTCAGCGCAGCCGACGCCTGCGTAATCGTGGACGCGCTCGGAATAGTGATCGCCGCCAACCCTCCGTTCGAGGCGTTGACCGGGTTCGACGCCGACGAGGTCATTGGCCGTAACCTCAAGTTCCTAGGCCACGACCGCACCCAGCACTGGCTCGACTCCGCCGCCGCACGCGCGTTGGCAGAGGGAAAAGCCTGGCAAGGTGTGAGCATCAACCGCAAGAGAAACGGCGTGACGATCCAGACTCTCCGTACAGTCGCGCCGATTCGCGACAACCACGGACGGGCAGCGGGCTACGTCGTCACAATCCATCCCGATGGCCGAACCAACGGATCCACCGGCGAACAGGTACGCAAACGCCAGGCATCGGTCAGTGCGCAAGAGATTGCGCAAAAGACCGTCGGGGACACGGCCGCACGTATCAAACCCAGGCCTCCCACCGAAGCCGTCGAGGACCGACGCGCCGGGGAAGGTCGGCTCGAGAACGACAAACGGAAGGTGCGTATATTGGTGGCGGAAGACAACCCCGCTTCCCAACAGATCGCCGTACGGCAGCTCGAGGCGCTCGGGTACGAAGCCGACCTCGTCTCCACCGGCTTCGAAGCACTGGAGGCGCTCGATCGCGTCCGCTACGACGTTGTGCTGATGGATTGCGTGATGCCGGAGATGGACGGTTTCGAAGCAACGGCCGAAATACGCCGACGCGAAGACGTCGCGCGACACACGCCGGTGGTAGCGATGACCGCACACAACCTCGAAGGAGACCGTGAGCGTTGCCTGGAATCGGGCATGGACGATTTCCTCGCGAAGCCGGTTGGGATCAATGAACTCGGGACCGTCATCGCGCGTTGGCTACCCAAGAGCATGGGGGATGCCGAAGTTGCCGGCCCGGAGTTCGGGCGCACGCGATACTCTGCCGCTGCGACGGCTGCAAGCCTGCGTGCACTCGAAGCGAACGAAAGCGCCGCCCCCTCAAACAAAGACGAAGAGTCTGCGGACGGTGCTGCGAGCCAGAAACCTTCACAACACGCCGACCGCTCGGGCTGAATACTCAGCCCAAGCGCACCAGTTCTACTGCGTGCACTTCAACTTCTTTCCGCTTCCGCTAAACCCGCACTGCACGGCGGTGAACACCGAAGACGTGCACTCGCCGGCACCGCCGGCACCGAAGATCACCGTCGCGACCGGCGGCTCTTCGCCGCTGACGATCGGATAGTTGCCGTTCTTACCTTTAACCTGCAACTTCACACGGCGTGCCGATTTCTTGCTCTTGTCTTGGAAGCTCAGCTTCGTAATCCCGTTGGCAGGTGAAGCGGTCTTGTCGATAAAAGTCCACTTGCTGCCGCTACCGTTCTGTTTCCAGCCTGCGGTCCCGCTGCCACCAAAGCCGGTGGTCGCAAGCGTTTCGTCAAGCTTGACGACGCCGCCGCCGGCTGTCATGACGACACGAATCGCGGTGACAAGCGGCTGAATCGCCGAGAAGTCGCTGCCTACCGGAAGGATGAACTCTCCCAGAACTTTGAGTCCGTCGTTGCCTACCGTGGTATCGGTGTTGATCTTTTTGACCAGGACCTGAGGCTTGATCGTAAGGTTTTGGTCGGGTGCCAGCGCCGAGCAGTCGTCACAGCCGTCGGGAGTCCCGTCCGCATCGACATCGTCGTTGTCGTCGAAGCCCGCACACGCATCGCAGCCGTCGGGAACCGTATCTCCATCGGTGTCGATGCCATCGTCGAAGCCGGGACACAGATCGCAACCGTCGGGCACACCGTCGCTATCGGCGTCGGCGTTGTCGTCAAAGCCGGGACACAAGTCGCAGCCGTCAGGTACACCATCGGTGTCAGCGTCGATCGCATCGTCGAAGCCGGGACACAGATCGCAACCGTCAGGCACGCCGTCGCTGTCGGCGTCAACGTTGTCGTCAAAGCCGGGGCACAAGTCGCACGCGTCCGGTGCGCTGTCACCATCGGCATCGATGCTGTCGTCGAAACCTGGACACAGATCGCACGCATCCCCGTTAATGTCGCCGTCGGCGTTTTCTTGGCCGGGATTCGCATCGTTCGGGCAATTGTCGACGTCGCCGCAAATCAAATCGCCGTCGACGTCGTTGTCGGGATCAGCAGGACAAGCGTCGCAGCCGTCGGGCAAGCCGTCGGAATCGGCGTCGGCCGAGTCGTCGAAGCCCGGACACACGTCGTCACGGTCGCAAACCAGGTCGGCGTCGGCATCGTTGCAGAACTGCTGCGCGTAAGTACCGTCGGACGACCCATCCTGTCCGGTACTGGTCCAGGTGATCGCAAAGTTGCCGACACCGTCGCCGGCAACCGCGTTGCCACCGTTTTGTGGGCCGGTGGTGTAGGTATTGACTTGAAACTCACCGCTGGATGGCGCACCGGCTGCATCAAAACACTGAGCGAAAAGACCCTCGCCGTCGCCGTCCTGGCCGTCGCCGCGCCATACAACGACAAAGCTCCCGTCATCGTCAGCATCCACAGCCGGGCGCTGCTGGCTGCCGGTCGTATAGGTGTTGATTTGGAACTCGGTGCCCGCCGTTGCACCGGCCGCGGTGAAGCGCTGCCCGAACACGCCTTCAGCATCGCCATCCTGACTACTGGTCCAAGCCACGACAAAGCTACCGTCATCGGCTACCGCTACGTCGGAAAGTCGCTGCGCCCCGGTGGTGAAAGTGTTGGCCTGGAATTCGCCACCGACGGCATTGCCGCTTGAATCAAAGCGTTGGCCGAACACACCGTCGAGATCACCGTCTTGCACGCTGTCCCACGTCACCACGAAGCTGCCGTCGGCCGCGTAATCGATCATGCCGCGCTGCTGGTTGCCGGTCGTGTAGGAGTTGATGAGGAACTCGGTGCCCAGCGCGCCCCCCGAGGAGTCGTAACGCCGGCCGAAGACCCCGCGGCTGCCGCTGTCGTGCAGACTGGTCCAGACCGCAACAAAACTGCCGGCAGCTGTAACCCCGACCGCGGGCTCGAACTGTGCACCCGTCGTGTAGGTGTTGATCTGGAACTCGGTTCCCGCGGCCGCGCCGGTTGCGTCGTAGCGCTGGCCGAAAATTCCACGGTCACTGCCGTCTTGGCCGAAGCTGTCCCAGATTATGACGAAGCTCCCGTCATCGGCCGAACCGACGAAGGGGTCGCGCTGTGTCGAGGTCGTATAGGTGTTGACGCGCACGTCGCCGCCCTGTGCGGTCCCTGCAGCGTTGAAACGGCGAAGAAAAGCCCCCGCGGCGTCGGTCGAGCCGTTGCCGCTCCACACAATCACAAAACTGCCGTCGGCCGAACGCGAAACCGCGCCGCCGCGTACCCCGGTTTGTGAGTTGATTGTGAAACCGTTTGCACGGAACTCCACCCCGTCGGTCAACAGATTGACCCCCGCCGGTGCAACCGCGGGCACAGCAAAGCCAAAAATCGTCAATACCAAAATAAATCGCGATTTCATGAAGGACCCCTTGTCTGTCACCGCCGCTCGTTGCGCCCCGCAGCGTGCCCGTTTTCGCGACAATAGCTTGCTTTAGCGCACAGCGAAAGGCGGTTTCGCCCCAACCGGTCGAGACGACTGCTTGACAAAACAGACAAATGTCTGCTTAGGTTCATCCATAGGAACACCAGCGATGGCACCGTACACACCGGCAGGCGAAACCAGGGCGAAAATTTACACATTCATGCGCGAGCGAATCCTTGCGGGCTGCACGCCAACCGTACGCGAAGTGCAAAAAACCTTCGGCTTCCGCGCCGTGCAGTCGGCGCAACAGCACCTCGAAGCCCTGGTCAAAGAGGGGCTGCTGACCAAGGCCTTGGAGCGTCGATCCAGAGGGTACCTGCTCGCGGCCGGACCCGGCGGTGCCGCGATCACCAACACCTGGGTTCCTCTGCTCGGCCGCGTACAAGCCGGTGCGCTGACCACCGCGCTGGAAGACCCCGAGGGCTACATGGCGGTGCAAAAAACCGACGGTCGGCAAAGCGACCAACTCTTCGCCCTGCGCGTCAAAGGCGAGAGCATGAAAAACGCGGGCATCCTCGACGGCGACATCGTCATCGTACAGCGCACGCAGGCGGCCGAGAACGGCGACACCGTCGTGGCATTGGTCGGCGACGAAGCGACCGTCAAAAAATTCCAGATCCACAAAGGCCGTGTGCGACTGCTTGCCGAGAACGACGCATTCGAACCGATCGTCCCCGACCCTGCCAAACTGACCATCCTCGGCAAGGTCGTCGAGGTGAGACGCTACCTGAACACCAGCGGTCCCCCCCTGGGCAACCCCGGTGCGCCATGAACGTCGGCACAAATCTCCCGCGCCGGCACTCACCCCAGTCCTACCAAGCACATGCACACGTCGCCTCGGCGGCAACGCCACTTGAGGCTTCAGCCTCGTGCGGGTGGTCACGAGCCTGTCTTGCGGGTCGACTGTGCGAGATTTCCGGCTACGGCGCCGGTGCGACCCTGAGTCTCACCTTTAGGATCGTGCATGATGCACAAATACGCCACGAACCGGCCGCGTGGATCGCATCGACGGAGAGTTCTTTTTTTCCTCCCGACGCAGCGGCGTTCGGAATCGACTTAGCGGCCTTGGCCGTGATCCGGCTCGCCCCCGTCCCTTACGTGCAGTTGCCGGACCGGTCGAAACGGCGAACGCGTTACACCTCCCGCGCCGCACGTGCAGCCGAACTATTGATACGCTCAGGAGCCTTTGGCTTGATCGTGATCGACCTCGGCACCGACGCCGTCTTGCCGATGGCGGTGCAGGCACGCCTGGCCGGGCTCGCAAAAAAGCACGACACTGCCATCCTCTGCCTGACGGAGAAGCAATGCGAAGCCCCGTCAATCGGGTCTCTGGTTTCTCTGCACCTACACGCCAATCTCAAGCGTATCGGACGCAACCGTTTTCGCTGCACGGCCGAGGCAGTCAAAGACAAAAGGCGGGGACCAGGGTGGACACACACAGAGGTGCACCATGGACCGCCTGGCCTGCATTGATCTGCCGGCCTTCCCCCTTCAACTGCTGCTGATCGAGAACCCGAAGTGGCAGGCGTTTCCAGCCGCAGTCATCGATCGAGACTCTCCCCAAGGAATCGTTCTTTGGGCCAATGAACATGCGCACCGCACACGCGTACTCCCCGGACTCAGATACGCAGCCGCACTCTCAATCGCACACAACCTACGCGCCGGGACCATGACCGAAGAAGCAATCGGGCAAGGCATCGACAACGTTTGCGCAATCCTCCGGGATTTCACACCCGCAGTGGAACCGTCCCACGACATGCCCGGCGTGTTTTGGCTGGATGCTGCGGGGTTGGATCTTCTTTTTCCCTCGTTGGACCGCTGGGCACGCTCGATTCGCACACGGCTGCGTGCCGCAGGGTTTCACGTAGGTATCGCTGTTGGATTTGGCCGCTTCGGCACCTACGCGCTGGCACGTTCAGGTTCATCGATCCGTGTTGTAGAAAGCCCACAAGTCGAGCACGCCGCAACACGCCAAGTAAGGTTAGACCGGCTCGATTTTGTCCCTTCTGTGCGCGATACACTCGCCGAGCTCGGCGTAATCACCATCGGCGACTTGCTCAGCCTACCCGCCGGAGGCTTGCGCAAGCGTTTCGGTCAACAAGCCTACAACCTCTACCAGCTCGCCGACGGCCACGGCTGGTCGCCGCTGCAAGCCGAGCATCCCGAACCTCGCTCCGGAGCCGAGCAAATCCTCGACCACGCCTTCAGTGACACCCCCAACCTGCTGTTCATCCTACGGCAGATACTCGACACCGTTCTTGCCGCTCTTGCCGACCGCGCACAGGCGCTCGTGGAGTTGATAATCGAGTTCACGCTCGAACGCGCACCTGCCGCGCACGGTCACGAAATCCACACCGAGAAACTTCGACCTGCCGAACCTACGCTCGACCGGCGCATCCTCATCAACTTGATCCGCCTGCGGCTCGAATCTCTCACATTGCCACGCGGCGTAATCGAGATCCGTGCGCACGCCGCAGCCATGCGGGCAAGCGTTGGGCAGCTGGAGTTATTCGACAGAAACCCAGGGCGTGATCTATGTGCGGGGGAGCGCGCCTTGGCGCGTATACGTGCAGAGTTCGGAGATGCTGCGGTCGTCCATGCGCGCCGACGCGAAGGACACCTACCCGAAGCAACCTATGCTTGGGCACCACTCGAAACGCTGGCGCATGCCGAGCCGCGCAACGTTCGCACCCCCGGCCTGATTCGCCGCATCCACACAGCCCCCCGAGTCTTGCCCGTTCAATCCAAGGCCGTGAGCAACGACGGCTGGATGCTCGATAACATCGAGCAAGGCTCCGTGACCCGCTCGATCGGTCCTTACATCGTCTCGGGCGGCTGGTGGATGCGCCCGATCCACCGCGAGTATCATTTCCTAGAAACCCAACGCGGCGATGTCTTGTGGGTGTACTACGACCGCCGCCGCAGGCGCTGGTTCGCGCACGGGAGTGTCCAGTGAGCCGCGTAGACCAGGTGGGGCACGTACCCCTTTGGTGTAAGAGTAACTACTCATTCTTAGAGGGAGCCAGCCATCCAGATGAGTTGATCGAGCAAAGCCACGAACTCGGTTTGGGATCGATCGCACTAACCGACCGCGACGGCGTTCCAGGACTTGTCCGCGCACACGTGCGTGCTTGCGAGCTCGGCGTGCACTTGATCGCAGGGTCAGAGGTCACGATTGAAGACGATTCCACCATCGTCCTGCTCGCCGCCAACCATGGTGGCTATCGAAACCTGTGCCGCCTGATCAGCAAGGGACGCCTGCGTTCGCCCAAAGGTGAATCCTCGGTGCGCTGGAGCGAAGTGTGCGACCATGCGGCGGGGCTGATCGCACTTTGGGGCGGAGAACGCAGTCTCCTCTGCGAACCTGCCGAACCCCTGCGGCCTCTTCTCGATCTGCACGAAGCTTTCGACGACCGCCTCTACGCAATGGCGGTTCGACATCGCAGTGCCGATGAGGTCGTGCGCGAAATGCGCTTGCGGCGCCGCGCGAGCAAACACGGCATACCCTTGGTTGCAGCAACCGAGGTTTTGTATCACGCACCGGAACGCAGACCGTTACACGACGTACTGTCCTGCATCCGTCATGGCACGACGCTCGCACGGGCAGGCAACCGCACGCGCCCAAACGCCGAACACTCGCTCAAAGGTGCCCACGCATTCTCATTGTTGTTCCCCGACGACCCCGCAGCCGTAGCGCGTACGTGCGAGATCTCAGCACGCTGCGGCTTCTCACTCTCCGAATTGCGTTACCGCTACCCCTCCGAGCGTTTGCCCGACGGCACAAGTTCATCGGAGTGGCTGCGGCGGCTCGCCGTACAAGGTGTCCGCGACCGCTACGGCGAGGCTCCTCCTGCCTCCGTCGATCGTCAACTCGAAAAGGAACTGGGCTTGATCGACGAGCTCGACTACTGCGGCTATTTCCTCACCATGTACGAGATCGTCAAGTTCTGCCGCAGCCGCGGCATTCTGTGCCAAGGGCGCGGGTCGGCCGCCAACTCGATTGTATGCTACTGCCTGGGCATAACCGCGATCGACCCGGTGCGCATGGATCTGCTTTTCGAACGGTTCATCTCAAAAGAACGCTCTGAGCCACCAGACATCGATCTGGACATCGCCCACGAGCGTCGCGAAGAAGTCATTCAACACATGTACGACAAGTACGGGCGCACCCACGCCGCAATGGTCGTCAATGTCGTACGCTACCGGCCGCGCTCTGCCGTGCGTGAGGTCGGCAAAGCGCTGGGCTTGGCCGTCACCGCGCTCGACCGTGTAGCCAAACTACTCGGCCACCACGGTGATGTCCCCGCTGAAATACTTGCACAAGGCGGCCTCGACCCCGAGGCCCCGGTAACCGCACACCTATACAGACTGGCCAACGAGATTCTCGACTTCCCCCGCCACCTGTCGATTCACCCAGGTGGGTTCTTACTCGGCCACGAACCGGTGCACGATTTAGTGCCGATCGAAAACGCGACGATGGCCGATCGCACGGTCATCCAATGGGACAAGTACGACGTCGAGGCACTCGGGCTTTTCAAAGTCGACCTTCTCGGACTCGGAGCACTGACACAGATCGACAAAGCGCTGGCTCTGCTCAAGCAACACCGCGGAATCGAACTCTCGATGGCGACGATCCCGTCGCGCGACGGCCCAACATACAAAATGATCCAACGGGCCGACACCGTCGGCGTGTTCCAGATCGAAAGCCGCGCGCAGATGGCGATGCTGCCGCGTCTACGCCCCCAACACTTCTATGACCTGGTTATCGAAGTCAGTATCGTGCGACCGGGGCCGATTACCGGCGGCATGGTTCACCCCTACTTGAGGCGCCGCAACGGAGAAGAGCCGGTCGTATATCCGCACCCGTGCCTGAAGCCTGTTCTGAAGAAAACCTTGGGGATTCCGCTTTTCCAAGAACAAGTCATGCGGCTTGCCATCGTCGCCGCCGATTACAGTCCCGGCGAAGCCGACCAACTGCGCCGCGACATGGCGGCGTGGCGGCGCAGCGGTCGCATCGAGACACACCGTGAACGCCTGGTCTCACGCATGCAGGCCAAAGGAATCGCGCCCGAGTTCGCCGAGCGCGTTTTTGAACAAATCCGCGGCTTTGGCGAATACGGTTTTCCCGAAAGCCATGCCGCCAGCTTTGCACTGATCGCCTACGCCACCGCTTGGCTCAAGTGCCGCTATCCTGCCGAGTTCACCTGTTCGCTTCTCAATGCGCAACCGATGGGCTTTTACTCCCCCGCCACCATTGTCGAAGACGCCAAACACCATGACATCGAGGTGCGACCGATCGACATCAATGCCAGCGAATGGGATTGCACGCTCGAGCCCGAGCGTGGCAGGCAACCCACACACTGCAAAACTACCGCGGTGCACTGCAACGCCGAGGGTTTCGCAGTGCGAATCGGCGCACGTTACGTCAAAGACCTACGCGAGTCCGATTGGAGCGGTATCGAGCAAAGCCGCCGTGAGCGGCCCTTCGAATCGATTCAAGACTTAGTACGGCGAACACAAATCGGCAACAGTTTCCTCCGGCTACTCGGCAGAGCCGGGGCACTCGAGCCGCTCGTCGAGAACCGGCGCTCCGCACTGTGGGAAACGGCGGGCCACATACACACAGCGCGGATGCCTTTGGCTATGCACGTTGCCGAAGACACGCCTGCCTTTGGGGCACTGAGCGATTTCGAAACAATCTCATGGGATTACAAGGTGACCCGACACAGCACGCGCGGGCATCCGCTCTCGCCGCTGCGCGCTGAACTCGATGCGCTCGGCTTACCCGACGCGGCACGTGTACGAGAAATGTCCGATGGTACGCACGTAGACTACGCAGGCGTGGTCATCGGCCGACAACAGCCGGCGACCGCAAAAGGAGTAGTCTTTATGACACTCGAGGACGAAACCGGGTTCCTCAATCTCGTGTTATGGAAAAACGTATTCGACAAGCACGCGCTGCTCGCAAAAACCTCGTCGTTTCTGGGGATATCGGGGACGCTACAGGTGCAACAAGACGTGATCCACTTGGTTGCCGAGCGTTTGTGGGTGCCCAGCGTTACCGCACGACCGCAGACCGGACCTGCGCGCGACTTTCACTGAACGAACCGGAAGGAACGGAACTAGAAAACCCACCGATAGCGGCTAGCGACGCCAGAAAGCGGCGGTGAAAAGCACGAATACCGTATAAATCTCGAGTCTCCCGACCACCATACAAAAGGAGAGGATGAGCTTAGCGGCCGACGGGACATCGGAGAAGTTAGAGGCCGGACCAACGGTTCCGAGGCCCGGACCAATCGAGTTCATGGCACTGATCACTGCCGTGACGCCGGAGACCAAATCCATCCCCAGGGCAACAACCAACGTAGCGGCGACAAGAGTCGTCATGATGTAGAGAAGAAAGAAACCGAGCATCGCCCGAATCGTATCCACCGGAACGGCGCGACCGCCGATCGTGACGGGTATCACGGCCGTGGGATACAATAGCCGACGAAGTTCAGCCACAGCATGCCTGAACACCAACAGTACACGGACAACTTTGACACCCCCGGCCGTCGACCCGGCGCACCCCCCGACGAACATCAGTACCACCAGGAGGTAGCGACAAAGATCCGGCCAGCGGTCGAAGTCCGCAGTGGCGTAGCCTGTGGTGGTGAGGATCGACGCCACCTGGAATGCAGAGGCGCGTAGGGCGGTCCCGCACTGCAGGTAGGTCCCGTCGTTAACGAGCGTTGCGGCGATTACCGCGGTGAAGACAAAATAGATGCCGAAGTACACCCCCACCTCGGCCGAGCGCAGTAACGGTTCAAACTGGCGCCGCACGATCATCCGGTAGTGAAGCGCAAAACTCATCCCTGAAAGCAACATGAACACGGTGATCACGGCTTCGATATAGAAGCTTCCATACGCGGCGATACTCGCGTTCTTGGGCGAGAACCCACCGGTCGCCAGCGTTCCGAAGGAGTGCGTGACCGCATCGAACCAATTCATCCCTCCGAACCGCAGGAGTACCGCCAAAACCAGCGAGAGCCCGGCGTAGATCTGCCACAAACGACGCGCGGTCGAGACGATGCGAGGAGAGAGTTTGTCGGTGGAGATACCGGAGGATTCAGCCGAGAAAAGCTGCATCCCGCCGACCGCGAGATCCGGGAGGATCGCGACCGACAACACGATGATGCCCATACCACCGATCCAGTGCGCCAAGCTACGCTGGAACAGATGGCCGTGCCCCAGCGCTTCGATATCGTTCAGTATCGTCGCGCCGGTCGTCGAATATCCGGACGCCGACTCGAAAAACGCGTCGATCAAGCTCGGAATCGCACCTGAGATCCAGAAAGGAATCGTGCCGAGCACGATCAGCACGACCCAAGAAACGACGACCGCGAGGAATCCCTCGCGGTGGGACAATTCCGAGAGGTCGCTCGCGCGACCGATGATAAAGAGGATGCCCCCTACCCCGAGTGCCAAGACTGCGGTCGCCGCATACGACCAAGCCTCACCATCACCGTACCCCAGAGCAACGAGTCCCGGAATAGCCAGGCTTGCCGCCGCGAACTGAAAAACGCGGGCGAGCAGCTTGGCCATGAAGGTGACACGTATCACCCCACGACCTCCCACTCAGGCAAAAAAAGCATCAAGCCTTGAAACCGCACTACGAAGCGCGATCGCGATGACGTGATCACCCGGTTCAATCACCGTATCATCAGCAATGGAGACGATTTCGGATCCACGCACAATAAGCACGACCATCGAATCGTCTGGCAGCTTGAGTCCCGCGACCGGAGTTTCCGTGATTCCGTGACCGGGGTGTTTTCCGATCGTGAACTCGACCAGCTCTCCTTCGTGATCACCGAGCATGACCGTCGCGCTTACGCGCCCTCTGCGCGCGTAACGGAGGATTGCATCCGCCATCGCACGCCGCGGTGAAATGACGGCGTCGATGCCGTGCTTGTAGGCGATCGGTGCGTATGCGCGCTTGCCGGCGCGGGCGATAACCTTGGTGGCACCTAGGTGTTTGGCGACCAGTCCGATCCACAGTGAGGTTTCATTGTCAGAAAGCAAGACTACGACTGCGTCTTGTCCGTCACTCATCTGCCGCTCGAACACCACAGCGTCGGTCGCATCGCCGGCGATTACGGTGGCGCGCGGAAGCTTGACCGCGAGGGCCTCAGCGCGCGCACGGTCGCGCTCGATCAACGTAACTTCTATACGGAGCGAGCACAGGCAACGGGCGACGACCTCACCGACACCTCTGCCACCGACGATCAGAACCCGCTTAACAGCGTGAGAATCCTCCGATGCAAGCGCGAGAAAATCCCCTACGTTTCGCTGAGGTATCAACACAAACACACGTTCGCCGATCTCGAAACGGTCAGTTCCAGCACAGAACCGCAAACCGTTGTCACCGCTGCAGGCGATGAGCGAAGTGCCCTCCGGTGCCGCACCACGAACTTCTTCGGAGGTCGCGTAGGCCAGCGGCGAGTGAGCCGTAACCGGGACCTCCAACAGCGAAACCTGCCCCTTGCCGATTGTCGAGATCTGTCCGGGACCAATGTAGCGCAGCAGGCTGACAACCTGATCGGCCACCGTCTGCTCCGGCCCAACGAGATAGTCAACACCAAACTCCTGGGCACTTATGGCATCGGTTCCTCCTCGGTAGCGAGGGTCGCGCACGCGCGCGACCGTCCGGCACTCCGGTCGGAGTCGCTCGGCGGTCATGGCCGCGATCAGGTTGACCTCGTCGACCCGTGTAACCGCAAGCAACAGATCCGCCTTGCTGATCCCGGCGCGGAACAATACCTCGCGCGATACGCCGGTCCCGTGGATCACGCTGGCATCGATACGTTGGTCAAGGTCCAGGGCGAGTTGTTCGTCCTGTTCTATGACACAAACGTCGTGTTTCTCCTCTACGAGAATCTGGGCAAGGTAACGGCCGACCTCGCCCGCGCCGATAACGATGACGTGCACGCCGCCGAATTCCCCTCAGCCGCCGACCTTACGCAGTCGCGTTACGATATGTATGGGCTCTTTCAACACAGCAACTCCTTCGACACCAACCGGCAGCTTGCCCGCACGATGTATCACCTCAGCGGCGTGAATCCACCCAGCGCCGACCCGATCTCACCGTAGGTTCCGAAATCCTCCCCTTCCGGCTAGAATCGGCTGCTCGCGTCACTTGACGCACACACCCGAGCATGACGGCAAGCCATCCCCTGACGATACGCGCGGACCATGATAGGTCGACGCTCGAAGCGTGCCTGCTCGCAGCGGCGATGTTCGCCGTGTATGTATGCGGCGCCTCGCGAACGATCTACGTCGGCGACAGCGGCGAGTTGACCACCGCCGTGGCTCTGCTCGGCATCCCTCATCCGAGCGGCTACCCGCTCTACGTCATGCTCGGGAAGCTCTGGACGGTGCTCGTCCCGATCGGTTCGATCGCCTTCCGCATGAGCATGTTCAGTGCTTTCTGCACGGCTACAGCCTGCGCATCCTTGTACTGGATTCTACGCCGCGCGCTCTGTGACCGGACCGCAGCGTTGACCGCGGCGCTGATGCTCGGCTTCGCACCGAGCGTCTGGTCGCAAGCGAACATTCAGCGCGTGTATGGGCTCAATACACTGTTCGTCGTCGTAACAACCGGCGTGGTGTGGAGCTGGGCACGCAACCACAACAACCGAACCCTGCTCACGGCCTACTTCCTGTGCGGACTCGGCGCATGCAACCACACCTTCATGATCGTCTACGGGCTAGCCCTGTCCGTCTTGGTTGTGCTTTCCGAGCCGCGCGTGCTCGCACAACCGTTTCGCATCGCTTCTTTCGGCGCGATGACTGTGCTCGGCTTACTACCTTATACCTACCTCCCACTGCGTAGCCGCTTCAACCCACGGCTGGACTGGGGAAACCCGGAAACCCTCGATGGCTTTCTCGGCGCCGTCTTCCGGCGCGATTTCTGGGAGCGGGCTTGGATGGAAAGCCCAGCAGATTTCTTGCCGATCGGGCTCGACTACCTACAGGCAATCGCGACCGAAACCGCGTTTCTAGGTGCAGCTCTAGCGCTGGTCGGACTGGCGACCGCGCGTAAACTGTGGGCACCCGCACTTCTTGCGACCCTGGTTATGGCCGGCAACTTCCTCTCGATGGCAACCCATGGCTCGCGCAGCGACATCTTCATCTGGCACCGTTACTACGCTCCGAGCTTGGCAATGATCGCGTTACTCGCCGGAGTTGGAGCCCACACTCTTCTCAAGCGCACCCCCAGGGCCGTACGCGCGGCCCCACTGCTGATTCCACTGGTGCTGCTCGCAGCCGGCTGGCGTGACTTCGACCGCAGCCGCTACCGCATCGCCGAGGCGTTCTCTACGGCGGTGCTCGACTCGGTTCCGCCCGGCGCGAGCCTGATCGCGACAGACGACAACGTGCTGTTCGTACTCATGTATCTGCACCTCGCCGAGGGTCTGCGCCCCGACATCGATTTGATCCTCCAAGGCGTCGGCGGAGCCGAACTCCCGCCGTTGCGTTTTAACCCAGACAGCGACGACGTATTCTTCACACACCACCCCAACTGGAACATCCCAGGTCTCGAGATCGTCCCGCTCGGTGTGGTGTTTCAGGCGCGCCGTGCCGGCGCCCCCACGCCAGACCTATCGATCCCCGCGACCGAACTTCCGGGAGAGAAAGATCCGAGTGTACCGAAAGACTACCTGACACAAAACCTCGTCGGCCTGTTCCACTACATGCTCGGCTTTACGTTCGAGAACCGTGACTGGCCTCGTGCTTATGCGAGTATGCAAGCAGCGGCGAAGGCCGCACCCGAAAACGACGTGCTCTTTTATAACCTCGGGCTCGTTTACTGGCGCAACGGCTTGATCGAAGAAGCGGTAGCGGCGTTCGAGCATTCACACGAGATCAACCCACGACACTTGGCCAGCGCTAAGAAGCCGCGCGCGGCCGACAAGCTTCGCGAACTGCGCAGCGAACTTACGCGTCTGCGGGCGCTCGAAGTGCAGGCCGCAGGCGCGGCGGGGCCTCCTAAGAACGCGCTGGCGCACCGGCAAATGGCGACCTGGCTCGACGGGCACGGCGAACCGCTCGCGGCACACGGACACACGCTCCGAGCCGAGGTGCTCGAGGCCCAATGAGTCGGCGCGGACGATCCGCCCTACTGGTCTTGCTCGTCGCGGCAGCTTACGGCGCATCGCTGGCCAACGACTTTGTTTTCGACGACGCTATCTTCGTTACCCGCGACGAACGGGTTCGCGATATCGCGCAGACACACCGCCTGTTCGTCGAGCCGCTGTGGGGGTTCAACGACACTCCTGGAAACACCCACGTACACCAGTACTACCGTCCGCTTCAGACCGCCCCGCTCGCCGTGTCGTTGGCCCTCTTCGGCGACACTCCGATCCCCGCGCACCTGCTCAATCTTCTCGTCCATGCTGCCAACTGCACGCTGGTGCTGTGGCTGTTCGGACGCGCCGGCCTCGCGCCCAACGCCGCGTTTCTCGCCGCAGCTATCTTTGCCGTACACCCGGCGTGGTCCGAGGCGACTATTTGGATATCCGACATCGCCGGCCTCGGCGCGGCGCTCTCCCTGCTCACCATCCTGCGCCTGCACGCTGCGGCACGCGCCGCCTATGCACCTGCAATCACGGTGGTCTTTTTGGCGGGACTTTGGTGCAAAGAAGTCGCGATCCTCGCCCCGGTGCTGATGGCCGCCGACGACATCCTACTGACTAGAGCAAGGCGACAGAGACCTGGATACACCGCAAAAGCGTTGGGCTACCTTGCTCTTATCCCCGCTTTCGCGACGTACGCCACCCTCAGGGTTCGCGCCCTCGGTGGCGTGCTGCCGGGGCTCATGGGCGAAGGCACGTTCTCGCCCCCGGATCTCGCGGCCAACGCGCTCGCATTGATCCCTTCTTATTTGCGGACCTTCGCCTGGCCCTTCGAACTCAACATGTACCACGACTTCACCGCAGCCGGCAGCTTTGCCGACCCGCGTGTAATCGCGGGCTTGATCGTGGCCATGGCAGTCGCGATCGGCGCGGGGTTTACGCTACGCCGCCGCCCGGCAGTAGCGTTCGCCCTGATCTGGATGGCGGTAACCACGGCTCCCTACCTTCTGGTCCGCTGGCCGAAACTCAACGTGTACGCTGAGCGTTATACCTACTTACCGGGTATCGGCGCCGTTCTTCTCGTCGCACTCACGCTCAATGGCCTAAACCGCGACCGCCCCAACCTGCGCCGCGCAACAGCGCTCGTGGCGTGTTTCCTACTCCCGGTTTTCGTCTCGGTCGACGCGGCGCGGTCAACAGACTGGCGCGACGAGATCACCGTGTATACGAAAACGCTGGGGCAAAGCGCGAGAGCGGAGTTGATCCGCAATAACCTCGCCTTACGCTTGCTTGAAACCGGGCGGCACCAAGAAGGAATCGCTCAGCTAGAAGAACTGCTACGCATTGACCCAGACTTCGCCGACGCACACCACAACATGGGACTGCTGCGCTTGGCAACCGGCGAGCACTACAAAGCGCTTAGCGCGTTCGAACGCGCTAGGGAGCTTAACCCCAACAAACCCGCAACGTTGCTGAACCTCGGATACGTCTACGACCTGCTCGGTCGTCGCGAGGACGCGGTAAGCGCTTATAGGCGTCTGGTCACCACCGACCCCCGCCACGGCCCCGCTTGGTACAACCTTGCGATCGTTGCACTCGAAAGCGGACAACGACGCAACGCCCGCACTGCAGCACTGCAGGTGCTCGCGATCAACCCCACCGACCGGGCGGCGCAGACCCTACTCGCGCAACTCGACCGCGCCACGGGCGCTGAGGAAAACACAGCCACTGCTCAGCCGAGCGTTGCCGCGGCCGCCCTGCGTGCAAAGACGCGGGAGCACTGTGCGCGTGCACGCGGGCTTATCGAACAAGGCCGTCTGCGCGAAGCGGAAGACCTGCTCGCGGCGACCGCCTGGCTCGACGAGACTGCGGCGCTTCCGCACCACTACCTGGCAAACCTCTACTATCTAACAAACCGACCGGTGAGGGCCCTCGCTTCGATCCGCAAAGCAATGCGGCTCGCCCCCGCAGTCGAGCTATACCGCCGCAATGCCGCCCGGCTTGAAAAAGCGCTGGCCGAAAGTAACAACCGAGTAACCCCATGAAAAAGCTGATTCTAACTTTCGCGGTTCTGGTAACCGCCATCGCATTGTTCGTTGCACCGGGATGCCGGAAAACCGACCACGGCAAGGTCGTCGTCCTCGGTTTGGACGGCATGGACCCTGTAGCAGTCGATTTGCTGATGTCGGAAGGCAAACTTCCCAACTTCGCGAAATTGCGCCAGGACGGTGCGTACGGACGCTTCATAAGTAGCCGCCCGCTGTTGAGCCCTATCATTTGGACGACGATCGCGACCGGCAAGACTCCCGATCTGCACGGAATCGGACACTTTGTCGCCGTCAACGACCAATCCGGCGAACAGCTTCCCGTGACCAGCCGGATGCGCGGCGTCAAGGCGCTGTGGAACATAGCCAGCGAGGCCGGCCGTAGCGTGGGCGTGGTCGGCTGGTGGGCGACATGGCCGGCCGAAGAGGTTAACGGGAAACTCGTCAGCGACCATACCTGCTACCATTTTCTGTTCCCTGAAGGCCAGACTGGAAGCAACGACCAAACCGCTATCGTCTGGCCGCCTTCGTTTCAGGGGCATGTCGACGCGATGGTCAAAAGGCCCGGCGATCTGACGCCCTCCGAGCTTGCCTCCTACGTCAATGTCAGTGCCGAGGATTTTGCCAAGCCCTTCGACTTCACCGACGACCTCGGCCACTTCAAATGGGCGCTGGCGACCGCGATGAGTTATCGCGACATCGGTCTGGATATCCTCAAGAAGGATCGGCCCGACCTTGTGATGACCTACATCGAAGGTATCGATTCGAGTTCACACCTGTTCGGCCATTTGTTTCGCGCCCAAGGACTCAAAGGAGAACTCGCCGAACAACAGAAACGCTACGGCGGCACCGTCGAAGCCATGTACACCTACGCCGACAGCGTGGTCGGCAGCTTCCTCGATACCATCGACGACGACACGACCCTGGTTGTGGTCTCCGATCATGGTTTCCAACTCGGCGTGCTGCACGATGACCCAAGTAAAACACGCGATATGCGCCGTGTAAGCGAACGCTACCACCGCATCGAGGGCATCCTCTATATGTACGGCCACCGGGTACGTCCCCATAGCCGCATCGATCGCCCCACTCTCGTCGATGTCGCGCCGACAGTGCTCACCCTGGCCGGCATTGCCCCTGCGGCCGATATGCCTGGACGTGTGCTGACGGAGGCACTGGAGATCGAGTCCCCTCGCCGCAGGGTCGCCAGCTTCGAGACCGGCAAACCGACCGCAGACGGAACATCTGAATCCGAGGACCCGACAGTCAACGCCGCGATTCTCGAGAAACTGAAAAGCCTTGGCTACCTCGATACCCAGTCACCGAAGGGAGATCGTAACATGGCGGCAATTGCCTTCGAGGCAGGGCGCTTCGAAGAAGCGGTCACCGCCTACAAAGCTCTCGTTGCCGCGAACCCCTCCGACGGTTCACTGCGGGCAAGTCTCGGCGGTGCGCTTGGCGCGCTTGGCCGCTACGACGAAGCCTACGAGTCGCTCACTACAGCGATCGAACTCGAACCGCTCAATCCGGAGGCCTATCACAACAGGGCGCTGATTCATGAGCGGCGCGGCGAACAGCCCGCCGCGATCGACGACTACAGACAGGCTCTGCGTTACCGTCCCGACTACGCCCCGGCCGCACAGGCTTTGGTGCGACTTACCGGTTCTGCCGACGCGAATCCTCCACGCACCGACGCAGAAAGGCTCGCCTCGTTGCTCGCCCAACGGGCCGGTGACGCCGCACGCAAGGGCGACTACGACGAAGCTATGAAACAGCTCGACGAAGCGCAACGGGTCGCTCCGGAGTTCGCGATGGTTTACCAGTACCGGTCCAACGTCGCGTTCCTGCGCGGCGACCGAGCGGGAGCCATCGCAGCGCTCGAGCGCGCCCTGCAGCTCGAACCCGACAACGCACTGTACCAAACCAATCTTCTGCGATTGCGACAGGCCGCCCCGGCCGAATAGGAACAGGCGTAAGCGCGAAACGAAGACGGCCGCCCTGGTTTCCTGGAGCGGCCGTCTCTACTACAAACGTTTTGTCGTCTCGCGCCGGGGTCTTTCCGGCCGCCCGCGTGCGCCTTTCGCTACTCGATAAGGCATGAAACGCTGCAACCGTCACCTGGGAGCAGATTGCCGTCGTCACACTGCTCGCCTGCAGTCACGTTCAGCGTTGCGTCACCGCAAACGGCCGGCGTGCAATCGATATCGCACGTCACGCTCTCGCCTGCGTCATCGCAGACCTCGGGAGCGCCGACCACGCCGTTACCGCACACCGAAACCGTGCAGTTAGAATCGCAACCGTCACCTTCGACCGCATTGCCGTCGTCACACTGCTCGCCCGCACTCGCGTTGAACACTGCGTCGCCGCAAACGGCCGGCGTGCAATCGATATCGCACGTCGCGCTCTCGCCGCCGTCGTCGCACTGCTCGGGGGGACCGATCACTCCGTTGCCGCACACCGAAACCGTGCAGTTGGAGTCGCAACCGTCACCTTCGACCGCGTTGCCGTCGTCGCACTGCTCGAGACCACCGGTCACACCGTTGCCGCACGCCGATACTGTGCAGTTAGAATCGCAACCGTCACCTTCGACCGCATTGCCGTCGTCACACTGCTCACCCGCACTCGCGTTGAACACTGCGTCGCCGCAAACCGCTAACGTGCAATCGCCGTTGCACGTCGCGCTCTCACCGCCGTCGTCGCACTGCTCGAGACCAGCAGTCACACCGTTGCCGCACGCCGAAATTGTGCAGTTCGAGTCGCAACCGTCACCGTCAACGGCGTTGCCGTCGTCGCACTGCTCGAGACCACCGGTCACACCGTTGCCGCACGCTGAAACTGTGCAGTTCGAATCGCAGCCGTCACCTTCGACCGCATTGCCGTCGTCGCACTGTTCGCCCGCACTCGCGTTGAACACTGCGTCACCACAAACGGCGAACGTGCAATCACTGTCGCACGTCGCGCTCTGGCCGCCGTCGTCGCACTGTTCAGGGGGACCGGTCACACCGTTGCCGCACACCGAAATTGTGCAGTTCGAGTCGCATCCGTCACCTTCGACCGCGTTGCCGTCGTCGCACTGCTCGAGGCCACCGGTCACACCGTTGCCGCACGCTGAAACTGTGCAGTTCGAATCGCAACCGTCACCCTCGATCGCGTTGCCGTCGTCGCACTGCTCGAGGCCACCGGTCACACCGTTACCGCACACCGAGAGCGTGCAGTTCGAGTCGCAGCCATCGCCTTCGACGGCGTTGCCGTCGTCGCAGACCTCACCGGCCGTCACGTTGAGCGTTCCGTCACCACACTGGGCCACGGTACAGTCGGAATTGCAGGTGGGCGATTCGCCGGCGTCGTCGCAGGCCTCGGGAAGCGTCTGCACGCCGTTGCCGCAACCGGTCAGTGTGCAGTTGGAGTCGCAACCGTCACCGTCAACAGCATTGCCGTCGTCGCAGATCTCGCCTACGGTGACTACCGCATTGCCGCAGCCGGTCGGCGTGCAGTTTGAGTCGCAGCCGTCACCGTCGACCGCGTTGCCGTCGTCGCACTGCTCAAGACCAGCGGTCACACCGTTACCGCACGCGGAAACCGTGCAGTTAGAATCGCAGCCGTCACCTTCGATGGCGTTGCCGTCGTCACACGCTTCGGAACCACCGGTAACACCGTTACCGCACACTGAGACCGTGCAGTTCGAATCGCAACCGTCACCGTTAACGGCGTTGCCATCGTCGCACTGCTCGAGACCACCGGTCACACCGTTGCCGCACCCGGAAACCGTGCAGTTCGAATCGCAACCGTCACCTTCGACGGCGTTGCCGTCGTCGCACTGTTCGCCCGCACTCGCGTTGAACACTGCGTCGCCGCAAACCGCAAGCGTGCAATCGCTGTCGCACGTCGCGCTCTGGCCACCGTCGTCGCACTGCTCGAGACCAGTGGTCACGCCGTTACCGCACCCGGTCAGTGTGCAGTTGGAGTCGCAACCGTCACCGTCAACAGCGTTGCCGTCGTCGCAGATCTCGCCGGCGGAGACTGCCGCATTTCCGCAGCCGGTCGGTGTGCAGTTTGAGTCGCAGCCGTCACCGTTAATCAAGTTGTTGTCGTCGCAGACCTCGCCGGCCGTCACGTTGAGCGTTCCGTCACCGCAAACGGCCAACGTGCAGTTACCGTCGCAGAACGCGGTCTCCGAACCAGGATCGCATTGCTCGGGCGCTACAACCACGCCGTTACCGCACGCCGTTACTGTGCAGTTCGAGTCGCAGCCGTCACCGCTAAACAGGTTACCGTCGTCGCAGACCTCAGGCGCCACAATCACACCGTTGCCGCACGCCGTTACCTTGCAGTTCGAGTCGCAACCGTCACCGTCAATAACATTACCGTCGTCGCAGACCTCAGGTGCCACAGCCACGCCGTTGCCGCACGCCGTTGCCGTGCAGTTCGAGTCGCAACCGTCACCGTTAACCAGATTGCCGTCGTCGCAGACCTCAGGTGCCACAATCACGCCGTTGCCGCACGCCGTTACCTTGCAGTTCGAGTCGCAGCCATCACCGTCAACCAGATTGCCGTCGTCGCAGACCTCAGGTGCCACAATCACACCGTTGCCGCACGCCGATACCGTGCAGTTCGAGTCGCAGCCGTCACCGTTATTGAGGTTGCCGTCGTCGCAGACCTCAGGTGCCACAACCACGCCGTTGCCGCACCCCGTTATTTTGCAATTCGAGTCGCAGCCGTCCAAGTCAATCAGGTTGCCGTCGTCTCAGACCACAGGAGCCACAACCACGCCGTTG
>JAJCZL010000007.1 GCA_029262415.1 Deltaproteobacteria bacterium | reverse complement strand
TGGTCTCGGCAGCGGCGACCAAGGCCGGCATAACATCGACGTAGTCGATCCCAGCCCCGGCTAAATCAGCCGCGAGACGGCGATTGGGCAAGAATCGGTCGTAGGCGACGGCTTCGAGCCGCATCCGACGAAGCCGGGTGTTCCATTCTTTCTGATAGACCTGCACGCGTTCCGGAAACGCCGCTACGACAAATCGAGTTCCCATCTGTTCAGCCGTCTGCTGCATGTCGCGCAGAACCGCGATCGTCGCTTCCCAGCGTTGCTCGGTTTCGTCGGCCGGCTCGATCGCGTACTTGTTCATCGCGAACGTCTGCTTCCAATCCGGATCCTGGTGGCGCAGCTTGCGCTGCAAGGGCCAGAGCAAGCTATAGAGTTGCGACTTGCGCGCGAGGAAGCTCCTCATCGCTACGGGGATAAACCCTTCGGACGCTATCTTCTCTCCGAGGTAGCCATCGACGACTGCGACCGGGCTCGTTTCCGGCGGCACCCCTTGCAAGTCGTTGCCGACAAAGAATCCCATGACAACCACGTCGGGGGTGAAGGAAGCTCCTTCGCTGCGTAGAAAGGCTGCTGTTTGCCACGGATCGTATCCAGGAAAGCCGCCGTTAACCGCCTCGACGGTACGCGCCGTCGCACCACCGAGAAAACCGGCTAGCTGCTCCGGATAGCTATCAGCGTTGGGTACGGAGTAAGCGTTGGTAAAAGAATCTCCGACAGTCAACACGCGCAAAGTCCCCTCGGGTTTGCGCCCGTAGTCTCTCGACCCACGGAGCCCTTGGGCATTGACGGAGATCTCGGTAGTATATTCCTCTGCATCGATCACTCCCCTGAACCCCGGCGCTAACCGGTACCCACGGGTGTCATCATTGACAAACATACCGACCGGAAAGCGGTACAGCTGCCGCGGAGCAACCACGCCCACTAGGAGCTCCGCCGCCAACAGGGAAACGGTCAGCCCGAACCCGACCAAAGCCAGGTTCATCGCAAGCCTCCGGCCCAGAGGAATTGTGCCCGGCTTGGATATACACTCAGGGTTCATGAGTTTCGTTTCCATAGGCTCATCAGATAGGAGCGCTGTCCATTGTGGGCAAAGGCCATGCTTTCTCCCATGGCGAACTGCCGCACAGGCCCCACGTAATACTATCAAAGCCCGATGCAACGCGCCGTTCTTCCGCGTACCAGGACCAGCCCGGCGGGTCGGGTTCGAACCAACGGCCATTGTGCAAGTTAGGCCATGAGACTAGCTGCATCGACGTTCGGTATCACTATCCAACTGGTCGCGTGTGCGGCTTCGGCCGCGCACGCGGCGTCGATCCATATCGACTTGAATTGTCGAGCCGGCGGCTCGGGGCGAAGCATCGAATGTGGCAGCGATGGTCCGCTCAACGACCTCGAGAGACTGGGGGCCGCCTGTGCCGATCGCGAACGGCCGCTGGTCGTTGAATTCGCGGCTGGACTGCAACGCTTCCGCTCACGTTTCAACATGCCGGCGGCCTGCGCCGGGCGACCCGATGCACCCACCGTAGTCCAGAACCGTGCCGGCGCCGACTCCTACCTGAGCGGTGCGCGACGTGTGCGGCTGAAACCGGGGGCCGACGAAGGTTCGCCGTTCGAAGCCATCCCGGGCGCACCCGGCGTATTCGAATGCCGGGGACCTGACTGTGCTCCCGGAGCAGGCAGCAAGTTTATCTGGGGTGCGTTCGTAGTCCGCAAAGACGCCCGACGCTGTCAATCCGATGCCGACTGCCGCGCTGCTTCGCCACTTGCCCACTGCGTCGATGTCAGCGGGGAGCGGCGCTGCGAAGACTACCTTCCGGCAATTCAAGCCAAAGGCAGTGCGCACTGCGCAAACTCAGGTGGAAGCTGCGACGATGACCGCGACTGCGGCGGAAGCACCTGTGAGAGTTCGCTGTATGCGTGTAGCCCATCCGACCCTCCTGAGGCGGGAACCATGCGTTACGACCCCGCACCACGGTCGCAGCGCGTGTGCATCCGCCTCGTGGATGACTCTGACCCCGACGATGCCCATCTGGTCGAATTCCCCTGGCAACCCTACGCGTTCAATTTCTTTCACGAGCACGTCTCCTACGTCACGGTCAGGTCGAATCCTCTCGGCGGCCACCTCACGATCGAGAAGTTTCGCGACAAGATTCTTACAGCGAGAGCACAAGCCGCCCCGCGGTGTGTGGGCGGCGGTGCATCGAACGAGTGTAGCGCAAACGCGGATTGCAGAGACGGTGGTTACTGTCCACCACTTAACCCGTCTGATGCTTCAAGAGGGATCCGCGTCGGTGGCCCAACAACAGCGGAAGGGGTCACGCTCGGGATGGTTCAAGACCGGTGCATCGATTTCGGTCCCGGCGGCCACGCCGACGGCCCGGGAGATTTCTACATCGGCAACAACTTGGTCCATTTCTGCGGTCAGGAGAATTTGCGCATCCAACAGGATACCTCTCCGAGAACACTGATCGAAAACAACGTGGTTTCATACACGCAGCATCCTGCGCAGTTCGGCGGCCCCTGCGGTCATGTGTCAAACGGTTGCTCGGCAGGTTTCGCCGATGTCGGTACGTGCATTCGGGTCGCACTCTCGCGTGGGGCAACGATTCGCAACAATACCTTTCACCACATGTTCGGCGCCAAGACCTACCGCGGTCAATGTATAAACTTCGAGAACGGATCAGCGGATCATCTGGTCAGCGGCAATATGTTCTACGCGTTCGAGCAGCACGGAACGACCGTCAATAGTGCCTCGGTCGGGGTACACTTCTCGACCATCTATCCGAAAAACGCATTCACCAACATCGTTGTCGAGAACAACCGAATCGTGCGGCCCGACGCCTGCTTCAGCTTCGACGGTGTCGGCCAGATGACAGCCGGCATCACGGTTCGAAACAACACCTGTTTCGACCCCGACCAGGCCTGTCTGCGCGAAGAGGACGGAGAGTGGCGACACGGAGAGATCCGCTTCGACAACAACATCTGCAGCAAACCCAAAGGGGCTATGGAAAACCGCTCGCTTTTGCTCCGAATCGACCGCCGTAACACCGCATTCCTACCGCCGAGCGGAAATGTCTTTCACTGTCCGGGATGCCCACGGCTGGTCAACTGGAAAGTTCGCAGCCTGGCCGCCGCCCAAATCGGAAGCCTCGGTGCCAACACAACCGCGGCTGACCCTCGCCTCGAGACGTCCGGCAATCCTCCAAGCCTACGCATCCGCGACCGTACTAGCTCTGCTCTCGGTCGCGCCGTTCATAGAGATTGCGCCGAGACCGACTTTGAAAACGAGCCGCGCACCGACTCCAGGGGCTGCGACGCCGGCGCCGATCAGTTCAAAGATCGTAGCGAAACACTCGGCATCCGGCCCTGAACTCAAAATCGGGCCGCATCGAGCCTCACGGACAATCCCCCACCCGTTTGCCTTCCCATTTCACGCTCATGGTCATCGGCTGTCCGCCCATGTCCATCGTCATGCTCATGTTGCCTACGGCGTCGTTCTTGTTGACGGTCATGTGACCCTGCCCGGTTGTGGCACCCATGCCGCCCTGGCCGGAACACGCGACCTTCCACTCTAAGGTGTTACCGGAGACGCTGACGCCGCTTAACTTGCAACCGGTTTGATCGTCGGCGAAGTCCTCAGGCGAGAAGCTCTCCCCCTTCATACACTCCTGGTGCTCGCGGACCTGCGGTTGCGGCATCATCGGCATAGACGTCGTCGATTTCATCTTCCACAGGCCGTCGGTGACCGCTATGCCCTCGACCGCGTGGGCGGATGAACCGAGCGACATGCCGATCACGGCGGCACAACCAAAGGCTAGGGCGTAAGTCTTTTTCATCGGGGAAGAACTCCTTCTCGTTTGGACAGTGTCCCGTGCTAGATTGCCGAATCAATCGGCGAACGCCAACCCTATGGAGAGCGATTGTGAGTGAAACCCCCTGGGGCCTGCCGGCACCCTTCTTCATCGAGTTCGCGGTATCCCCCGACGAGATCGACGGGCTCGGCCACGTCAACAACGCAAGCTATCTCCAATGGTGCGAGCGCGTGGGCTGGGCGCACGCAGAGTCGCTGGGGCTCGGGTTAGAGCGGTGGCAAGAACTCGACCGGGCGATGGCGACCCACCGTGCCGATCTGTCCTACAAGACCGCGGCGATGCCCGGGGATGTAATCCTCGGCGCGACCTGGATCATCAAGAGCGACCACAGGCTAGTGGTCAATCGTCGCTTTGAGATGCGGCGCAAACGCGACACCGCGTTGCTGTTTCACGCCGAGGTCGCCTACGTATGCATCGCGATCTCCTCAGGCAAGCCCAAGCGTCTGCCGCCCGAGTTCGACCAGGGATTCTCAGTCAAACCCGAAGTTGCAGAATTCATTCGGTCCTAGACTAGATTCTGTGGCGGCGCGCACAAGCGATCTCTTCGAGCAACTCCTCGTCGCCGAAATAGCCGCCGTTACGACCGCGCTGCGTCCAACCGATACTCAGGTCGGGTTCGACGACAAATTTCGCGGGCTCGATTTCATCCTCGCTAAGACGTAGTCCCAGCGACTCAGCAATGCGCAGGTCTTAGTCTTCGATGAACGGCGCGTCGAAACCGATACGATCGCGAATCGCCTCCAACTCGCCGGTCGGGAATCGCGACGCCCCCGCGCGCGCCGTGCCGAGGGGCGTTGTCGATGCGCACCGGCCTCGGCGGCCAGTTGACAAGGATGCGGCCACCCAGAACACTTCGACCCATACACCAAGTAAGAGGGTAATTATGGTGTCTTACCTACGTAATTCCGGCTTCTGGTTCTCGTCAGTGAAACTCACCTCGAGATGCGTGCGGCCGACGAGCGGTCGCGTGCTCGGCACAACGCTGATCGCAGCAGCCTACGTCTTTGCCGCAAGCCCTGCTCGGGCAGTCGGCGTAACACCGACCTTACTCGACGAAGTTTCCATCGCCGGCGGATCTCTCACGGCTTCCACTCTGGGGATACCGGTGATCGACCAAACCGGAACGGTCTATTGGTCTCGTCGAATCGATCCCAGCTCTGGAGGAAACGAGCTACTTTCATCCATCAGCGGTGTTCTCGCCGCTGATGCCCGAACACAGGCACAGGCCGGGGATTTCCCTCTCCTTGGCGTCGCCGCCGATGCGCGCAGTGGGCAAGTACTGCTCCAAGGCTTCTTCTTCGAGCCGTCCACCAGCGGTTCGGGCGGCTTCTTCCAGACTGTTGGACTCTACCGTTACCCTGGACTCACCCGCCTTGCCTACTTCAACTCGGCTTTTCCGAGCTTTAGCAGTTCCGTCGACCTGCAAATCAGTGCAGCCGAGTTCGACTCGGATGGTTCAGCGGTGTTCCAGCTTCGCGACGTGACGAATTTTCTGTCCATCGAGTACGCAATCTGCCGCGTCACGGGCGGCGTCGTCACAATCCTTGCCCGCAGCGGCGTTACTCCCGTGCCCGGCGGCGTAGGCGAGACCTTCACCCTGTTCGATAGCCCGGTCGTCAACCAAGGAGTAGTGCTCTTTTACGGGGAGGCCCTCGGCATCGGACGCCGCGGTGTATATCAGATAAACAACGGGACCATCTCAGTGGTCGTTGATAACACGACCATTCTCCCCGGCAATACGAGTCCGGCCTTCATTCTGGACAAGAGTGATGTCTCGTTTTCTAACGAGGGCACCGACGTAGCCGTGGCGCTCCGCGCTTCTGGTGGCGGCGTTTTCAAGCGCGTCGGTGGCGCTTGGTCGCGTGTGATCGCATCAAACGCACCCATTCCCGGCGGCGTCGGCGTATTCTTCGACTTTTTCGGGCCGGCGATCCGCAACGGAAAAGTCCTATTCCTCGGCTTCCGCAACAACACTTTCTCCCCTCCCGTCGAGGCAGGCATTTACACCGATGCCGGAGGTGCGGTGGATCGAATCGTCGACCTCACGGACGACTTCGGAGCCAGCACACCCAGCTTCCTCGAAATTGCGAGAGGCGGCCGCTTCTTCAACGGAATCGAGATCGCATTTGCAGCCCGCAGCGCATCAAGCTGGCGAGGAGTTTTTCGGATGACCGTCCCCGGTCTGAGTGCCGATATGTGCGGGCGACCGGTCGGCACAGGATCCGCCCCGGTCGCCAGCGATGCCCTGTTTGTCCTGAATGCGGCCGTCGGCTCGCAGGGTTGTGCCCCCTGTGTATGCAACGTCGATAGCAGCGGAGGCGGGTCGCCAGTAACCGCAACCGATGCGCTTCTGGTCTTGCAAAAGGCCGTCGGGCAGCCGATCTCGCTCTCGTGCCCCGCCTGCTAGTGTGAGGTGACAAGACACCTCCGGGGGTTGCTGTAGGCCCGGACTGACTTGAGACCAACCCTTTTCCCGCTCGTCCGTTTGCACGTTTTCGTCTAGTATCTCTGGCTTGACCACGCGCTACTCAAAAGTCTTGAGTCAGGTAACCCAGACACTGATGGGCAAGCCTGAGTTTACCGCGGGGCAGGCCGCCGAACGGGCCGGTGTGAGCCTGGGACAGTTGCACCGGTTTTGGCAAGCGTTGGGATTTCCACAGCCGGCCGGCCATAAACGATTGTTTACGAGCAGTGACGTCGAGATGCTGTGCACCGGCCGTCGCATCCTTGAAGCCGAAGACAGCAATCCCGAAGAGCTGCTACAGATGACGCGCGTGACCGGACAGTCGTTGGCGCGCATGGCCGACGCACACATCGCGCCGGACGCAGAAAAGATCGAGACCATCATGCGCTCCAGCCGGACCTCGCAGCGGGCTGCGGCCGAAGCGATCTCGCATATCAGCGCATCGTTGTCCTCGGAGTTCCAACCCTTTCTCGCCTACGCGTGGCGCCGCCACCTGCTGGCCAGCGTGTCGCGGCTCGCGGCGGCCGGGGCCGAAGAAGTCGGCACACAAAACAGCGGCACCGCGGGCTTCGCAGACCTCGTCGATTTCACCGCCGTAAGCCGCCAACTTTCTGATCGCGAACTGGGCAATATGGTCACCCGGTTTCAGGAGCTCGCCTACGATCACGTGCCCAACCGCGGCGGTCGCGTCGTCAAGATCGTCGGCGACGAGATCATGTTCAGCACCAGCGAGACGGCGGCCGCCGCGGAGATCGCGTTGGCGCTGGTCGAGGCGTGCCACGAGAATACCCAGGTACCTGAGGTGCGCATCGGCATGGCCACCGGCGCCATGCTCGCCTGGGAGGGCGACCTTTACGGCCCTACCGTCAACCTGGCCAGCCGTCTCGTCGACGTCGCCCTGCCCGGAACCGCGGTGGTCTCGGACGGGTTCAGCGAGCAGCTGCAGAACTCTCCGGCTTTCGCTCTGCGCAAGCTCCGACGCTTCAAGCTGAAGGGTGTGGGCAAAACCCGCGTGTGGGCGCTGCAGCGTCCCAAGGCGGTAGTTTGACTGAGACGTCCACGGTCACCAGCGCGGCGCGTAGCCCCGGATCAACGCCATCACACATATAGCATTTCACCTACTCGTCCCGCTCCTAGCAGCCCTAGTGTTGTTCCGGAGTAACTGGCGCGCGAGCTACCTGGTCATGATCGCGATGATGGCTATCGACCTCGATCACCTGGCGGCCGTGCCGATCTACGACCCAGGGCGCTGTAGCGTGGGGTTCCATCCGCTGCACAGCCCCATGGCTGTAGCATCATATGTCGCGCTGACGTTGCCTGCGCGCACCCGGCTGATCGGATTGGGTCTGGTGATCCACATCGCGCTGGATTCGCTCGACTGCATGGCCGCCAGCGGCGTCTGGTACGTCAGCAACCGCTGGTAGGTAGCTGCAGAACGGGCCCCAGGGGTAGCGCCGCCGCCGCTGGGGCCTCCTTGGTTCTACAACGTGTTGAAGAAGGCACGCAGATCGGCGATCTCGGCACTGGTAAGGGTGATGCCCTGCATCCGCCCACTGAGGGCGCCGAGATTGTTTACCAGGCGCGAACCCCTGTTGGCGATGGTCCCGCCCGAATCGTTCGTCGTATCGTGCGCGCCTGCTCCGTGGCAGAACCCGCACCTAGTGTCGTAGATCGCCTGACCGGCCGCAGCGCTCGGCCCCATGGTGGTCGTGGTCGTCGATGCCATCGTCGTGGTCGTCGTGGTGGTGGTAGTAGGCGCCATCGTGGTCGTGGGTCCCATCGTCGTGGTCGTCGATGCGATCATCGATGTCGTGGTCGTCGATGCCATCGTCGATGTCGTGGTGGTCGGCCCCATTGTCGTGGTCGTCGCCTCATCCACAGTCGTGCTGGTGGTTATCGTGATCGGCACGCAGACGCAGTCGCCATCGTCGTCGTCACGGTCTCCCTTGTTCGCGTCATCACCGTCACGGTCGCTGTCACCGTCTTCATGGTATCCATTGTCACCGCCGCGCGAGGAAGCGATTATCGCCATATTCAGGTCTTCGCACGGACCGAGTCCATCGCCGTGGCGCAGGTGGGCCGAAACAGCCGACTCGCCGAGGACGAGTGTCCGGCCGTTGCTCAGATTTCCCGGAGGTAGGTGGCAGATCGTGACGCGGTCGTCGTGGTCTTCGCCGTCGTCGTCGACCGCCATACATGCGTAATCGGCAGGACAGGTACCGTTACACATCGGCGCGTCTTCAGCGCCGCAACGAACAATCGTCGGGCACTCGCTCTTGCAATCAATTTTGATTCCGTCGTCTCCCACAGCCGAGCGCAGTACTCCGAGCGCGTCGGATACACTGATGCGGCAGTCTGAATTGATATCGCACTCATCGAGCCGGCAATCCCTGGCCCCAACAGCAGACTGAAGGATATAGAGCGAATCGACGGCTCCAGGGATCGGCCCCGTGCTCACCGGACGCCCGCACTCGGAGGCTAAAGCAAGAGAAGGAGCACAAGCGAAGGCTGCAAGCATAGCGATATAGAGTAGGTGTCTCATGGTCATCAAATTCCTCGGCTGTCAGTAGGTGTGCGCGAATCCGCTACACTACGTAGCTCGCGCCAGTGTCGATCCTAGCGGAGAATCCGCTTCGGGAGCAAACAAGGTTCTTGTGCCGCGCACCTAGTCGGAAGCTCATGTTTCCCGACCGCTCCACGCGCAAAACTCACTCAAACGAGGGCAGCGCCTAACCCCTGCACTTTCCCACCTATGTTGCCGGTGGAACAGATTGCTGCACCCGGGAATTCCGAATCATGAGAAGCGGATTCTCAACTTCGATGGCTCTAACCCAGCTTCTAACTACACCGTACCGACGTGCGCAAAAGGGGGGGCCGACGCTCAAGAAGAGGAGAAGCACGTAGGCCGGTCGGCCGCAGCAGATGCGGACGCTGCGTCTGCGCACGCTGCTGCCAATCGGCGTCTCCGACGCCATCCTCCCCCTCACCCTCAACCGAATCAGCGGGATCACGGGCGGCGGGCGGGCGCGGGCGGGCGCGGGCGGCGGGCGGGCGCGGCTTTAACGCCGCCGATGCTGCGTTCTCGGTTGTCCTGACCGGTTTCTTATTACACAGCTGTCATCGTCTACGTCGGTCGGTGATATTCTGCGTTGATATCCCTTGCCACGACCACACTTTCGTATTACATTCGCCCCACTGATTACAGCGCGACCTCTGCTTTTCGTTATCGGTATGGACGAATCACAACTCAGCATCTCACCGGCCCCGGCCGAACCTTTGGATGAGCGGTTCGACGCGCATCACAGCGCCAACGAACCGGACGCTGCGGCTTGGCGCCATCCCGAGCAACCCGATGAGTTCATCGACCCAGCGTTGCTCGAGCCGCCCGCCCCCGACGAAATTCGTCACATCTTCCGCGACGATGCCGCCCTGGTCATCGACGCCGCACTGCAGAAGCTCGGCGGCCGCGAAGCGGCGTGCCGCGTACAACTCGGCCGCCATTCCCGGTCTCTACTAGAACGGCGCGGGTACCACCGCCTCGGCTTCGCACGACTGCGTGACTACACCGCCGAGCGGCTCGGTATTTCTGCGCGAGAACTTCAAGTGGCCGCACAAGTTGCACGCGCACTCGATAACGCGCCGAACCTCGAGTCGGCCTTCCGCGAGGGTCGGCTGTCGTGGTCTAAGTTGCGCGCGCTGGCACGGCTGGTCGACACAGACGCACAAGCCTCAACAACGCTAACGACGTGGTGGGTCCGGCGCGCTTCGACCTTGACGGTCGCTGAGGTAGATCGTGCAGTCGCGCTCGAGCTCGCGCGCCGCGCAGAACTCGGCGGGGCTTCGCCTTCATCGCAACCCGAAACTGATCTTATCGACGACGCAGACTCCGAGCCGCACGTCGAGCTCAACCTGCCCTGTAAGCCCGCGCTCCTCTCGCTTTGGCGGCAAACCTGCGAGCTCGCTTCACGCACAGCCGGCAGCCCTCTCGGCGGCTGGCAGACGCTCGAACTCGTTGCCGCCGAGGCGCTATCAGCACGACCATTCCGTGCCGAACAAACGATCCAGGGAACAAGTGCCGGTGTCGACGGAGCCGACAGCACCTTAGCACCAAGACCGCAGCATCGCGGGCTCGACGCTACCGTTCGCGCCGTTCGAGCCGACGGCTCCCTCGCCCCACACGCATACAACGGCGGGTTATTGCATGCCGACAGCGACACGAACGGAGCAGTTAGCGATGCCTGTCATGAATTTACCGACCAAGAACGCGCGGCAATGCGCGAGCAGATTTCACCCCACTCGCCTTCCGCCGATTTCGCACGCGGTGCATCCGCGGCGGCCGCGGCTCCCAGCGACGCAGGCGAGGACGACGACCAGGACCCCTGCAACCCGCAAAACCTCGACTGCAAACTCCGCGCGATTCTAGGTGCTATGCAGTCGATCGACTATCAGATGGGTAAGCTCCTGCACACCTTCACGCGGCTACGGCTGCACCGCCACCTCGGCTACACCTCGCTGTCCTCCTATGTGACCGAACGCATCGGCATCTCGCCACGTAAGGCACGCACACTCGTACAACTTGTCGGCGCGTTTTCTGAGCGTCGCGGGCTGATCGCCGACGCATACCGCGACGGCAAGCTTTCGTGGGTGCGCGCCATCGCGTTGTTGCCGGTCGCCGCTGAACAAACCGCCAAGGCATGGACGCAGCGTGCCCGCGAAGTAACCGTGCGACGACTGATCGATGAGGTCTCCTGGGCACGCGACATTCACGACCGAACCTCCTTTCTAGTACGCGTGGGACCGCCACCGTCAGGTGCTGCACTCAACTGCTCAGCCGACGAAGAACTCAGGCGGCATATCTGTTCGCACTACGGCGAGGCCACAGCCGACCGGATCTTGTCTCACGGGCAAGAAGTTTCGGCCGCGCTGCGAATCCGTGGACCGGCCTCGGTTATTTCACTTGCCTGCGACGCGATCGAGACGTTTCGCGTGGGCCTGGAGGCACCACACCGCGCTTTCGAACGGATACTACGCCACGCGCTGGAGGTTTGGTCCGACGTACCACGCCACCGCAACCCCATCTTCGATCGAGACGGCTGGCGCTGCCGCGTACCGGCGTGCAGCTCGCGGCGCAACCTGCACGAACACCACATCGTGTTTCGCTCTCACGGCGGCGGCAACCAGCGCGGCAATCGCGTAGCGATCTGCGCCTGGCATCACCTGCGCGGCATCCACGGTGGCGTCGTTCGCGCTGCGGGTGACGCGAACAGGAGTATTCATTGGCAGTTGGGCGTAAACGGCAAAGCCGAAACAGCTACGCCGTTGATTGTCACAGACGACGACGCCTATCGCGCTAAGCATCACGCCGGCCCGGGCGGATGCGTGCCGCGACGTTGACGCCCACGACCTCGCCGTCGCGACGGATCACGTCGCCGAGGTGCAGTCCGATCCGCAGCCGCATGCCAGGATAGCTGCGTAAGGCTCCCTGCAACGCCAACGCGCAGTCGACGGCGCGCAACGCGCTCGGAAAAATAGAAAACGACTCATCACCGGTGGCGTCGATCAATTCGCCTTCGAATTGCTCGACCAAAGTGCGGACTAGATCGCGGTGTTGCGCACGCACACGCAAGGCCGCACCTTCGTCACGCTCGGTCAGAGCTGTGTAGCCGACCACGTCGGTGAACATGATCGCAAGGATCTGGCGCTGGTCTCGGGATCCGGTCACGTAGCCCACACTTATAGAGTCGCGCGTCCATTTTGAAACCGAGCGCAGGATCGGGGCTTGCTGCGCATTCGAATCAGACGACTTGCGCGCAACGGGGAGCGGTCGCCGCGCGAGTTCCACGCACGCTACGACTCACGCGAATGCTCCCCCAACCGGGCGCGTGAAGTCGGCGCAGTGGATGTCAGTACCCGGCAGGACGAGTGGATCGGCCTATTGTCTTGCCTAACGCCTCCAGCGTTCGTTTGTTGGTAATGGCGTGCACGGACTTTTCTGCCAGGAAACGGGAGCGATTCCTGTGATTGCTGGACTGCGGACAAGGGGAAAGCTATTTTGCCGATCGGCCCGATATTTAGGTGCTAGAATCGGGGAGCTATAATCAAACTCTTAGTTTGATCCGCGAGGCGGGGGGTGGAGCCGAGGTGATACGAGAGGAACGGTGATGTTGGGCAGGGTGGTCTATGCATGTTTGGGTTTGGGTTTAGTCGTGGTCGGCGCTACGCCGACCTACGCCACTCTATCGCAAGCCCGCCTTGCCAGGCTCCTTAGAAACAAAGTAGAGGACGTTCGCGAACTTGCCGCCAACCCGACGTTAATCGACGCGGTTCATAAGCACAATGCGAAAGGCCAGTCTTTGGAAGAAATCAAGCAACTCGACAAAGCTTGGATGGCTACTAAGGAAATGACGCCTCTCAAGAAGGCTCTGCAGCAAAATGAGTTAGGACACTATTTCCAAACTCTCGTTGATTTCAATCGGTCGATCTACAGTGAGATGTTTTTGACTGATCGAAATGGCGCCACCGTCGCGGCTTATCCGCCGACGACGGATTATTGGCAGGGCGACGAGAAGAAGTGGTCCGAAGCGTTCAACGCGGGCGAAGGGAAGGTCTATATCGGCTCAGTCGAATTCGACGAAAGTTCGCAAGTCAACAGCGTGCAGATCTCCGTGCCGGTCGTGACCGACGGGAAGACCATCGGCGTTCTCATCGTCGGTGTTAAGCTCAGCTATATACAAGCCAAGTATCTCCGCCTCGGCAAGTAAAGGGCGATGGCCACCTCTGTCACAGACCCCAAAAAGTGGGGCGGGGGAATCGAACCCGCGTCCGCGATTCTGTAAGTACTCTATCTATAAAGGATACGGGTTCGAGCGAAGAGGCTCGTTGTACTGCTCGTTGTACTAGAATTGGGCATGGCGAGGCGCTGGGTGACGCCGATTGGCAGTCTGTCGTTGATGCATGGCCCGATTTGCCCGTGCCGATCCGTGCCGCGGTCGTTGGACTCGTAAAGTCGTACCAGGCCGCATCACGGTCGAAGCAAGTCGCGGGCACCGACGACGCCGCGACCGCCGCCCTCGCGCCGCGCCGCTCGCGCGATTCCTGCAAGCATACCGCGGAAGACCGCCGCGTGTAGCGGATAGATTGCGTACCAATAGAAGAGACCGAGTAGACCGCTGGGATCAAAGACTGCCGTCTGTCGAACCGTGCATCCGCGATCGTTCGGCTGCACTTCGAACTCGAGCCAGGCGCGACCGGGCAGTTTCATCTCGGCCCGCATTAGGAGAAGACGGTCGGGCTCGTAGGTTTCGACGCGCCACCAGTCCACGGTGTCGCCCACGCGCAACTGCTCGGGGTCACGCCGCCCCCGACGCACTCCAACACCTCCAACGAGCAAATCGATGAAGCCGCGCGCACGCCAGAGCCAGTCGTGGGCATACCAGCCGGTGCCGCCTCCAATACGGCGGATTGGAGCAAAAGCTTCCGAAGCGGACACAGCCAACTCGCACTTCCGCGAATCAAGGAGGCGCCGTCCTCGGCGCACTCCCCCGTAGCCGGCGAATAGGCCCGGGTCGGCACCACCCACCGACATCGAATCGGACCACCGCGTCTCTGCAAACTCGCGATCCTCGTTTGCCAGTGCGCTCGCTAGCGCCTCTTGCACGCCCATCGGTTCGACTGTGAAGTCTCGGCGGGCACGGTCATCGTGAACCACCGTCTCGTGGCAGATGCTCTCGACGAGGACGCGCCCCACCCGCGCGTACAGTGGCGTGACTAATCCCAGCCAGAGGCTGCTGAGTCGCGGCGTCAGCACGGGAACCGGAACCATGACGCGGCGTAGCTGCCGCAGTCGCGCATACTCGCGCATGAGATCGCCATAGGAGACGCGCTCGGCTCCACCGATCTCGTAGATACGGGATTCGTCGGTCTCCAGATCTAAAGCCGCCTCGAGATAGGCCAGAAGGTCCCCGATCGCTATGGGCTGTGCACTGACGCGCACCCACCGCGGCGTCACCATCACCGGCAACCTCTCGACCAGCGCACACAGCATCTCGAACGAGAGGCTACCAGATCCGATCACGATCGAGGCGCGGAACTCGATCACGGGCACGCCCGAGGCGCGCAGCGCGCGTCCGACTTCGTGGCGGCTGCGCAGGTGGGGCGAGAGATCGGCATCCTCGTCACCCAAGCCCCCTAGATAGACGATCCGGCGCACGCCCGCGGCGCGCGCGGCGCGGGCGAAGTTGTCCGCGCCCATCCGGTCCTGAGCCTCGAAGCCTTCCTCGCTCGTACTGCCCATCGAGTGAACCAGGTAGTAGGCGGTGTGCACGCCTTCGAGCGCCGCAGCTAAGGTTTCCTCACGCAGCACGTCTCCCTCGACAACCTCCGTCCCAGCGCCGACCTGGCCGGCAAGGAACTCCGGTCGGCGCGCGAGGCAGCGCACGAGGAGCCCACGCTCCTCCAGCCGCCTCAGAAGGCGACCGCCAACGTATCCGGACGCACCGGTCACAAGAATGCGCTTCTTCATCTCGGTTGTTTCCATGGGCTTGACTTCATTGCGTTCCGCTCCCGGAGAGCTCTTGCGACTGTTGATGCTCGACCCAATCACCAACCCGTCTCCACTCTTCGAGAATCCAAGCGATTCGTGCATCCCGACCTGAAGGGATCTCGTCGCGTGCGATGCGACGAAACTGGACCCGGATCACCTGGTGTAAGAGCGCTCCCTTCCAGATTTGCGCAAGCGATGCGGCGCCATCGAAGCCCGTGTGCGCACAAACCACAACGTCGGCCTCAGACGCGGCCTCAAGCAACCCCAGCAAGCCGCCGGGTCGTGGCGGCAGCACGAACGCCAGGGATTCGGCGTACTCTAGCATCTTCGCGTCGCCGTTCTCGCGGAGATGGTCGAGAGCGCGCCTTCGCTTTGCCTGCGAGAAACGGGTGCCCTCGGGATAGATCAAGATACCGTCGCGCGTGCCGAGATCCCGAGCGAGCTCGCGCACGCGGCTCACTTCGCGCGCCGAGTCGTCGGTAAAACGATCGACGAACACGTTGGGGAGCCGATTGCCCACGATGTCGAGGCAAGGATCCCAGAGTAGCTCCCGCTTGAGTACGTACCGGAGGCGAAGTCCGTACGGCCGGCTCACGAGCGCCGAGGCAAGCAGCGTATCGGCGGTGCTGGTGTGTCGAAGCAAGAGCAGATAGGGACCACGACCGAGATCCGCATCGCCCTCGACCTCGAGGCGGAGCCCGAAGAGTCGGACCACCGCGTGGAACAGCATCGTCCCCCACCACGCCTCGAGCCGGAAATGGACGTCGGTCCACCGTTCGCTGTCGATGCCAAGAAGGTTCTTCCATACCCACAGTCCGGCGCTCGCTGCGATGCCCATGATCTCGTAGGTGAGGTAAACGGCGACAAGGACGGCGCAACGAAGCGCGACGCCCTGGTTACGACGCACCATGTCCACGACGATCACCACCGGGAGCCAAACCGGCGCAGCTCCCAGCCACACGGTCCATGCGATGATGTATCCGGGGATGGTGATGAACCTGCGCACCGGCATCGCTCGTCCACCTCAGACGTGATTTCGGAGCATGAGCTCCTTCGGATGGGGCTCGAGGAATATCTGTCCGTTCAGATAGTCGATCGC
Source organism: Deltaproteobacteria bacterium (assembly GCA_029262415.1). GTDB lineage: Bacteria > Desulfobacterota > Binatia > UBA1149 > JAJCZL01 > JAJCZL01. Next base: position 65,063 of record JAJCZL010000007.1, on the reverse strand, counting down.
GTGTCGCCGGGCGTGGTGCCTGATAAGCGTGACGGGGACGACGAGCGGGACGAGGCCCTTGCGGTAATCGTGAATGAGCTCGGCCAGCTCGCTACGCGAGGCCGAGTCGAGACTCTTCTTGAGATGGCCGGCCGCGTGCTGCAGGACATTGGCGTTGCGTCCGCGCGAGGCCACATGTGCGAGAGCGGCCATGAAGCCGCTCTCGTAACTCTCACGGAAAGTGGCTCGTGGCGTCTGTTTCAGCGTCGCGACAAGGCGGCCGAGTTCACGGTAGACGGCAGGCGAGTGGGCCAACAGCTGGAGCTTGTGGGCGGTGTGAAATGCAATAACTTGCCCACCCGTCCAGCGTCCGCGAAAGAGATCGCCCAGACGCCGGTAGGCAAACACCCGTTCGATGAAATTTTCACGCAGATTCGAATCGTTGAGCCGGCCCTCGTCCTCGACGGGTAGATTCGGGTACGCCTCCATTAGAGCCGACGCGTAGAGTCCCCTCCCCTGTCGCGTCGGCATACCCTTCTCCTCGTAGACTTTCACGCGCGTCATCCCACAGCTCGGCGAGCCCTTCTTCAGGATATAGCCGCACAGATCGAGACCGCGGAGCTCACGCACTCGCTTTGCTGAGTATGCCTCCATTGCGCGCGTGTGATCACGACCCGATTTGATCTCGACCATCCGGACATTGTCGCCTCCGCGCACAAGCCGCAGGGCCGGACGCGGAGTACCCATGCCGACCTCGACCTCAGGGCACACGGGCACCCACTCGAAGAAGCCGGCCAACAGGTCGGTAACGAAGCGATCACGCTTGTGCCCACCGTCGAAGCGCACTTCGTTACCGAGCAGGCACGACGAGACGCCCAGACGGATCGCACGCTCGTCGGCGGCCATAGCTTCGCTCACGGCCGCACCGCTGCCTTGCGCGCGCGTGTGAAGCGCTCGATGGCGAGCTCGCGTCGCTCGGCATGATCGACGATGGGCCGCGGGTAGCCGCTGGGTAGTTCCGCTTCCCATGGCGCGTGCACACGTCGATCCGATACGTCACGCAGCTCGGGAACCCAGCGACGCACGTATCGACCCTCAGGATCCCAGCGCTTGCCCTGCGCAACCGGGTTGAAGATTCGGAAGTACGGTTGCGGGTCGGTTCCCGTTGAGGCGGCCCACTGCCAGCCGCCGTTGTTCGAGGCGGGGTCACCGTCGACAAGGTGCTGAAAGAAGAAACGCTCACCTTCGCGCCAATCGATCAGTAGGTCTTTGGTCAGGAAGCTCGCCACGATCATGCGAACCCGGTTGTGCATCCAACCCGTCGACCGAAGCTGGCGCATGCCGGCGTCGACGATCGGGTAGCCCGTGCGGCCTGCGCACCACGCCTCGAAGCCAGTCGGGTCGTCGGCCCAGAGAACAGCGTCGTACTCCTGCCGGTAGTTCTGCTTCAGCACGCGTGGATGCTCCTCGAGGATTGCGGAATAGAACTCGCGCCACACGAGCTCATCGAGCCACTTCGCCACACCCCGCTGCAACGCCGGTTCTGCGCGGGCCGCTTCCTGGCCGCTCTCGAAGCACTGGCGCACCGAAATAGCGCCGCAGCGGAGGTAGGGGGAGAGTCGCGACGTCCCGTCGACATCGGGTCGGTCGCGATCTTCGTGATAACGCGCGGCTGCAGTTCCCAGGAAGCGTTCCAAGCGCCGCTTGGCGGCCTGCTCGCCACCGGTAGGAAGATTGAACTCTCCACTGCTGCCACCGAGCGCCGGCGGGTCGGGGATCCGATCGGCCGGGAAGCCCGCGATCGGCGCCGGCAGACGTCCGAGCCCGAGCGGAAGCCGCGGTTCCTCATCCCACCGCTTCATCCACGCCTTGCGGTACGGAGAGTAGACAGAATAGGCTCCCCCGCTCGCCGTTCGAATCTCGCTCGACCCGAACACGACCCGGTCCAGCCGTGCCACGATCTTGCCGCCGCTGCGCTCCACGGCATTCTGTACCGCTGTGTCCCGACTGCGGGCGAACGGTGTCGTATCCTCGTTGAACGAGAGCAGTCGTGCACCGGTTTCGTGCATGAGCTTGGGCAGCACTTCTTCAGGCCGCCCTTCGCGCACAAGGAGCGGTACGCCCCGTTTCTCGAGGTCACGACCCAGCCGTCCGAGACAATCTAGAAGGAAGCGCATACGTGGTTCGCCCACGCGCGGACCGGCAGCAATCCGCGGGTCCAGTACGAACACGGGCAACCACTCTGCCACCTGCGTCACGAGCGCTTTGAGTGCCGTGTTGTCGTGGAGACGCAGGTCATTGCGGAACCAGTGGAGACCACGCATCACGGCGCCCCCCTCACACTGTCTCTTGGACTGCGCTGTTGAACGCTTGGCGAGAAAGCGGAGCCCCGAGCCGCCCTGCGACAATCCGGTAGACATCAGGACTGAAGCCGAGCCCGAGGTGCGTCGAGCTAACCTCGACGTGCTCGATGAGCTCGTTGCCCTCGTCGTCGATGGGTTCTCCAACCGTCGCATTCCACGGCGGCACATCCAGCGCGCGCTCTTTCGTGCGCATGGCTACGAGCTCCAAACCACTGGCAGCCAAATCTCGTTTCGCCGCAGGAACCAAATCATGAAAGGTGAATTGAAACGGGCCCAGACCGGGTCACCGGTGACCTCGAGGCCGTCACGGGCCAGCGCTGTGCGCATTCGGGCTAGCCGGCCGCGGTAGCGTCGCTCCGACCAAGTGCCCGAGTAGCGGTGCACGGCTACGACGCGGCCGGGTTCCTCGCGCACAGCAATGCGCCCATCGGTCGGACGGGGAACGTTCTTGAGCGTGTAACCCTCGGGCATTACGAACTGGAGTGCGTAGCCGCCGCTACCGGCGGAGCGCTGCATCACAGGGGCGGTCATCTCGATCTTCTCGGCCCCCGAGTTGGCACCGTTGATGAAAGCGGCAAGCGGGCGGAAGGCCACGTTGCCTGCACGCTCGAAGCTTTCCCCGACCTCCAGCTCGGCCACGACGACGGAAGGGTAGCGTCGTATCTCGTATCCGTCGGCGCTTCTCAGGACTTCGTAGATTGGCTCGTCTACTGCCATCACGGGTCCTGCGACAAGAAAGATGCTCACGACTGCAACAACCGAGTAATGAAGCTTCAAAGGTCTATTGAGAGACATTTCCTACCGTCCTTGTCGGCGTACCATCGCATGGCAGTGCCGATACTTTTCTCACCGGATCGATCACGTCGCCGCGGGGGTCAGCAAACGCCGCTTCAGCGACTCGTCGAACGGAACGGTGCCAAACCAGATCGAGAAGAGCGCAGAAGCGAACTCCGCCCCCGCAACAGCGCCCAGGGAGACTCCGTTGCGCGCGAGTTCGGTCCCGACATTCGGAATGTATGTGAGTGCGTAGCGGTCACCTGGCTCGATGTCTTGGTAGAGGTCATTGAACTGATCGATTGCGGGTTGCAGTGCACGCACGCGCTCCGCAGATCGATTGGCTGAAATACCATTGATCGTGGCCTCGGCGAACTTGTGCGCCGGGATGCCCCAGAAATAAGAGATCTCGAGCCGCTTAGGAACGTCGTCAAATAGTGACTCGGGGCCTATGCCTTCCCCTAGATAGAGTCCGGCGACGTATCCCCTGAAGAATACCCGGTAACGAAGCAGGGCCACATTGTTGAGAACGAACCGTACGTCTTCCGAAGCGCGGACGTCGGGGAAACCGACTCCTTCTATCTCGGCGGCCGATGCTGGAACCACAAGATCGCACAGCACGAACGCGATCGCGCAGGCAATCGGGCTGAAGCGATCATGGCGTACGCGGCCAGCGGATATTCGCATAACGGCAACCGTCCTAATTTTCATGTGAGCAATTCCTCTAGTCGCCGTCGGCGGTAGGCGAAGATCCGATCGAGGTCGTTCTCGACCATGGCTCCGGCCACGAGGTCGCTCAGCGGCGAGAGCGGTAGCGCGTAGCGGACGCGGTCGCGGTCGCGAACGCTCGCTAACCGAACTCTGATGACCACCGCAACCAACAACCGTCGCAGTCTACACGGCAGCATCGCCCCGTTCGCCGCTGCTGATACGCACGGCTTCTTCGACGGGAATGACATATATCTTGCCGTCCCCATGAAGCCCTGTATGAGCAGCCTTCTCGATGGTGGCGACCACCTCATCCAGGAGAAGATCGACGCAGAACACCTCGACCTTCACGTGTCGCTCGAGCCCCGAGGGCTCCGCGTGGGGGTCAGCCTCCTTGTGGCTTGTGCCACGGCCCCACCCCTGGGTGTCGTTCACGCTCATTCCACTCAGGCCGCTCACCTTGTGAAGAGCAAGTTTCACGGCGTCGAGCTTATGTGGCTGAATGTATGCTCGTACTTGTTTCATTGTCTTATCCTCCTTCACGTAAAGAATTCTGTGCCTCGCCGTCCGGAATTACGGCAAACCACCTATACAGGGCCGGAATCACGAGAAGCGTCAGAACAGTCGAGGTAACCAGCCCGCCGACAACTACAGTTGCCAGTGGCCGCTGCACCTCGCTTCCCGTACCCGAGGAGAACAGCAGCGGGAACAATCCGAGCGCAGTCGTGATTGCGGTCATGAGCACCGGTCGAAGCCGAAGAGTTGCTCCTCTAACCGAGGCGTCGTCAACAGCAACACCGTCCTGCACGAGTTGATTGAAGTAGGTAACCAGCACCATTCCGTTCTCGAGCGCGATGCCAAAAAGAGCGATGAACCCGACCGATGATGGAACCGACAGGTTCTGCCCTGTGGCCCAAAGAGCGACGACCCCACCAACGAGCGCGAGTGGGATGTTTGCAATGATGAGGATCGAGTTCCCAATGGAACCGAAACTCATGAACAACAGGAAAAAGACGATCAGGAGCGTAATCGGTACGACTACAGCGAGTCGACGATTGGCCTCCTGTTGCAGCCGAAACTGACCGCCCCAAGTGACCAGATAGCCTGCAGGGAACACTATGGCCTCGTCGATCGCTGACTGAGCATCGGCCACAAACGAGCCGATGTCGCGGCCTACCACGTTGCACTGGATCGTAATGAAGCGCTGGTTGTCCTCTCGCGTGATTTGGCGTGGACCGACGACCTCCTCAATCTCGGCAAGCTCCGACAGCGGCACTCTTACTTGTCCGGGGCCCTCAACCAGGATGTTTCCAATCGACTCAGCGGTGCCGCGATACGGCGCGGCAAAGCGCACGTAGATGCCGAAGCGACGGATACCTTCGAATATCTGACCGGAGACTTCACCACCGACCGCGGTTCGGATCGTCTTTTGGACGTCGGCTACGTTCATTCCGTAGCGGGCGACAGCCTGGCGGTCCACGGTGATGATAAGCTGCGGCGTGCCGGCGACTTGGTCGACCTGGATGTCTACTGCTCCAGGGACTGTCTGCACCACGCGCGAGATCTCGTTGGCCTTTTCGATGAGTTCATCCAGGTCATCCCCAAAGAGCTTGATGGCGAGCTCCGCCCGAACGCCCTCAAGTAACTCGTCAACCGTCATCGCAATGGGTTGGGTGAAGTTGGTGGCAACGCCGGGCACGGCACCTAGGTCATCGCGGATCTGATCTTCAAGCTCCGTCTGAGTCGTGGCACTTCGCCACTGCTCTTGAGGGTGCAAGAGAATGTACATCTCGGCGCTGTTTACGGGGTCAGTATGTGCGCCGACCTCGCCTCGACCGATCCGCGTCACGACTCCGCTAATCTCAGGTATCTTCATGAGGCGACGCTCGACGATCATCGTCAAGTCGGTGCTCTTGGTAAGCGATATCGACGGAGGCATCGTAAGCCGAAGCACCATGGTTCCTTCTTGAAGTCGCGGCGTGAACTCAGACCCCAGGCGGGGAAAGACGATTACTCCTAGCACGAGTAAGCCACCGGCGAGCACAAGGGCGAACGCGCGACGTCTTACAAAAAACGACACGGCCGGCCGATACAGCGCCACCAGCGCGCGCATCCCTCGGCCCCCTGAACTCCCACCTTTGGGCCGGCGCATCAGTAGATCAGATAGTGCCGGTGCGATGAGGATGGCGAATGCCAGCGATCCCATCATCGCAAGCGCTACGGTGTAAGCGAGCGGGCGGAAGGTCTTGCCCTCAACGCCCTGAAGCGTGAACAGGGGGAGGAACACGATCACGATAATCGAGATCGCAAAGACGATGGGTCTTCCGACCTCCATGCAGGCACGCGAGACTACGGCGACGCGTGACTCGTCAGGGTCGGCCTCACCCAGCATCCGTTCGACGTTCTCTACGACAACGATTGTGCCGTCGACCATCATGCCGATGGCGATTGCCAGTCCTCCAAGCGACATCAGGTTCGCAGAGATACCAAAGTAGCCCATCCCCAGCGTCGCAAACAGAACCGAGAAGGGAATCGAGAGGGCAACGACGATACTCGCTCGAAGACCTCCCATGAACGCCATCAGCACCAGCGCCACCAACACGATGCCCTGAACCAATGCGTTCCTGACCGTTGCAACACACGCCGCGACCAACGTCTTTTGCTCGTAGTACGGGATGATCTTGACCCCTTCGGGCAAGATTTGATTGATCTCGGTCATCTTGTCTTCGACCTGTCCGATGACGGTCGAGGAGTTTGTGCCGTAGAGCTTTACAACCATTGCGGAAACGACTTCTTCGATCCCGTTTCTTGTCTGCACGCCGCGGCGAATGGCCCCGCCAAGCTCGATGTCAGCTAGGTCGCGTAGGAATACTGGAGTGCCGTCTTTAGATTTAACGACGATGTTTTCGAGATCCTCGACGCTTGAGGCCAATCCCACCGAGCGCACGATGTACTCTTCGGAGTTCTTCTCGATGAACTGGGCACCGACGTTCAGGTTGTTCTCGCGGATGCGATCGATTACGTCACCGATCGTGATCCCGTACTGGGTCAGATGTTCAGGATGGACATTGACCTGATACTGCTTTTCGTAGCCTCCTATTCCCAGAACCTCAGTTACGCCAGGGACGGTCTGAAGGTGGAACTTCACAAGCCAGTCTTGGATGCTGCGAAGCTCCTCGAGTGAATACTCGCCGGTCTCGTCCTCAAGGTAGTAAAAGAGCACCAGCCCCATACCGGTAGAGATCGGTCCTAGCGCTGGGTCGCCGAAACCTTCCGGGATCTGTTCACGAGCTTCTTGGAGACGCTCGCCCACGACTTGACGGGCGAAATAGATATCGGTCCCGTCTTCGAAGTAGATGTTTACGACCGAAAGTCCGAAATTCGATACCGATCGGAGCCGCTCAAGGCGCGGCAGTCCGTTCATTGCGGCTTCGATCGGGTAGGTGACGTACTTTTCTACATCCTCGGGGGCCAAGCCCTCGGTCTCTGTGAAAACCTGTACGAGGTTTGGCGAGACATCTGGGAACGCATCGACAGGAAGATCGAGGTACGCCCGGAACCCGGCAAGACTGACTAGAACGCCAAACGCGACCACCAAGAGGCGGTTTCGAAGGCCAAAGCGAATAAGAAAATCCATCGTCTTAACCTCCGATTAGTGCGAGTGGCCTTCGCTAAGCTCGGACTTTCCAAGCTCGGCTTTTATGATGAAGCCGCCCTTGGCGACGTACGACTCACCTGCCGAGAGGCCCGACAAGACCTCGACATGGGTCGTGCTGCTACGTCCAAGTCTTAGTTCGCGCGGCTCAAAGCCATCTTCATCTTGTACGAAGACAAGCGTGTGTCCTTCCACGGTCTGAAGCGCTGAATGCGGGACGGCGACCGGCACATTCGCCGCCGTAACCGCAACGCGACCGGTGACGAACATGCCCGGCCGCCACGCACCGGCGCCGTTGTCCACGACGAGGCGCGCCCTTGCAGTGCGTGTGTCCTCATCGACCACCGGGCTTACGTATGAGATCGTTCCTTCTACGTCGGGCAGGTGATGACCGCTCGAGATGAGCACGCGCTGGCCAACCTTCACGCGGGACAGGTCGCGCTGGTAGATGCTTAGCTCAAGCCAGACATCGCGCAGGTCGGCTATGACAAACGCCTGCGAGTCCCGAGTGACAGCCTCTCCGCGCGTAACGTGTTTGGCGATGACCGTACCGTCGAGAAGTGTTTTTAGCTCATATGCCGTCAGTGTTTCGCTACTCTCGATAACGGCAAGGACGTCACCGGTTTTCACCTTGTCTCCGATGCGTTTTCGGACCTCTCTTACGATGCCGGCGTAACGAGGAACGATGTGCGCCACGCGGTCGGCATTAGGAACGACCTCTCCGGGAAGCACGACATACGTGGTGATCTGACCGCTTCCTGCTGTAGCCACCTCGATGCCGAACTCCTGCATCTGAGAAGCGCTTAGCCTTACGACATCGTCGTGATGCTCTCCCTCATCGCTTCCATGGCCTTCGTGCTCGGCGGCGTCCTCATCATGAGAGTCTTCATCGTGCGCCTCGTCGTGTCCGTGCTCGTCTGCTGCTATCGCCACCGAAAGGCCCGAGTGGGGAGCAACGCCCCAGAGCACTAGGCCGGTAATCAATAGTATCGACACTGCACGTACGAGCAGATGTTCTGTGAATGCTTTCATTTCAGGATCTCCTATCTTCATCTCGAAACTCTCCGAGCGGCCGGCCGACAAGGCGCTCCACACGAGCGATATCGCCGTGATGGGCCGCGAGCGTTTCGAGGTACTCACTTCGAAGCGCAAAGAGCGTTCTCTGCGCATCCAACACATCTAGGTAGCGAAACACGCCGCGTCGGTACGCAGAGGTCGCTCCGTCAAACGCGGCCTGGGCTTTGGGGAGCACATCGCGCTGAAGCGCAACAACTGCTTCGTACGTGGCTGCGAGCGACTGGTGGGCAGTGCTTAGCGCTGTTCTAACGTCGACCTCGGCAGCACGACGCTCCTCGGAAGCCTTGGCTAGACGCCTCCGAGCCTCAAGAGCCGCCCCCTGGTTGCGATCAAAAAGCGGTAGCGGAACGCTTAGCTCAAACACAAACGCACTATGGTTTGTCTCGTTAAACCAGCGCGGACCACCGCCGAGCGTCACATCGGGGATACGCTTTGAGTCTTCGAGTGCGACTAGTGCCCGGCGCGCTGAGAGTTCAGTCGTCCAGCGGGCAAGGTCTGGGTTCTCTTCAACCTGGCGAAGCAGTGCAGCCTCAGAGGGTGGCGGCGAGATTCCCTCGCCCAGAGCACCTACTACTCCGGCAAACGAGACCTCCGTGCTTCCCCACGTGGCTGCAAGGAGCTTTCTTGCCGAGTTGAGCTCACGAACCCGCCGGGCCAGTTCAACGCGGCTAGTAGCGAGCGCCACCTCAGCACGGTTTTTCTCCACGGCCGAGACAGCGCCGGCCTTCACCTGATCGCCTACGACCCGCAAAGCTCGGTCGGTTACCCCAACAAGTTCCTCCGAGAGAGCCTTTCGTTCCTGAGCGGCAAGCAGTTGTGTGAAAGCGAGTGCGACCTCGGTAAATGTGTCTATTCTGGCCGCCTCGTAGTCCCAACTGGCAACAGCTCGCTCCAACTCGGCCACCGTGCGGCGTTTGGTGCGCTTGCCGCCAAGTTCAATGAGCTGCGAAAGCCAAAGTGTGTTTTCTGAGCCGTCAAAACCACTCGTCACCTCCGAGCCGCCAAAATTTTCTAACTCGATGGTGATTTCAGGGTTAGGAAGTAGTCCCGCCTGAAGCACGTTCGCTTCGCGCACCCGCACCTCCCAAGAGAAGGCAGCCAGTCGCGGATTGTTCATCAGCGCCAGGGCGAGCGCGTCCCGAAGCGCAATAACACCGCTAGGATACTCGAGCGGTCTAGCCTCCGAATTTGCTTGTCTCTCGACCGCCGCTTGGACGCTACTCAACTCTCGTCCAAGCGGCCTCGGCTCTGGCATGTTCGCGGCGTCTTGCTGGGTAGCGCAGCCCGACAGCGCAAGAGCGCAGACAGCAAGCGCCGTCATATTTCGTTTTTGTCTATTCATTTCACCGTTCTCCAAAACGTCAGCACAGCGATGCGACGCAGATGCGCGCAGCACTATAACAAATCGACCCACTCCCGCCTTTGCAGGGAGGGCACGAACAGGAGCGATTAAGTGGCTAGATGCGAAGAACGGTGGAGCGAAGAGAGATGGTCTTCTCGCGGTTAACGTCTGGGCTGTCGCCGCGAGTGAAACGGGGGTCTCCCAAGGAGACATGCGAAAGAACCGTCGAAACGAGGTGCTGGAGTGCTGGGCTCAGGTCTCTGAGCCGTTCCTGCTCCTTCGAAGCAGGAACGAGGAGCGAGACATCTAAGCACGACTTGGAGCTGAGCGCGGAATTCTCCTCGCGCGGCACCGCATCATGCGACGGGCCGTGCGCCCGCTCGATGCCGCTATGCCCATCAGAACCGACGCAGTAGACGAACTGCGAGCCGACGCCGAGGCCACCCCACACGTAGGCGAGGAGGCTAAGGGTCGCCATCGTAGTTCTTGCTGCTCGGTGTTTCATAGGATTCCGGCCTCTGATGGGCCCGTAACCCACCTAGGGTAACATAGACCGCAACGGCCGCGCTGCGCAATGCTTTTTACCGGCGAGGCAAGCGATTGGGGGTTAACACATGAACACATGCTCATGTATTCATGTGTTATGTCCGCATCCGCAAGGCGCAAGACCCGGCCTGGGCCGCTCGACGACCACAGCGCATCCGCCATCGCAGATGCCTTCAAGGCGCTCTCTGACCCGACCCGTGTTCGCATCATAGCCGCGATTTTCGACAACGAACGATGCGTGCACGACTTGTGCGTCGAACTTGAGTTGGAACAGTCTGCCGTATCCCATCAGCTGCGGGCACTTCGCAACCAGGGGCTTGTTCGGCACCGAAAGGCGGGCCGGCACGTCTACTACGCTCTCGACGACGACCACGTGAAGGCACTCTTCGCCGTCGCTCGAGAACACGCCGCGCACGCCACAAGAAGGAGGTAGGCGATGACTGAAACATCGCTTCGCATGGCGTCCCAACACGGCCCCCGAACCGACCTTCATAGGCGGAAATGGCTCAAGATAGCTCTCTGGCTCGTTGCAGCCACGATGACCTACAACTGCGTCGAGGCGGTAGTGGCCCTCTGGTCGGGGATTGCAGCAGAGAGCAGCGTCCTCGTTGGATTCGGGCTCGACAGCGTCATCGAGTTCGCCGCGGCCGGCGTGCTGCTCTGGCGCTTCGCGGCCGAAGCACGGGGCGAGGACGACGAGGTGGTCGACGCCAGAGAGCACGTCGTCCACCGCTTCGTCGGTGCTACCTTTATAGCTCTTGCTCTCTATGTAAGCGGCGAGGCACTTGCGACGCTCTACACGCAGAGCGCTCCGCAGGAGAGCCAGGTTGGGATCGCGCTTGCTGTTTTGTCGCTTCTTCTCATGCCCGCTGTCGCCTGGGGAAAGCTCCGAGCAGCTAAAGAGGTCGGAAGCGCAGCGCTTCGCGCTGAAGCAAAGGAGACACTTGCGTGCTCCTACCTCTCGCTAACGCTGCTTCTCGGTCTCGCTGCGAACGCAGTGGCTGACCTGTGGTGGGCCGACCCGGTGGCGGCACTCGCGATGGTGCCATGGCTCGTCAAAGAAGCTCGAGAAGCACTCAACGGTGGCGGATGCAGCGCTGAAGCGGGAAGAGGGTAGGCCGATGCGTCAATAACAGAACCTGAGGTTCGCCCGATCGCGGTAGTCAAGGACAGAATCCCCCGGGGGCAGGGTCATGAGCTGGCGAGAGCGTGCGGAAGTTGGTAGAGACAGCCACTCTTTACGCCTTCCTGAACAGCGGGATCACGTCGGCACCGCGTTTCAGCAAGTCCAGGTAATCAGCCCACGCCTGCATCATCTTACGCCGTTCGGGCAGATGCTCGGCGAAGTTGTAGGCCGCGCTCACGGCGTTGCGTTCGGCATGGGCGAGCTGGCGTTCGATCACCTGATGGTTCCAACCTCGTTCGTGCAGCAGGGTGGATGCCATACTGCGGAAGCCGTGGCCGGTCATTTCTTCCTTCGCGTAACCCATGCGCCTGAGCGCCGCGAGCACCGCGTTTTCGCTCATGGGGCGCGCGCGCGAACGCATACCTGGAAAGACAAAGCGCGGCGCGTTCGGTTTGGCGGGTATCGCGCAGCTCGTTAATGGCTCAATATCCCGAAGTACATCGACGGCCTGGCGAGATAGCGGCACGATGTGCTGCTCTCGCATTTTCATCCGCTCGGCGGGGATGCGCCACTCGGCTTTGTCCAAGTCGATCTCCGACCACTCCGCCTTTCGCAGTTCTCCCGGTCGAACGAAAACGAGCGGCGCTAGCCGCAGCGCGCACTTCGTAACGAAGAAACCTTGATAGGCATCTATCGCCCGCAGTAGTTCACCAATCCCTTTCGGCTCGATGATGGACGCGTGATGCCTTTCTTTCGGCGGGGGCAGAGCGCCGCGAAGATCGCCCGTGGGATCGCGCTCCGCGCGTGGGGAACAGGTCTTTCTCAAGCCGCCGCAACACACGGTCGCCGTGACTCGGCGACCATCCCTCGGAGAACTTTCCGTGCCACTCACGTGCTACGACCTCGAAACTGTCGGCACCTGCGTGCGCAAGCTTTTCCGCACGACGAGCATGTCCGGGGTCGATACCGGCCGCAATCTGTTGGCGAGCTAAGTCACGCTTACCGCGAGCCGATTTCAATCGAACGTCGGGGTAAACGCCCAACGAGAGCCGCTTCTCCTTGCCGCCGAACCGATACTTCAGACGCCACCACTTGCCGCCGACGGGGTTGACCTCCAGATAGAGGCCGCCTCCGTCAAACAGCTTGAAGGTCTTCGGGCGCGGCTTCGCGGAACGGATAGCGGTATCAGTTAACGGCACGTGGGGGCAACTCCCTTTGGGTGTTCCCCTGTTGCCCCCAGAGTTGCCCCCAATCGGGCACGGATTTCACTGGAAAGCATCGGAACACGAAGGACACTATACAAAGAAAAACCCGCTAGTTACAGCGGGTTAGTGGACTTCCTCGGCCTCCCTCGGAAGTGCTGATGGTGGAGGCGGGGGGAATCGAACCCCCGTCCGAAGGCAGTTCACACCGACATCTACATGCTTAGCGCATCATTTATTCTTACTGCCGGGACGTCCGATGCGCGGAATGCCCGACAGCCAGCTACTCCTAAAGTTCGGACCGTAGCTCGGTAGCCGAGCCACTTTCCTATCCCGCAAGTACTCGCCCCATTCTGAGCCGCGGGAATGCCCAGGTGAGACGCTCACAGCAATTTAGGCTGCGAGAGCGTAGTTGTTATTGTCTGCAGTTAGTTTGCAGTCTGCTGGATTAACGAGGGAAACAGACCTCGGCATGCAATCGTTGCTTCATGACCCCCGTCGAGCCCAGTTCGCCCCCAGGATCGATAAGGTCTCTTACAGCCACCCATTCTAGTGACGAATCTACCGATAACAAGCGTTTTCTTTCGCGACTGCTCTCGCGGCCTTGACCTGGGTCGGACGCTTTTGTAGTTCAAGGACCGGTCACGAAGAACCCTTCTGGCTGTAGCCCCGTGAGCGCAACTCCGCCACCTCCGTATCCAGGCTCGTATTGGGTCATTCCGAACGTGCTCCTGGCCGGCCCGTTTCCCGGAGCCAAGGGTGAAACCGTAGACGTTCATCATCTCGACGCTTTGCTCGATGCGGGCATCCGCTCGGTTTTCTGTTTGCTCGACGAGGATGAGTTGAACGACATCGAGACCGGCGAGCACTACGTTCCCTACGCCGACCAACTCGAAGCTCTGGCCGAGGCGCGCGGGGCGATTGCCGAGATCGCCAACCACGCGATCGAGGACGGTTCGGCTCCCACCGACCAAGAAATGGAGTATATCCTTGACGCGATCGATGCCGAGATCGACGGTCGCGACAGCCCGACGCTGATACATTGTACAAACGGTCACGGCCGTACCGGCCTGGTTGTCGGCTGCTACCTTGCACGAAAAGGAATCGCCAAGGGGCGCGACATCATAAAGAAGATCCAAGAGCTTCGCTCCGCGGCGCCCGATCTCGAAGAACACAAATCCCCGGACAACATCGTTCAGGAGCGCTTCGTGACGCGCTGGAAGAAGGACCAGTAACTCGCGGGCCCTCGCCCACACGAGACCGTGAACATAGCCCAGCCGATCCTAGCTTCGCTACGCAGCGAGCCGACGCGCGTGGTTCTTTCGCTACTATCCGAAGATGCGAGCGTGGCCCGGGACTTCACCGCAGCTGACATCTCGCGGCGGGTCGGCGACTGGTGCAGCCGTTTCGCCGCCGCCGGGTTGCAGGCAGGCGAGCGCATCGCGCTGTCTCCCTCGCGCGGTCTCGATCTCCCGGCCATGCATCTGGCCGCACTCGCCTCGGGGCTGACCGTCGTACCGTTTAACCCCGCGCTCGCCGACGGCGAGCGCCGCAAGCTTCTGTGCGCGTCGGGCGTCCGTGTTGCCGCCGCAAGCACAGCCGTTGCGACCGAGTGCTCAGTAGCGTTCGCAGACCTTGCGCTCACCTGGCTGGCCGAGTCAGACTTAGAGCCCGCGGCCGGCGCAGCGAAGCAACGAGCGTCGGTGGACGCGGCAGTCGATCTGAACGGAAACGAAGACGCCCTGCTTTTGTTTACTTCGGGAACCACCGGCCAGCCTAAAGGTGTTCCACTTTCGCACGCGGGCCTGGCCGCTAACATCGCCGCTCTCGAAGAGCTATGGCAGCGCTCGCCGGCCGACTGCATTCTTCACGTGCTGCCCGCTCACCATTTTCACGGCCTGGTGCTCGGCGTGTATGCAAGTCTTACCGCGGGCTGCAGGATCCTACTGGCGCCCGGCTTCGACCCACGCGCCACGCTCGACGCGATCGCCATACACGAACCCAATACCATCATGGGTGTGCCGACGATGTACGCACGAATGCTCGACGCCGCGCGCGCAAACGATACGTTGACCTCGTTACGACTCGCGGTTAGCGGATCGGCACCGCTGCCCGACGCACTTGCCGAACGCTTCCACACGCGCTTCGGCATCGAGCTGATCAATCGTTATGGGCTTACCGAGACCGGAATCATTGCAGCCAACTCGCCGTCACAACCGCGGCGCGGCAGCGTCGGACGGCCGCTAAAACAGACCGAAATCCGTATAGTCGCAAACCCAGGCGCAGCGCACGAGTGCGGAGAGATCTGCGTGCGCAGTCCTACCGTCACGCGCTGCTACGAGGGCGACCCACAATCTACGGCTGATGCGTTTCGCGATGGCTGGTTTCACACCGGCGATCTTGGGCACTTGGACGAGGACGGCTACCTTTACGTGGTCGGACGCAGCAAAGAACTCATCATCGTCGGCGGAAGCAACGTGGTTCCCGGCGAAGTCGAAGCGGTGTTGGCAGACGTTGACGGTGTCGTCGAGTTGGTCGTCGTCGGCCTCGCCCATGATGACCTGGGTGAGATCGTAGCCGCGTTCGTCGTGAGCCGCGCACCTCACAGCGACTACGCTGCGATAGAAGCCCGGCTCCGCCAAGCCGCAGCCAAGGACCTGGCCAAGTACAAGCAGCCGCGCGAGTACCGCTTCGTCGAAGAAATCCCCCGCAATGCGATGGGCAAGCTGGACCGGGCGCGTCTTCGCAGGCTTTGACGTAGCGCCGCGAACCGGCGACTGCGGCTAGCGTCCCTTGTGGCGTTTCATCGCACGCTCGACTTCTTTCTTCACCGCGCGCTCGCGCAAGGTCGCGCGCTTGTCATGGGCTTTCTTGCCGCGGGCAAGTACAAGATGGGCCTTCACGCGGCCTTCCTTGAAGTACAGTTTGGGGATGATCAGCGTCAACCCCTGCTCACGAACTTTGCCGATCAGACGGTCGAGTTCAGAGCGGTGGAGCAAAATCTTACGCTCACGCAGTGGCTCGTGGTTGTTGAGCCCTGCGGCGGGATACGCTCCTATATGACAACCCACCAAGAACGCCTCATTTTTTTTCAAGCGCACATAGGAGTCGGTCAGATTGGCCCTGCCCTCACGGATGGCCTTGACCTCGGTGCCACGAAGCATCAAACCAACCTCCAGTGTTTCTTCAAAGATGTACTGGAAGCGGGCTTTCTTGTTGAGGACGTCAGGTGACGTGTTTTTAGCCTTCGTGGCCACGAGCGGAGACTAGCAGAAGCGAGGGCAGCTTGCGCTTTCGATACGACACCCGCGCTCCGCGCGTCTCAATTCCGGTGCGTCTAACGGCTGCGCGGCGAGATTCACGGCTTGATCCGCGAGTAGGGAGCGCTAAGAAATAGAGGGCATGAAACAATCGCATCAGTTACGCCTCGCCCGGAGACTTGGGTCTCTAACCATAGCCACCTTGATCGCCCTATCATTGGCGTTCGGTTGTTCGACCAACAAGACGGTAGGCGAACAGATCTCGGACTCGTGGATCACGGGTAAGGTTAAAACCAAACTTGCCGCCGACCCGCAGGTCAACCCGTTCGAAATCGACGTCGATACCGACGACGGCGTGGTGCGTTTGAGCGGCGTCGTTGGGCGGGCCGAGCAAAGCAGCGAGGCCGAGAAACTCGCGCGTGACACCAACGGCGTATCGCGTGTCATTAACGAATTGACGGTCGGTGACCCATCGCTCGGCTCCAACCTCGACGACGCGGTGATTACTGGCAAGATTCAGTCTAAGCTGACTGCCAACACGACTGTCAACAACCTAAACATCGACGTCGATACCCAAGGCGGGGTCGTCTCGTTGAAAGGCAAGGTCAGCAGCGAGAAGCAGCGTGCCGAGGCTGAACGCGTTGCGCGCGAGACGAAAGGTGTACGCAAGGTCCGAAACCTACTCGAGGTTCGCGACCTCAAGTAGGTTTCTGGCAAGTACCGGGCTCAACCCCAGACTTTGCTCAGCCGGCTTTGCCCTCCGATCTCCTTTTTGCGGTCGAGATCGACCCGGCGGTTCTTGTCATCGACAAAAACCACGCGCGGCTGCCAGTTCTCCGCTTCTTCGTCTTTCATCCAACCGAAGGCCGCGATGATCACCAGATCTCCCACCGAGACCTTGTGCGCCGCCGCGCCGTTGATGCAGACAACCCCGGAGCCCGGCTCGCCGACTACGGTGTAGGTTTCGAAGCGTTCTCCATTGTTGACGTTCCAGATCTGGACGGCTTCGTTCGGCAGCAAGCCAGCTTGGTCCATCAACGTGCGGTCGATGGTTACGCTGCCCTCGTAGTGAAGGTCGGCGCCGGTAACCGTCGCGCGGTGAATCTTGCCTCTTAGCATCTTACGCATTGTCGTTTACTCCTGTTGCCGAAGCCTGCAGGCGCCTCCGTGCGCCCTCCCCCGCCACCACTCGCGAAAATAGGATGTTGTCAATCAATCGGACGCTTCCCAGTTGGGCGGCAACCGCGAGCACACAATCTGCGTGAACGGTCGCTACGGGCTCGAGCGTTTCGGTGTCGAGCAGCTCTAAGTATTCGATTTCAATCTGCGGCTGCTTGCACATCTCTGCTCTTGCGCACGCGACCAATACGTCGGGACGCACCTCGCCGCCGATAAATGCATCGGCCGCCGCACAAAGCCCCCGGTAGATCGCGGCCGCAACCCCGCGGTCGGCGGCGCCCAACCTTCGGTTGCGTGAACTCATAGCCACACCGTCGTCCTCGCGCACGGTCGGGGCCGCAACGATCTCGACCGGGAAGTGCTGGTCTTTTGTCATGCGGCGGATCACCTGGAGCTGCTGAAAATCTTTCTCGCCGAATACGGCGAAGCTGGGACCGACCATATGAAACAAAGCCGAAACCACCGTCGCTACGCCGCGAAAATGCCCAGGCCGACCGGGGCCGCAAAGGCGCTCGCCCAGACCATCGACGTCAACGTAGGCCAAAGCCGGCTGCGGATAGACATGCTTGGACTCGGGAGCAAACAGGATGTCGACGCCTTCGGATTCGAGCAACCGCGCATCAGCCTCGATCGTGCGCGGGTAGTTCTCGAAATCGTCCGGGTTGTTGAACTGCATCGGGTTGACGAAAATCGACACCACCACGACATCGCCGAGCGCGCGTGCACGGCGCACCAATTCGAGATGACCTTCGTGCAGCGCGCCCATGGTCGGCACCAAACCCACGCGCAGGCCCGCGCCGCGGGTTTGCAGGCCAAGCTCCTGCATCTTCTTGATGTCGGTGACGATCTTCACGTCTCGGTATTCCTACCGCTCAGGAGGCACGCTTGCGCTTTACCGGGCGCGGGGAACTGAAGCTGTGTGCCGGCGTCGGGAAGCTTTGCTCACGAACTTCGCAGACGAATGCGGACATCGCGGATACCGCGGCTGCGCCGAGTTCGCCGTACCGTTTGGCAAACCTGGGCGAGAAGCGCTGCTCGAGACCGAGCACGTCGTGCATAACCAGCACCTGACCGTCACAGCCGACGCCCGCGCCGATGCCGATCGTCGGAATTGAAACCGTATCGGTAATCTCCGTGGCTAGATCCGCAGGGACACCTTCGATCACAAGCGCGAATGCGCCTGCCTGTTCGACGGCTTTGGCGTCTTTCAGCAAGCGTGCGCGTGAACCCGGCGCATCGCCCGCACGCTTGCCCTGCACTTTATGCCCGCCCATGCGGTGGACCGATTGCGGCGTCAGGCCGATGTGGCCGACAACGGGGATGTCGATGGAGACGAGACGGTCAATCGTCTCGGCCATATGAACGCCGCCTTCGAGCTTGACGGCCTCGCATCCGGCTTCTTTGATAAAGCGACCGGCATTCATGACCGCGTCGGTTGGTGAAACTTGGTAAGAAAGAAACGGCATGTCGCCAACCACCAATGCACGCTCGCGCCCGCGACAGACCAGACGCGTATGGTAAACCATCTCGTCCATAGTCACCGCTAGTGTGTTGTCCGCGCCTTGCACGACCATCCCGAGCGAGTCGCCGACCAGCAGCATGTCAACCCCGGCGGCATCGGCCAGCCTTGCGAATGTGTAGTCGTAAGCGGTCAGCATGGTGAGCTTACGCTCACCCTTCGCAGAGAGGACGGAGGGGACGGTGACTTTCGCTTCTTCGAATGCAATCGCCATAAAAAAACCTCCCGAACCGTTTGGAAGGCTACTCTTATGACGATCACCGGTCTTGCGACCCTGTCGTCAACGCCGACGGTGCCCGCGCACCACCAACGCCTTCGAGAGCTCCCGTCTCGGTCCTTCGCATCCGCTGACCTGCAAACAGGTCTGCGAACTACACGGATCCAAGCGGTACGTACGTCTTGACGCCCTTTCGCATCGTGCCGATCTCTCGGACTAGGTCGGCAAAGTCGCCGCCGTTTTCGACAAAGTCGATGTCCGAACTGTTGACCACGAGCAACGGGGTGTCCCGGTAATTGTGGAAAAAGCGTCTATACGCCTCAGCCACCCGCTCTATGTAATCCCGGCCAACCTTATTTTCGAAAGGCCGGTCGCGCCGTTTTAATCTCCTCATCAGGATGTCGATCCCGGCGTCCAAAAAGACTACCAGATCCGGCTTCCTGACTCTGCTGACGCAGAGTTGGTAGATACGCTCGTATAAGCCTAACTCTTCATCCGATAACGTCAACTCCGCGAAAATCCTGTCTTTCGCGAAGATATAGTCGGCCACCGTGGCCTGCTGAAAAAGGTCCATTTGGACCAGTTCTTGCTGCTGGCGGTAGCGCTCTACCAGGAACGAAAGCTGGGCGGTAAGCGCATAGCGTTCCGGGTCCTCGTAGAACTTGGGGAGGAACGGATTATCCTCCAGAGGCTCGGAAACCAGCCTTGCCCCGTACTGCCCCGCCAGCGCACGGGCCAGCGTTGTTTTGCCCACCCCTATCGGGCCTTCGACGGCAATGTAACGGACTTCCTGGACTCTAGCCACAACCCCTCACCCGAGTATCCAGTCGGCGATTTACCACGCCGCCGGGGGGCAGTCCAACCCAGCCACCGAGGACCTCAACCGGCGATGACGGTGTCGGTGGCCTGCGCGGCAGCCACGAATCCTTGCGAGCCGATGCCAAGGGCGTGATTGAAACGCGCGCGATAATTCTCGAACGCGATCTCGGCGGTGAGTTCTACGATTTGTGCGTCGTTGAAGTGCTTGCGCAGATCTTCGAACAACGCGTCTGTAATTTCGACCGGCGTTTTCGTCATCGCAGCGGCATAATCGATCACGGTTCGTTCAACATCGGAGAAGGCGTTGCTCTCACGGTAATACAGGATGTCGTTCATCTGCTGCTCGGTCACGCCGTTTTGCGCACCGATCATCGAACCGATGTCGATACAGAACTTACAGCCGACCATGGTTGCCGGTTTGATGCTCGCCAACGCCTTCAGCTTGCGGTCAACCAACGAGGCTTTCTCGAGAAAGTACTCGAACGCCGCGTATGCGCGAAAAATCATCGGGTGGTGCGCGGTGACCGCGATCGGTTCTGTGACCTTCCCCAGACGCTTCTCGGAAAGCTTGTAGGCGTATCGGGCAAGCCAACCGGCGCGCTTTGGTTCCATCCCTTTGATTCTCTGCATGTCTCGACCCCTCCGCAGACACGCTACTCCGACAGCGCGCCCTCCTTACTAGAACACGTCCGTCGCTCCGAAAAGGTTACCGTCGCACGCAGGTGCGGCGGCGATGCAACCGTATCGAGCAAACTAAAGCTTCTTACCAATTCGCCGGTCCGACACCAGATACTCGGCGATCGCCGGGCGCGCCGCAATAGACTCATAATAGCTTTCGACACGGGCGAACTTTTCGAACCCTGCGCCTTCGATCCAGTTGACGATCGCGTCCAGCGCGTCCCAGACAGCGAGGTCTGCCTGGGTCAAAGACGTCCCCACCAAGTATCCGTTGTCGCCGTTAAGTTCGAGGAGGCCGTCCCAGGCCGCAAGCCAACGCTTGCCCCAGTCGCCTTCAACAAACTGCGAGCGCTTCTCGGCCGCGCGCTCGTCCTTGCCCAAAATGCGGAAGTACGCCATCCGCATATCCTCCGCACCCAAGACCATCGCTTCGGTCTTGGCGGCTAAGCGGGGGTCGCTCGGCATGATGCCGTGCTTGCTGCCGAGATAGTTCATGATCGCCGGACCTTGCACGAGTTTGAAGTCGCCATCCTGAAGCATCGGAACCGATCCGAACGCCAGCGTCGCGGCACCTTCGCGCTTCAAACTTGGAAACTCCCGGTCTTTAGAGACAAAAACATCTTCGTAGTCTTGCTCTAGCTCGTTTAGGAGCAGTCGAACCTGCTCGCCGCGTCCGCGTAGTGCCCAATAAAAAAATCGATACGCCATGGTCATCTCCTTGCCCTCGGCGATAGAACGGCAAAAGCCCATCCGGCTTTCCTGTAGGGCGCGAGGATCTCAACAACATACTGAAGCGGGCGCGGAAGCGACTTGGGCACCCGAAAGCGCTTGCCATCGCGGATCACGAACGCGCGGGCCTCGTGTACGCGACCTCCGAGCCAGTAACGAACCTTCGGTTCGGCCGCAAGGTTGAGCACCCACTGTGATCGGTCACCACGAAACGTCGCGATGACCACGTAGCGTCCCAGACGCGTAGCTACCAGCGGGGTGCGGATTGCACGACCCGATTTACGCCCGCGCGCCTCAAGGAGGATGAGGCCACCCGGCACGATTCGAGGGGATCCGATTCCCACGCGAACCATGGGCTCGACAACGCGGTTCAAGGTTCGAAAGAACTCTCGTTCGATCGAGCGGAGTGCGATTCCTGAATCCACTTACTTACGCCCCGGCGTGTAGCCGCAACCGGGTTAATAAGATGCCAGTTTGGCCAAGTACGTGCGATCTACGTGTCAACCTGTGCCGGGTGAGCCGAACCTGATATCCTGCAACCAGCGCCCAGACGCGGGCAAGCCCGCGCCGATGCGCTGTATCGCAGCCGTGAACACCCAGACTGCACAACGCGCCGCCGGTCGCATGATGATCGTGGGTCTAAAAGGCGAAGCCTTCGACGCCGACGCGCGCGCGTTGTTAGAGGAGGTCCGGCCATCGGGTGTGGTCCTGTTCGCGCGCAACATGCCTGACTGCGACACACTCACCCGGCTGACCGCCGATCTGCTTGACTACGACAAAGAGCTCTTGCTGGCCATCGATCACGAGGGGGGGCGCATCGATCGCTTGCCCGCAGGCTGCACGAAGTTTCCGGCCGCGCTGACGATGACCAAATCGGCAGACCCCGGCCTTATCCGCGAAGCCGCGCGCGCACAGGCATTTGAGCTGCGAAGCTTCGGGTTTCACATTAACTTTGCCCCGGTCTTGGACATCAACACGAATGCGGACAACCCGATCATCGGCGACCGCGCTTTCGGCACCACTCCCGAAGAAGTCGCCCACCACGCCATTCCCTATCTTCAAGGCCTGACTGAAGCCGGGCTGCTTGGCTGCGGCAAACACTTTCCGGGCCACGGCGACACCAGCCTCGACTCGCATTTGGAACTACCCTTCGTCGAACTGCCCGCCGATCGTCTGCGCACCGTCGAGATGGCGCCGTTCGCACGGGCGATCGCCCACAACGTTGCGATGATCATGACCGCGCACGTCGTCTACCAGGCACTCGACCGCGAACTTCCGGCAAGCCTGAGCTCGAGCATTCTCGACGGAGAGTTGCGCGGGCGGCTGGGTTTCAGCGGCGTGATCGTTTCCGACGATTTAGAGATGAAAGCGGTCGCCGACCACTACGGCATCGGGCGCTCCGCCGTTCTCGCCATCGGTGCAGGCAGCGATATGGTGCTCGTCTGCAAAGAGCCCGAAGCGATTCGTGAAACCCGCGCGGCGCTTGCCGATGCGATCGCCGACCACACAATTGCTCCCGCCACTCTCTACGCAGCGCATGTGAGGATCGACAAACTTCTCGCGCGCCGTCGCAAGCTGGCCCGCGTGCCGGTGCCCGCCGGCCTTCGCGGTTGCGCGCTGCACCAAGAACTCGCCGAGCGCCTGGCATGAGCAACCATTGGCGAAGCACAACCGGTGTTTGCGCTTCGCCTGGTGAGGGTGGATAAGGGACTTTGCTAGATGCGAGACTGGGTTACGCGCTTCGGGCTGTCCAAAGATCCTTTCGATGAAAGGGAGACGCTGGGGTTCTATTACGGAGGGCCTTACGGCGTCGCATCGTTACGGATCGAACAAGCCCTCCGTCAGCGACGCGGGTATGTCGTGGTTACCGGAGAGGCAGGTCTCGGGAAGACTTTGCTCGTCCGCAGTGTGCTCTCGCGTCGCGAAGTTTTCGCCACCGCGAGCATCTCGTGCGCGAAATCTTCGCCTTCGTCCGTCATCGAGCAGATGCTTATCCGTGCCGAGCCGTTTGCGGGCTCTTTCTCGGCCACGCGTCGGCGCGCAGCCCTGCTTTCGATGGTCGAGCAGGCCAAACTTGCCGAAAAGCCGATTGTCTTCATCATCGAAGACGCGCATCTTGCCGATCCCGTCCAACTCGAAGACCTGCGGGTCGCGCTGAATCTCGACGCTTCGGTCAACGACGTCGTCCAGGTGATTCTGATCGGACGTCTGCGGCTCGCCGACACGCTTGCGACCCGCACCTTGCGAGAACTCACTGGGCAGGTCGTCGCAACGGTCACATTGGCGCGAATGACGACCGACGAATGCGTGGAGTTCCTGCGCGACCGAGTCGCCGAGGGCGGCGCAGAGCGTGCCGAACGGGTGTTCACCAAAGACGCGATCATGGCGATTGCACGCCACAGCGAGGGCGTCATAACCAAATGCACGGCGCTTGCGCGGGAGTCTCTCAAACGCGCCGCCGGCACCGATGCACAGATCGTAACCCCTGATTTCGTCGCCGATGCCGCCACTGTCGTCGGCTCGATCACGACCGAACGTGACAACATCCAGATGCTGCGTCGTCCAAGTTCTTATCGGTGGGCAGCCGGCCCGGCCGGTGCCGCTGTGGCGATCCTGCTGCTGGCGGTCGGTGTCGCGGCAACGCAGGTCAATCTCATGGATCCTTGGGGTCCCGGCGTATCCAACGATAAACCGACCGAAGCCGGTGTCAGCACTGCACTGCCGGAATTCAAGCTGCCCCCGGCTCGCGAGCGCGACCCCGGAGAGCTGATTCGAATCGCAGAAGGATCGCTGCGCGAGACCTTCCTCACTGACACGCCCTACGAGGTGAATATCAACGCCCCAAAACGGCCGGGCGAAGCGACCGGAGGTTCGCTTCTGGTCGGCCCCGAACGTCCTGCACCCACAGCAACAGCACCAGGTGTGCGCACCGACAGTCCCGCTGACCCGAAGGCGGCAGCGGCTTCAGTCCCCGCAAATGCTGCTGACCGCAACGTTCGCCAACTCCGCCCCGCTGCCGCGCACGGATCACGTGCACCGACGGCGGGATCGGGGCGGGTCGCACTTCAAGTCGCCGCATTCCGAAACCTCGCCAGCGCGAACGAACTCAAAGACCGCCTCTCCAAGCAGTTCAACGAAGTCTACATCAGCAAGATTACCTCGGGCGGCGAGCCTTTGTTCCGCGTCCGGGTCGGAGATTTCGCTGACGCAGCCGAGACCCACGCGTTACGCGCCCGCCTGCAGGCTGCGGGCTACGCTTCCTTCCGCGTTACCGAGTAGCGCGCTTAACCGCGCGCCTTTTTTACGGCGCGAGCGAGACCTTGCCGGTAGTCGCCGCTGACCACACCCGCTTCGGTAATGATGGCGGTCACCAGTTCGGCCGGCGTTACGTCGAATGCCGGGTTAAAGACTTGTACGCCCTCGGCGGCCATACGCCTGCCCGCAACGTGCGTGACCTCTTCGCTGCCGCGTTGCTCGATCGGTATTGCGCTTCCGTCACGACAGTCCAGATCGATAGACGAAGTCGGCGCAGCGACGTAAAAATCGATATTGTGTCGACGCGCGAGCACGGCAATTTGGTAGGTACCGATCTTGTTAGCGACATCTCCATTCGCCGCCGTGCGGTCGGTTCCGACCACGACGGCCGAGACCCTCCCGGTGCCGAACAGGTGACCTACCATACCGTCGGTCAATAACGTGACCGGGATTTGCAGCTTGGTCAGTTCCCACGACGTCAACCTCGCGCCCTGGAGGTAAGGACGTGTCTCGGTGGCGTACACGCCGAAGCGAGTACCCGACTCCCAGGCGCTGCGGATCACCCCCAGCGCTGTCCCATAGCCCGCGGTCGCCAAGGCTCCGGCGTTGCAGTGGGTCAGGACACCGCTCGCACGCGACAGCAGTTTGGCACCATGACCGCCGAGTCGGCGGTTCACCTCGATATCCTTGGTCATCATCGCTTGCGCTTCACGGCGGATAGCGGCAGCCACGCGGCGGGGCGACGCGTCTTCGCCGTATTCGCGTAACACGTCTTCGGCAACACCGTGCAGACGGACCAGCGCCCATTTTAGATTTACTGCGGTCGGACGTGCGGCCTCGAGCGTTGCCGCGGCCTTGGCTAAGTCCTCACGGATGCGCCCGGCCCGAAAGTGCGTGGCTTCCATCGCGAGCCCAAACGCAGCGGTCACGCCGATCGCGGGCGCACCGCGAACGGCCATGTCTTTGATCGCCTTCGCGGTGTCGCGCGCGCCGCTTAGTTCAAGCAGGGTTTCGCGCGCCGGTAGTTTTCTCTGATCAAGGAGAAAGAGTTTCCCCCCTTTCCAAACTATCGGTCTTACCTCAGCCACGCAGCGCCTCCTCTGCTCCGTAGCGGGGCGTGACTCCGAGCACCTGCACACTGCGCCGAGCGTCGGCGATACATCGGTAGCGAAGCCGCGCGATTCCCGGCACCGGGCTTGCGAGCCGTCTCACCAGCATCGCGGGCATCGGCGGCGCGAGAACACCCGCCAGCGCGGCTAGACGCGAGAGTCGCACCACGCCACGGCCGGCGACGTTCAGTACCGCGGGACCCGGCTGGACGAGTGCAGCATGAATCGTCTCGAGAAGGTCGGAGTAATGAATCACTTGAAACGGCGGATCATAACCAACCACACGCATCGGGAAGCGTGCGGTAAGGAAATCACCGACCAAGCTCGCAACAGGACCGGCCACAACGGGAGCGGAACGAAGCAAACACAGCGACGCACCGGTCTTGCCCGCCGCACCCGCGAACGAGGTCTCCGCTTCTCGTAGCGCGTCGCTCCAACGCCCTACCGGCGTAGACGGCTCAGGCTCATCGGGCGTATCGACGAAGGATTCGCTGAACAGCAGCGGCGCTGCGCGAGCAACGCCGTAGACCGCCGTCCACGAGAGCACCACGAGGTGAACCACCCCACTGCCACGGCGGGCCGCCAGTTCGAGCCCGCGTGCAACCGCCTGCGCGGCAACCGCCTCGGTCGGCTCTCCCCCCGGCTGTGGGCGCGGCGCACCGCCGGAGGCGAGGTAGCCAAGTACGGTTGCGCCGGTGTCGGCGATCAGTTTAGCCACCGCACGGTCCGCGCGCGGAGCGGACAGATCGATCCCCTGATCCGCTCGCTCACCGTCGCTCCCGCGGACATGAACAGAGGCGTAAACCTCGGACGCGGCGAGCCGATGGGCAAGATCGGCGCCGAGACGCCCCGGCGAGATCAGCAACAGCTTGGCTTTGGCTTTAGCCACCGAGGAATATCCTCACAGTCGACGAGAGCGGTCAATTGCAGCTCTTGTGCAGCTCTTGTACAGCTGTTGCGCAGGCCTTGCGTAGGCCTTAAGCGCACGCTTTGACAAGCTGCCGGACCGCCCCTACTTTCGTCTGGTGTCGGAGATGGAGAGCCAAACACACACCGAAGTCGTGCGTGCCCCCGTACAGCACTGCTTCGATACCATCGTGAGCTTCGAAAGCTATCCGGGGTGGTTCAAGGCAATTTCGACGGCCTCTCTGGTCGCAGCTGATCCGGCGCAGGGTACGTGGACAGTTGAGTACACGCTCAACATGATCGTCAAGACCATCTCCTACACCCTCTCCTACACCAGCAGAGGGCCCAACCGTTTAATGTGGGAAAGCGTTCGCGGTGACATCAAACAAATTCGCGGGGTCTATGAACTCGTCGAGTTGGAGCCCGGCCTAACCGAGGTAACGTGTACACAGTCGGTTGACGTGGGATTCTGGATCCCCGGCCCGCTCAAAAAAGCCTTCGAGAAGACTGCGCTTGTTGATTCAGTACGCGAGTTCAAAGAAGCCGCCGAAAAGCCGGCTCGCAGCGAACCGTAAGCTTGCCGGCGATCCACCCAATCGTGACCGAACGCTAGTCCGCCGCGCGCGATATCGCCCCAAAGATCGCCCCGAGACGGGCAAGGAAGTCGGGCTCGTAGGCCTCCTCCGGCGCGGCACGAACCTCGCGGTCAAGGATCTGCGCGTCCTCCCCAACCAAGATCCGCCAGCGCTCTTCGCGCACGCCGGCCAGTATCGCGCTTGCCGCCTCTGCCGCCGTCATCGGCGCATTGTCACGGAAGTCTCTGTTCAACTCTCAACCTAGGGTCTGGGCGATAGCTCCACCCCTTTTCCCGTCCTCCGCCAGCCAAAGGTTTCGGCGCAGCGCGAAACGCAGCAACAGATACATCGCCAAACCGATGGGTCCGAGCATCAATGTAAACAACAGGCACGGTACAACGTAGAGGTGCGGAATATCATGGCGCTCGGCGTCGCGAACCTCCCAGGCACCGATAAATAGATCGAAGACCAGATAGTGCACCCAACCCGCGAGCACGATCCAGGCTTCGGTAAACAACTTCATCACCCCTTCCAGCGTTCCAAAGTCCCCCTTGGAACTTTCCGGCTCGACAATAAGGGCTGTCAGATAAACGGCTGCCAATAGGACCGGGACGAACATCGAGTGCACAACTCGGCGGGTCCACTTGCTTCTCGGCGCAAGAACCAGCAGAGACCAGGCGGGAAGAATCCCGTAGTTACAGATCAAGAAAACGTCGGCTACACACATCTGTCTCCCTCCAAAAGAAAAGCCCGGCGCCACTTATCCTTCGATGACCGCACGCACGCGATCGCGAAATCCTTCCTCAAGGTGGGGGGCCAGGATCAGGAAGCTTTGTAACGCACCTTCCGCCATATCGTCCAGGCTCATGTCCTTCTCGTGGCGGGTAGTGTGCACGTAGTCCACCCACGCAAACCAGACGATGAGTATATTGACAGCGATGCGTCGAAGTTCGGCGGGTGCAAAGTTCGAACGCATCTCGCCCTGGATGACAAGTATCTCCAAGGTACGGACGATGGTTTCGATGAGCCACCGGTGGAGCTCACGGTAGCGGTCGCGTAGATTCGGGTCCATGCGCGTAATGGTGGCTACATCGGAGTAGAAGAAGCGGTAATCCCACATCCCCTCGAGGCCGGCCCTGTAGTACGCGCCGAGTCGCTCGGCCGAGAGCGGTGGCCGCTCGGGTAATACGATTGCCGCGTGTGCGGCTTTTTCTATCTGCGGAAAGATCGCCCGCACGATCTCCTGCTTGTTGGCGAAATGGTAGTACAGGTTGCCAGGGCTGATCGAGAGGCGATCGGCGATGTGGTTGGTGCTGATACTCTGCACTCCGTTGACATTGAACAACTTGAGCGCCGCCGCGACGATTCGTTCCTTGGTGTTAGCGGCCAACAATCCCCCTCCCCGAAAAGCGCTTCCGACGAGCCTCAGACGATCCGCTTGACGCAGGTCGTGCGCTTAGAGTATATACTCTAACAAATAGAGCAAATACTCTAATCGGTTTATATCCCTAGCCTCCCGATGGTGATCCAATGACTCGAGCCGCCGCCTATGCAATTGCGCTCACCCTGGTTGCCGCACCGGCGTCGGCGTCGAGCCTACTAGCGCCCAGCGTAGGGCCGGCCGACAACGCCACCATGGGAACTCGGATCGGCGACCCCCATGACCCGGCGGCCGCGATGTTCGAGAACCCGGCCGGACTGGTTGCCTTCGAAAAGACGACAATCAACGTCGGCGTCGGAATCGCTTTCGGCACCAACGACGTCGAGGCGTCCGCCCCGAGCGGCTACAACGAGTCCGACCAGCCGCTTGCGATGCTTCCGAGCTTCGGCCTGTCGGTGGTCCACAACGAGCGTTGGCGCTTCGGTACCGGCGTGTTCGGGGCCCAAGGCTCTACGTTTAATTTTGACTCCGCTCCGGCGCTGGGTGTCGGACGCTTCTTCAGCGAGACCAGCATCGGCAACGTTCCTCTTGCGGTTGCTTATCGCGTGTCGGATCGGCTTTGGGTGGGCGCCGAAGCTGCTGTCTTGTTTGGGCAACTGCGCATGCAATTCACGCTTGGGGGCCTCGATTTCCGCTACAAACTTAACGGACCGGGCGTGCAGGGAATGTTTGGCGCTTCGTTTCGTCCAAGCGAGACGTGGATGTTGGGGCTCGGTGTCAGGACGCCCGGCATCATCTGGATGGACGGCAGTATGCCGGTGCCGGAAGCCGGCCGCCAAAACGTCAAGGTCGATCTAAAAATGCCCACTCAGGTGATGTTCGGCGTAACCCGCTACGTCGGTAAAACGCTCGCCCTGTCCTCGTCTGTGCGCTTCACGGACGCGAGTACCTTCGGCGACTCGACCATCACCTACGATATCACCACCGAGGCCGACAACGGTTTCGTTCCCCATTCGCGCGACGAATGGAAGGTGGCATTCGGCGCCGACTGGGCCTTCACCGAGGCGCTGGATCTGCGCGCGGGCGTCGGCTGGTCCTCGCACATCGTCGGATCCCAAGGCGTGAACCCGCTGGTATGGGATAGCGACGACATCAAGATATCTCTCGGCGGTGGCTACTCGATCGGCAGCTGGACGTTCGACTTCGCAGGCGGCTACATGTTTGCCGACGAACGCCGGGTCGGCGCAGACACAGCGCTGATCCTACCCGGCCAATACCGTCAGAGCGGCGGCGTAGTCATGTTCGGCTTGGTGTATAGTCTCTGAGGCCTGCTCCGAGCACACAATCAGACGACGGCCGCCGGGCCTAGTGGCGCTGAAGAACGTTGACGAAGCCGGCGCTTCCCAGACCGCCGTTGTGTTGCAGCGCCGTGCGCGCGCCTTCCACTTGCCTCGGGCCCGCTTCGCCGCGCAGCTGCCAAACCAGTTCGGTGATCTGCGCCAATCCGGTTGCGCCGAGTGGATGCCCCTTGGCAAGCAGTCCACCCGATGGATTAACGACGTAACGTCCGCCGTAAGTGTTCTCGCCGTCGAGTACGAATCGCTCCATGTCGCTATCCTCGCACAAGCCGAGTGCCGCATAGGTGATGATCTCGTTACTCGTGAAGCAATCGTGCAACTCGATGACGTCGATGTCTTCGGGACCGACGCCGGCGTCTTCATAAGCGCGATCGGCCGCTTTGCGCGAGAGCGCCCGGAACATGATGTCGAGCGGATCGCCTTGGAAATCCTCGGCGAAATCGCTGCACCAGCCGCTGCCGACGAGACGGACGTCCTGGTTGAGGCCGTGCTTGGCGGCGAACGATTCACTGCAGACAATCACCGAAGCCGCTCCACAGCTCGGCGCACAAGCGTAGAGTTTGCGCAGGCCCCGATAGATCGGGGCCGTGTCCAAGATCTGTTCTTCGCTGAGCGGCTCGCGAAAGATCGCATTAGGATTGTGCGCGGCATGTTTGCGGGCCTTGATCGCAACCCGAGCCAGCGCGCGGTCGCTGACACCGTAGCGCTCTTTGAGCAGCTCGATCTGACAACCGAACATCATCACGGCCGGGGGCAGCGCAAGCTCGTCCTCGGACAGACCCATCAGTTCGCCGACGGCAGCGCTGTGCCTGGCTATAGGACTCGTCTTGGCCGGGAATACGGCCTCAATTGCGCCGGGCTCCATCTGCTCGAACCCCACTGCCAGCGCGCAATCGACGGCACCGCTGCCGACAGCCTGAGCCGCCAACGCGAAAGCCGTAGAACCGCTTGCACAATTGTTGTTCACGTTGGCAACCGGCACCCCGTTAATACCGACGTGATACAGCGCCGCCTGGCCGCTGCAGGAGTCTCCGTAAACGTAACCGGCAAAAGCTTGTTGCACTTGGTCGTAACCGATTCCGGCGTCTTCCAGAGCGCAAGCAGCGGCTTTGCCGCCCATTACGTCGTAGGGCTCGCTTCTGCCCGGCTTCTTGAAGGGGATCATGCCAACCCCGCCGATGACAACTTGTGCGTTCATACCCATCGATCCTCTAGACCGGGCCGGGCAGCGAGGTTCGCGGCGGCTGAAACTCGCCGAGCCCTTCGCTGCGGTAGTAGCCGCTCATGGCAAAGTGCTCGACCGCCTTGATGGCTTGGTTCTCGCAGATCGCGTGGCAGTTGTTGCAACTGACGCAGCCGCGAACCCCATCCAAGACCCGCACTTTTTTGTGGCCCTTTTGGCCGTACAGTTCGAGAACCCCCGCCGGACAAATCGTAACGCACAACTTGCAGCCGTCGCAGGCATCCAGGTCGATCTGTACCCGACGGAATTGACACGCCTGTGGATCATCCCAAGCGGGAAAGTCTCCGAACAACAGTCTCTTCAACATCGACATTGCATCACCCCTTTTGGCTCAGCCCAGTATTTGCTTTTCGCCGTCTTCGAACCAGGCGATCTCGTGCGTGGGACGCTCGATCAGATTCTGCCATGGCTTGCCGACCGGGTAGCCGACGGCGATCGCTTCGGAGACCTCGAACCTGTCGGTTATACCCAGGCGTTCTCGCCACTCCTTGCTCTTGTTGAGCAGCTTCGAGAAGCCGATCCAGCAGGTTCCCAATCGATGACTTTCCGCTGCCATCACGATGTTGGTACCGACGATCCCGATATCCACCTCCGGCACCCCGATACCGTGCTTGTCCATGAGAATCAGAATCACCGTCGGCGCGCGGTGAAAGACCATGAACTTTCCGTGGGCGATCGACGTCATCGCCGTCACCGGCACCGGGTGCAACATGTTGGGATCGATAGCGTTGAACAATCGCGCCATCACCCGAGCCTTGTAGTACCCGAAGCTGCCCTTCTTATACGTCGTATAGTTGACCGCAGCGGTAAGCTGCTTGCACTGATCGACGCAGTACTCCTCCATTTCAACCAGCAACTTCGGGTCACGAATGACCGCGAATTTGTAGGGCTGACAGTTGCCCTGCGACGGCGCGAAACGCGCGACCTCGAGCATCCGGTGAATTAAGTGAGCCGGAACCTGCTTACGCTTGAACTTGCGAATGCTGCGGCGGGTGAGAAAGGCCCGCTCGACGGTGTTCCAATCGGCACCCTCGGGGGTCTCGACCGGCGCGGACTCCGGGTCTGCCTCACCCTCGAGCTCTTCCTCGTCGAGTTCTTCGGGGTCTTCGATAATACGCGCTTCAGAGATCGTTTTCGACATGGCTTACCCCTCACCGGCTCTGTTGATGGGCCCTGCTCAGCCAGGTGGCGCCCTTGAGGCTGAGCATGGTGTTCTCACCGTCTTCGATCATGGCCGCACGGGCATCCCGCATCAGCTTTTCGACCGGATACTCTTTACTCAACCCGTTGCCGCCGAAGATCTGCACCGCCTCGCTGGCCACCTCGAAGGCGGTCTGGGTTACCAGGGTCTTGCTGGTGACCGATGCCAGCAGGTGGGGGCCGTGCGAACTGTAGTTGTACTGCGCCGCGCGATGCGCCATCGCGCGGGCGCTCTCCACTTTGCGCCACATGTCGAAGATCCTGACCTTCATACTCTGATGCTGCATCAGCTCAACGCCGCCTTGGCGGCGCTCGTGAACGTAGTCGAGCGCGTGTTCGAACGCGGCCCGCGCGACTCCGCAAAAAGTGAAGCCCATCTCCATGTTTGCAAACGTCAACGTGCCGAAGAAGCTCGAATCCGCAGACTCCCTGTCGGCAATAACATACTTTTTCGGAACCCGGACGTCATCGAAGAACACCTCGCCCTGGGGAAGCGGCCTCTGTCCCATTTTGTCTAACGGTTTGCCCTTGGTTACGCCGGCTTCGTCGAACGGCACGAGCATGACCGTCATGTTAAGCCCGCCCCTATCGTTGTACACACCGTCACCGTAATCGCACTGGCAGCAGACCAGCCCGGACTCGGCAATCGGAGCCCCGGAAACCCACGCCGATGTCTGGCCGTTGAGAACGACGAAGTCGCCGTCTACGCGTGCCATCAAGTTACCCCGGCCTTGCTTGGCGCCGGGGTATACCTCGGTTGTGTCCCAGTCGACGACATCGCTGCCGCGGTCGGGCTGCGTGCCTACCCAAGAACCGAGAGTGTTGCCAAAACGCTCGATCAACTCGGGGTCGCCAGTGAGATTGGCCGCGTAGGCAGAAAACGAAGTAACCAGGCTGAGGATCGCAAGGCCCGAGTCGCCCCATCCGAGTTCCTCGAAGAGCAGCGGCAGCATTCTCGCCTTCTGCGTCGGCTCCATGGTAGCGAGCGTGTCGAGATCGACGATGCCGGAATCTCGTAACTGCTCGAGATAGGACCACATCGGCGACCCCGCGGCGATCACGTCTTCCGGGCTCAGCTTGTCGAGTTGCTCACCGATCGGTCTCATCACTTCTCTTGCAAAGCGGTGAACGGCGTCTTGCATCGCTCTTTCTTGCTCGGAAAGATCGGCCTCCAGGCCGGTCAAGCCGAGATGCGGAGCGGATACCTTATCGACGATGAACATAGTCGGCCTCCTATCATTTCGCGCATCTACAGTCTGCAACTGCGCGCCCACTCAAGGATAAACACAATAACACCAGCACCGAGCAGACGGCTTGACATATCACGCCAGAGACTTAACATTCTACGCCAAGATTCGGTTACGGCTGCCCGCGTCGGCGCCGCCCGACCTCTGATACACCCGCTGGTGAGAAATCCAAGAATCCGCGCCGCTGCCACCACCGGCCTTCTCGAGGCAGTCGAAGCTGCCGGCGGGCAGCCGCTGCGAGTCCTTGCGGCGGCGGATTTAACCACAGCGGAACTCGCCGACCCGGATCGATTGATCGACATGCCCCGTATCGCGGCTCTGTTCGAGGCAGCCGCTGCAGAAACGCAAAACGAACTGTTCGGCCTGCAGATGAGCCTCGCTTCTACACTCGACGTGGTAGGCACGCTCTCCTACCTGCTGCTCAACGCCCCGACGGTCGAAACCGCACTGCGCAATCTCGCGCGCTACTCGAGTCTTCACATGCCGGGTGCACCGATTATCCTGGAACAGGGGCACTCGGATGTGCACCTCGTCTTGGAAATGAACGATTCTCTGCTTGGGCCGTGCCGACAGCTCGTAGAAGCGTGTGTGGGCTTCACGCTGATGCTGCTGCGAACACTTACTCGACAAGAGATGATTCCCCGCCAGATTCTCTTCGCGCATTCTCCACCCGCGCGAGCGTCCGAAGAGGTAAGCGTGTTCGGGTTACCGGTGCGCTTCGGACACCCGCGTAACGAACTGCTGTTCGATCAGCGTTGGCTCGCGTATCCGATCGCGTCCGCCGATCGAACGCTGTTACCGATTGTCGAGAAGTACGTTGAGGAAGTCTTGCGAGCGCAAGAGGACGAGGACGCGCTGGTGACCTCGGTCCGCGAATTCGTCGCGCAGGCAGTCTGCGACGGCCATCCGAACATTGCGGGCATAGCTCGCCGCGTCGGCATGAGCGCGCGTACACTACAACGGCGGCTCGCCGATGCAGACACCAGTTTTAAAACGCTCCTCGATGACGTCCGCAGCGACCTTGCCCGAGAATACCTGTCGCGCTCGGCGGTCGACGTCACCCAAGTCTCCTTCTTACTTGGGTACTCGGAACTGAGCGCCTTCGATCGCGCCTTTCGCCGCTGGACCGGTCTGGCACCCCTAGAATACCGGCACGGCAACGCGCATTGACGATCCTCACGACAGAAGGCATAGCACCGCGAGACCGACAAAGATCAGCGGACAGATCCACCACGCGCAACGTATTCTTTCGTCTTTACAAATCACGGTTCGATTCCTCCTCAGCAGCCGCAACGCGATACCGGCTTCTCGGGTTCTGCGTGAGCCGCCGACGGATCCGAATCGCCCTCCGGCGTTTTAACATCGAAGACTTCGACCAGTTTCTCGACGTGAGAGGCCGCCATGCCTTTGATGAAGCGGGCCAGCGTTACGATCTCGGCGGTGTCTTCGGCAGTGATCCCGACGGTTTCGGCAGCCTTCAAGTGCTGCTTTAAGCTACTCGTGCAGTTCACGGCAAAGGCCACGCCCACGGCGAGCAGCTCCTGGACGCGATCCGTGTTCTGGACACCCCCGACCTGCTCGCCACTGCGCGACTGCCCCAAGCCGTGCTCCCGCATGAGTTCCGTCGCTGAGGTTCGGAGTCTATGTGCGTCGTTCACCGACTTTGTGATCTCTGCGTCGGTTGCTCCCGCCTTACGCGCCCCGCTGACGTGGTAGGCAGTGCAAGGCTTGCAGCCCGCTGCGACCGAAATGCCGACGGCGGCCAGTTCCTTCTCTTTCATCGACACACTCATGATAACCTCCGGTATTGTCGTCTCTTCTTACGGTTCATTGGACGAAACCGGCGGGTAAACCGTTACATCTCCGCGCGGCAGACCGGCCTTCAAAACGCTGTAACGGTTTCCAGCCTGCGCACGTCTAATGACAGGAGTCCGAGCGAGAGAGGCAGCCACAGTCCGGAACTGCCTTGCTCGCCCTAGGTCGGCATTGTGCTAGCATTTCATCCAGGCATGACCGAGCACCGTGAGATGGTGAGAAAGTTCGTCATGCGTCTCGTCGGCAACGAGACCCTGGCCGACGATCTAACGCAGGAGGCCTTTCTGCGCGCGCAGCGCTCGACCAGTACCTATAGGGGCAAGTCGAGCGAGCGGAGTTGGCTTTGCGCGATTGCCATGAACCTGGTCCGCGATCATTTCCGCAGTGCTGCGCACGCTCCCACGATAACTCCCGATCCTGAGTTGCTCGAGCGCTTGCCCGCAGGTGAAGACACCGAGCGTGCCGTTCTGACAGCCGAGATGGCCCAGTGTATCGGCGAACATCTTGCGCAGATTCCCCACCCCCAATACGACGTTCTTGCTTTGCACGACATGGCCGGGCTTACCCATCCTGAAATCGCCGCCGTTTTGGCCATCTCGACGGCCAACTCCCGCGTGATCCTGCATCGCGGGCGTGCGCAGTTGCGTAAGATACTCGAGCGGGACTGTGTTCTCTCGTTCGACGACGACCTGCCCTGCGATCGGCGACCGCCGCCGCCAAGCAAAACCGGGGACTGAGGCTCCGAGCGTCGCCGGCTTCTCAAACTGGCTCAGTCGTCTGCGCGCCGGAGGGCGAAACGTTTGCCGTAGGCGTCGAGCAGACTCGGAGCGAGGCCGTGAACTGCGGCAATGAGGCGTACGTAGCCGGGAACGTACACACGTGTTTTACGCTTGTTTAGAGCGGCGAGTGTTTTGTCAACCACTCTTTGCGGCGAGATCGCCTTGCCCTGCTTGAGGATCGGCGCCCGATCGGCTCCGCCGAGCAGCGGCGTATCGATCAGTAAGGGATACACGGCGGTTACGCAGATTCGGTCGCGGGCGAACTCAGGACGAATGGCGTCGCAAAAACCGGACACACCGAACTTCGCCGTCGAGTATGCGCTCATCTCCGGCCACCCGTGCAAAGCGGCGGTCGAGGCTATGCAGGCAAGAGCACCCCCCGAGTCACGCAAAGACTCGAAACAGGCGCGTGCCAGATTGGCGGTGCCCAATAGATTGATACGCAGTACACGTTCGAAATCCTCGGCCGCTTGTTCGGAAAAACTTCCGGGGCCGAGGATCGCCGCACAATGCACCACCCAATCGAGACCGCCGAGCTGCTGCGCAATGCTTTCTACAGCCTCAGACAGAGCGACCGGGTCGCTGACATCCGCTACACGGGTTTCCACTCCGGCATCCGCTACGGTGATCGCTTGCTCGACCTCGCCCAACCCGACCGCAGCAACATCGATGAGGCCCAAAGCCGCTTTGCGTCGGGCCAGGGTTTCAGCGAAACAACGCCCGATGCCGCTCGCCGCACCAGTAATGAGGACACGTTTCACCGCGAGGCCAGGTGAGCGAGGATCGACTCGTTGACGACATCAGGAGCTTCGAGAGCTAGCGCGTGCCCGCTTCCGGGCACGACTATCACCGTGGCGCCCGCAATCGCAGCGGTCGCGGGCGTGGCGTCTGGGATCAACAAATCCGCGTCAGCGACCAACACCAGGGTCGGAATATTCAACGACGCGAGATCCTCGTCGCGGCTACCCGCCCACACATCGAAGCCTGCAGCATAGCGAACCAGCACTTCCGCACGGGTTCGAGAAAGGATCGCAACCAAGCCGCGCCGGTTGCGCTCACGCGTGCGCTCGTCACCGAGCGTGGCATCGGAGAACAACCACGGGAGCAAGGCGCTCGCCAATACTTCCGGTCCCGCCGCCGCCACCGTGCACCAGGCTTGCAGAACCGCGCGCAGCCGCGGTGTCGCCCGCAAGGCCGGCGTAATCAAAGTAAGCGAGCGCACCAGATGGGGATGTTCTATTGCCAGTTCGACGGCCGCCGCCGCGCCCATACTCGCACCGATGATGTGAGCCGGCTCTTGCAAGAGAGCCGCCGCATCAGCGGCTACCGCGGCGGGACCGTAAGCGTCTGTCTCGGGCGCATCAGACAAACCCACGCCGCGCGGATTCATCCCCAACACACGGTAGCGCTGCGCGAGCACCGGGGTTTGGCGCGCATAGGCGGAAACGTCGCAACCGAAGCCCGGCAACAGCAGTACGGGATCGCCGTCACCTGCGGTCGGGACCTCTAATGCCACAGCTTCGGCCACGCTGAGCAGCCCGGCCCGGGCATCGGCCCGTGCTTGAACGTCGGCGCGGGTTACGCGGCCGCCGGGTCCGCTGCCGGCGACCGCTTGCAGGTCAACGCCGAGTTCGCGCGCGAGCGCGCGCGCAGCCGGTGCTACCGCTTTTCTCGGCCTGTTCTCAGCGACGGTCGCGACACCGGCGTCGCGCGGTGCGGGCACCGAAGAGGAGTCGTCCTCGACGCTAGAGGCGGATGCATCTGCCGATTGATCTTGTTCACGAGCGAAGGTTGCGGAGTCGAAGTCCTCCTCGGCGGTCTCGGTCAACGCCGCAAGCAAGGTGCCGCAATCGACCGTCTCGCCGGGTTCTACGTAGACATGGCGAAGAATTCCGGCGGCCGGTGACTCGACCTCGATCTCGGCTTTTTCGGATTCAACGATGACGACGGTGCCGCCACGCTCGAGGCGGCCCCCGATAGGTACCGTCCATTCGATGACCGTGCCTTCTTTCATCGTCATGCCGAACTTCGGCATGCGAATCGCGGTGGCCGATGCCATCGCCCTCACCTGCCCACGTCGCAGCGCTGCCGGCGTTCGCTATTCATCCCAACTTGCGGACCGCCGCAACAATCTTGTCGGCCGAAGGCATATAGGCCGATTCCAACAGACTACTGAAAGGAACCGGCGTGTGCGGTGCGGTTACGCGCTTGACCGGCGCGTCCAAAAAATCGAAACCGCGATCCACGCACAGAGCCGCCACGTCGCTGGCGATTCCGCATCGTGGTGTGGCCTCATCGACCACGACGAGGCGTCCGGTTTTCTCGAGCGAGGCGAGGATGGCCGCCTCGTCTAAAGGCGCAAGGCTACGAAGATCGAGCACCTCGGCATCGATTCCATCGGCTGCGAGTTTGTCGGCGGCTTGGAGTGCCATCTTCACGGTCGCACCCATGCCGACAAGCGTCACATCCTTGCCCTCGCGCGCGATCGCCGCCTTGCCGATCGGGATTACATAGTCTTCCTCGGGTACATCGGACGAATCGAAGAGAATTCCTTTCGGTTCACAGAAAATGACGGGGTCGTCGTCACGAATGGCGGCGAGCAGCAAGCCTTTGGCGTCGTAGGCGTTGGATGGAATCACGGTTTTGAGCCCGGGAATTCCCGCAGTGATCCAATACAGCGACTGTGAATGTTGCGCGGCCGACTGCATGCCGGCGCCTGTGACCGTACGGACGGTGAGCGGTACGCACGCCTTTCCGCCAAACATATAGCGGAGCTTGGCGGCCTGATTTAGCAGCGGGTCGAGGCACACCCCGAGAAAATCGATGAACATCAGTTCGGCCACCGGCCGCATACCGGTCAAGGCCGCACCGACTGCGGTTCCCAACAGGCCCATTTCGCTGATCGGCGTATCCAAAACACGCTGCGGGCCGAAGCGGGTCATCAGGCCTCGGGTAATGCCCATGATGCCGCCGGCTTCCTCGGTGCCCTCGGCCTCGCGACGGCCGCCGCCCGCGACATCCTCACCCATCAAAATGACGTCGGGGTCACTAGCCATCGCAATCGCCAAGGCTTCGTTGATCGCCAACGCCGTCGGAATCTCTCTGGCCATCTCCCTACTCCTTAGCGTAGACGTCTTCGTACAACGCCTCGACCGCGGGAACCGGATCGTTTTCGGCATCGGCGACGGCGGCTGAGAGTTCCTCTACGACCTCCTCGTCTATGCGACGCAGTTCCATATCTTCGATGACGCCGTCGGCCTTCACCCTGGACTCGAAACCAGTGAGTGCATCGTGTTCGTTCTTCCAACGATCAACCTCACCGGGGGGACGATACGCAAGAGGATCACCGACATAGTGCCCCATGTAACGATAGGTCTTGCACTCCAGAAGCGTTGGCCCCTCGCCCGCACGTGCCGCCGCGATCGCCTCGCCGGCCTTCTCGTAGACGTCGAAAAAGTCGTTGCCGTCGGCGATCGCACTGCGCATCGCGTAACTGTCGGCGCGTACCGCTATATCGCGTACCGGCACCACGAACTCGGTCGGCGTGAATTCGCCCCAGCCGTTGTTCTCGACGACGTAGAGCGCGGGCAGCTTCCAGTTGGATGCCATGTTGAGAGCTTCGTGAAACTGTCCCTGATTGCTCGCACCGTCTCCGAAGAACGCGACTGCAACGCCGCCGGTCTTTTTCAACTTGCAGGTGAGTGCCGCGCCGGTAGCCAAAGGTATGCCCGCACCGACAATCCCGTTGGCACCGAGCATGCCTTGGTCCATGTCGGCAATGTGCATGGAACCGCCTTTGCCCTTGCACAAACCCGTGCTGCGCCCGAACAACTCGGCCATCATCCCCTTGACGCGAACCCCCTTGGCGATGCAGTGGCCGTGGCCCCGGTGTGTGGTCGAGACGTAGTCGCGTTCGCTCAGGTGGGCACATACGCCCGCGGCAACCGCTTCTTGCCCG
The DNA here is from genome assembly GCA_029262415.1 of Deltaproteobacteria bacterium. Taxonomy (GTDB): domain Bacteria; phylum Desulfobacterota; class Binatia; order UBA1149; family JAJCZL01; genus JAJCZL01. Next base: position 25,064 of record JAJCZL010000007.1, on the reverse strand, counting down.
ATCGAAAGGTGAAGAAACCCGCCCAACCGGCCGCTGTTTACGAGTTCGTTGAGCTTCTCCTCAAACGAACGGATCATGCGCATCTTGCGGTAGTTGACCAGGAGCTGCTCTTTTGTGAGCTTCATACCCGGGTTATTGACCGAACCCGCTGCTGAGAAAAGAGCCCACCCCACAAACGGTGCGGTGCGCAAGCGCTTGACGCAACCCATCGCAGGATGGATGAAGTGTGCTGCGCGACGCTTTGAAGGAGTCACCGGAGAACCAATCATGACCACCAACGACTCGACACCCCAAAACCAAACCACTGTCCCGCAACGAATCGTAGATCTGCTGGAGGCCGAGGGGATCCGCACGATCTTCGGCATCCCCGACCCGCTCATCCAGCACCTGCATCGCTATGCAAAAGACAAGGGCTTCGAGGTGGTGGCGCCACATCACGAATCGGCAGGAGCATTCATGGCCGACGCCATGTCGCGGATGACCGGTCGGCCCGCGGTAGTCTGCGGTAACGAAGGGCCGGGCGTCGCCAATCTTTTACCGGCCGCAGTGTGTGCGTCGAAGGAGAACATCCCGGTGATCTTCATCGGCGGACAGCGCGCACGGCGTTACGACTCACGGGTGCGCCGTAGCCAGTTTCAGTACACCCATCAGCCGGAGTTTTTCCGGCCGGCGATGAAATACGTCGGCATCATCGAGTTTCCCGAGCAGGTCGACGACGTGATGCACGAGGCATTCCGCCACGCCACCAGCGGCACGCCGGGGCCGGTGTACGTCGAGCTGCCCGAGGATCATGCGCTGGTGTCGATGCCGTTTCCTCCCGCACCTGAGCCCGCGCACTACCGCGTGGTGCACCAACCGGCGAGCACCGAGGCCGTCGAAGCGGCGGCCGACCTCCTGGTCGGTGCCGAATGTCCCATCATGCTCATCGGTACCGCCGTGCACACCTCGCGCGGGCATGATGTGGTCGCAGCCCTCGCGCGCCGCTTGAAATGCCCGGTGCTGCCGACCTACGGTGGGCGCGGTGCCCTGCCCGAAACCGACCCGCAGGTGCTGGTGTACTCATCGCCACCTGCCAATGCGGCCATCGCGGCGGCCGACGTGGTGTTGGCCGTCGGCACCAGCGTCGGCGAGACTGTGCAGTACGGGTCGGATCACCACTGGGCGCAAGGCAACACCCGGCGCAAGTGGATCTACATCGAGCGCGACATCAACAACGTCGGCGTAAACCGGCCGGTGAATGTCGCGCTGGTCGGCGATCTGCGCGACGTGGTGCCGCAACTCGACGCGGCACTGGCGCAACGTCCGGCGCGCCGGGAACTCCCGCAACTTACCGCTTGGCGTGCCGAACTGGACGAGTTGCGCCGCGCGCTTTTCGAAGCGGCGCCCGATACCTACCCGATACACCCGGGCCGCATGATCCGCGATGCGACCCGCGTGCTGCCCGACGACACGGTGATTGTGCGCGACGGGGGATGCACCTCGCTGTGGGAACTCGCGTATCATGAGATGCGCTCGCGCGATTATCTGTGGACCTCGAAGTTCGGCCACTTGGGTGCCGGTCTGCCCTACGCGATCGGTGCCCAGCTCGCAGTCGGCAACTCACGCCGCGTTTGCCTCATCACCGGCGATTCCGCCTTTCAGTTTCACATCTCGGAACTGGAAACTGCGGTGCGCAAGCAACTGCCGATCGTGTGCATCGTCAACTACGACGCAGCCTGGGGCATGGAGCGTCCGGGATTTCACATGGCATTCGGAGCCGACCGCGATGTCGAGGCACGCTGGGGCGAGGTGCGCTTCGACAAGATCGCCGAAGGTTACGGAGCCTACGGGCAATACGTCGACCGTACCGAGGATGTCGCGCCGGCGGTGCAACGCGCTTTTGACAGCGGGCGCACCGCTGTCGTGCAAGTTGCGGTCGATCCCGAGGTCAACGCTTTCGAGGCGCCCAACTGGGCGGAGTTCGCAACCTGGTACGGACACTCGCTGTACTGACACGGGTTGAGCGAGGGCCGGTTCGGTTGTGTTACGCAATGATACAGTACCCGCAATCAGACAGCGCCCCGGACGGGCGCGGGCCGCGGCCCGTTTCGGTCGCGCTCGACCTGAGGAAACGTGATGAGCTATCTCGACTACGATCTCACAATCAGCGACGAGCAACGTGAGCTGCAGCAGGCCGCCCACACCTTCGCGGCCGAAGTGCTGCGGCCGGTCGGCATCCAACTCGACCGCATGACAGCCGACGAGGTCGTCGCCCCGGCCTCTCCGCTCCACGAGGTCTTTGGGCAAGCCTGCGCGCTCGGCTACAACCGCATGCTCGCGCCACCGGAACTCGGCGGACTCGGGCTCGACCCCGTGACACGCCATCTGCTGCTCGAGGAGCTCTCGTGGGGCAACGTCGGTGTCGCGGCAGTCATTTTCCTGTCGTCAAACCATGCCGACGTCGCACTCGCCCTCGGCAACGCCGAGGCGATCGATGAGTTCACCATGCCCTTCTACGCCGCCGGCGACTCTTCGATTTGCGGCTGTTGGGCAATCACCGAGCCCGACCACGGCTCGGACACACTCACCGCGATGCGTCCCGAGTTGCGCACACCCGCCCGCGGGCAGCTGGTGGCGCGTCGCGACGGCGATGACTGGATCCTCAACGGGCAGAAGTCCGCCTGGGTCTCGAACGCCCCGATCGCCACCCACGCCATGGTCAACGTCCAGTTCGAAGGAGAGGCCGACTTCGCTCGCAGCGGTGTCTTCTTGTTGCCGCTGGATCTACCCGGCGTTTCGCGTGGCCGGCCGCTCGACAAGCACGGCATCCGCTCGCTTCCGCAAGGCGAGCTGTTCTTCGAAGACGTACGCCTACCGCACCGCTGGTTGATCGTCGGCCCCGATGAGTATGCAGCCCACCTCGAAGCGCACCTGACCGCGTTCAACGCGGGCGTGAGTTGCGTGGCTAGTGGGCTTGCAAGAGCGGCTTACGAGTGCGCTCTTGCCTACACCAAGGAGCGCGTTCAGGGCGGCAAGCCGATCTTCGAGCACCAATCGGTACGCGCGCGGCTGTTTCATATGTTCTCACTCGTCCAGGCGTCGCGCTCACTCTCGCGCGGCGCGTACGTGCACAACATGACCCGGCTCGGCAACGGCGAGCCCGCGCCACTCGAACACTCGATCGCGGCCAAGGTGTTTTGCACAAACGCCGCGCTGGAGGTGGCCACGCTGGCCGTGCAACTGCACGGTGGCAACGGCATGACCAAGGAATACCCTGTCGAGATGTTCCTACGCGACGCGACGGCGTTCACGATCGCCGACGGCGAAAACGCCATGCTGTCGCAGATCGGCGCATCGCTGCTCTAGAGCGCGAAGCGACCGCAACGAGGCGACTGACAATGGAAACCGCAGAGCGACCCTACTGGGACATGGAGATCGAACCTCGGCTGAACACCCCCGAGATCCGCGAGTTACAGTGGGAGAAGCTGCAACAGGCGATTCGCTACTGTTATGAAAAGGTTCCGTTCGACAGGCAGCGCATGGACAAGGCCGGTGTCGGGCCCGACGACATCCGCTCTTTCGATGATTTCGCGCGCGCGATTTCGCATGCCGGACAGCCCGAGGTCCGCGAACTCGTCGAAGAGATGGGCTCCGACCTCGACAAGGTCTTTGGTGCACTGTTCGGCAAGGAGCGCTTCGAAGACCTCTACCTGCTGACGACCACCTCGGGTACTACCGGAATTCCAACGCCGTACCCGTTCTTTCGCAAGGGCGTCGAGCGCCAGGTCGACATAATGGCGCGCGGGTCGTGGCGCATGGGCATCCGGCCGGGCGATCGTATCGGCGTCTGTTTCGGTCTCAGCATGCATGCAGCCGGCACGCCGAATCTGCTTTGGTACCTGAACTATCCCGGCGTCACCCTGGTCCCGATCGGTGCCGAAGCCGGTACCGAGCGTATCCTCCAACTGATGAGGCTCTTCAAGGTCAACGTCTTCACGGGAACCCCATCGTTGGCACTGCATTTGATCGAGCGCGCCCGCGAAGTTCTCGGTGAGCCGGTAGCGAGCCTGGGGATTAAGATCCTCGCTTGCGGAGCCGAGCCGGGAGCCGGAATACCTGAAGTACGCCAACGCCTCGAGCAGGAATACGGGGCCCGGGTCTTCGATCTCGGGGCCGGCATCGGCGCTTCGTGCGATCACCCGGTGTATCAAGGCATGCACTGGCTCGCCGACGACTTCGCCTACTACGAGTTGGTCGACCCGGAGACCAGAGAGCCGGTTCCAATCGAGCATGGTGCCAGCGGATTGGCGGTGGTTACTCCTCTCGAACCCGAGCATGCGCTGTTCTTTTTCAATTTGCGGGTGACGCTGGGCGATATCCACCAGATCTTCACCGATCCATGCCCGTGCGGGCGCAGCGGATTTCGCTACAAGATCGTCGGCCGTGCCGACGACATGCTCAAGGTGAAGGGTGTGCCGGTCTACCCGGCGGCCATCGAAGGCGTCATCCAAGGCTTCGTGCCGCGGGTGACCGGCGCGTTCCGGATCGTTCTCAAGGAGCGTCCCCCGCGGGTGGTTCCGCCGCTCGAACTCAAGGTCGAGCGCGGAAGGGACCTACACGACCACGAGTTGCCGGAGTTGGAAGAAGAGATCCGCGAGAAAATGCACAAGGACGTCAAGGTGCGCCCTGCGATCACATGGCTGGATCCCGATACCCTGGAGCGAGCGACCAAGAAGACCCAACTGCTCGAGAAGGCTTACGAAGACTGATGAGACGCGGCCAACAGCCGCCGCCGCAGGAGGATCCTCATGGACAACAGTATTGAGCGACGCTTACAGAGACTCGAGGACCGCGAGAATATCCGCGAGCTGACGGCGACCTACTGCTTCTTGGTCGATGACGGCCGCTATGACGATCTCGTTGACCTCCACTTTACCGACGACGCCGGTTGCGACTTCCGCACGCGCAGCGGCGACCTGGAGCCGTTTGTATCGAAAGGAAGCGAAGAGGTGCGCGCCTTCTTCAAGGGTGTCGTCGCGAACATGCTACGCGACATGAGCCACACAGTGCATAACCATCGCATCGTCGTCGAAGGCGACGGGGCCTCGGGCGAGTGCTACTTCGAACTCACAGCCCGCGACGCCGCGAGCGGCGCTCCCATCGTCGGTGCCGGTCGCTACATAGACCGTTATCGCCGCGTCGAAAACCGCTGGCGTTTCGAGCAGCGCAACGCCGACATCTTCCATATGGTAGCGCTCGCCGAGGGGTGGTAAATAGACCACGACAGCCAGGAGATACGCCATGGAATTCACTGAAGTGCTAGGAATTCGCCGCTCGATTCGCTTCTTCGATCCCGACCGGCCGGTCGAGCGCGACAAGATCCAGAAGATTCTCGAAGCTATGCGTATAGCCTCGTGCGCGATGAACGCGCACTGGTTGCGCGCTATCGTTGTGTATCGCGACGAGGTGCCGGCCGAGACCATGGAGGCGCTCAAGCTCCCGGTCGCCGGTGTGATCCAGGAACTCGCGCCGGTGCATATCTATTGCTATGCCGACCTCTCGGTTATCGAGCGCGACCGCGGTGCTAGACCGAAGCAGCTCATCGACGTCGGCGCCCTGAACCCCAGCCACGGCTGGAGCTACCGCTTCGTCGAGGAGTTTGTCTGGCCGCAGCTCCTGAAGCCCCTCAGCGAGAGCCCCGAGTATCCCATCCCCGTCGCATTCGACAACGGCGGAGCCGCAACGCAGGGGCTGCTGATGGCCTTCAACGAAGGACTGGGAGCCTGCTGGACCGCCTTCAACACCGAGGCCGCCAAAGAAGCCTTTGCGGTCCCCGACGACTGGATTCCCCACTACGTGATGAACGTGGGCTACCCGCTCGAGTCGCGCGAGGCCGGCGGGCAACGTCCGCGTCCTCCGTTTGAAGAACTCTATTTCGAGGGACGCGTGGGCAAGCCGTTTCGGCGCGACGAGACAGTCGTCAAGGAACTCCAAGCAGCCAACATGCTGCAGGCCCCGGCCCCGCTTCCGGGACGCAAAGAGGAGGTTCGCGAGTTGAGCCGTAAGCTGGGGCTGCCGGAATAAGAGCGTGGGCGTCGCCAAGCCCATCCAAAGCTATGAATCCGTCGTGGCGTGGGGCGATTCTCTGCAGCGACAGTGGAACGGGGATCCGCTGGCCGAGGATCCCGACAAGCTCGAGACCCTCGATGCGTTCTGTCAGGCCGTTGGCAAGGATCCCGACCAACTCGTCGCGTTCTGCTTCCTGCGCCGCAAAACCACCGGCGAGCGCTTCACGAGTCGGCAGCGCCGTGAAGAGGTCGTGAGCAAACTGGGCGAGTTCGTAGCCGCATCGGGCCTGCGCGGGACGGCCGCGCGGCGGCTCAAGAGCAACGTCGTCTCGTTCCTCACCCACAACGGCGTGTTGATATGACGCGCGAGAAGAAGTCTCACTCCACGGTGACTTCGGCGTCCTCGACGATCACATCGTAGTTGTAGCCGTGACCAAAATCCCGAGCGGTCGTCAACACGCCTCGAACAAGGACGGTGTCGCCGACTTTTACGTTCGCGTTTGTGGTGACAGTCAGGTCCGAATGACTCCCTGCACTGGTGGTACCGTCTTGCAGGTGAACCCAATTTCTTCCCATTATCCCCGAGCTGAACTTCACGACCTTGCCACGAATCAAGACCTCTTTGTCGGCGAGTAGTTGCTTGTCGTCAAAAACTCGCGCGACGGTAACGCCGCCTTTCGCTTTCTCTATGCCGGAGAGATCCAACGCGGCGGCGGCACCGAACGGGGCCGTGTCCGGCGCGGGCGGAGGGGACGCGCCGTGGCCGGGGGCACCGACGACATCGATAAAAGCGACGAAGTAAATGCGTTCAAAAACGCGATCAAGGCTCTTGCTACGGAAGTCTTGCATGAGGGTTCCGGTCGGAACCTTCACACGGTCGCCCACGGCGACTTTGGTACGCGGTGCGGCGACCCAGGTCTTCTCAGTGCCGTTGTCGACGCTCAGGTAGGTGTACTGGCCCACGTCCATGAACTCCACGACCTTGCCTGTCGTGGTCCATTCGAGTTCGGCTTGCGCTTGCGCCGGCGAGCCCGGTGAGGAATCGCCGGTCTGCTGGTGTTGCGCGAAGACGGGACACACCGTCGCGAGTACCAAAACCGCCACAGTGATCGCTAGTCCGCGGAAGTATCTAATCATCGATTTGTCTCCTCCACGCTGCCCGGGCTCGGCGACAGCAACATCAAGACCCATCGACACTATCTTCTGTAGTCGTAAGCCTCAACCGTCGGCCGGACAGTTCGCAGAGCTAGGGGAAGGTCTGCTGGGCATAGATGCCGATGTCGGCCGCGCCTTGGTCGCTGCCGCCGTCGGCGGTCCAACTCGGCATGCCTGTGCCCGGGTGTCCAAATCGAATCTTGTGCATCAGCTCCCACGGATTCTGCACGGCGACCGTACCAACATATTCCGGCGACGACGGTGTCCGCCTCTAAGGAACCCGGGCTTTGAAGCGATCGGCGTCGTTGGTCTGTGCACTGGCGAAGCCCGCCGACCAACAGGTTCCTTCACTGTTGATCAGCTGCACGCTGACGGTCGGATCCTGCGAGAACAAGCGGTCGCTCGCCACCGGCGTCGGCATTGGCAGGTTCACGCCCTTGGCCGATAAACGCAGTTTGGTTTTGCCCAAAGCACCGAAACGGATCTCCATCTTGTCTACGCCCGAAGAGGTGCCGGCCTTGTCCTTGTATTTCCACTTGCGGCCTTTCTGCGTCCAGGATCCCCCGGCAGCGACGTCGAGTCGCGCGGCAATCGAGCTGACCGACGCCGAGGTGTCATAGATACACATCGTATAGCCAGTCGTCGCATCCGGAGTGCCGGCATCCGCAGCCGCAAAGGCCGCGCCCTTGTCCCATTTCCACTTCAAACGATCCTTGCTTGCACCGGTGCGGTTATTGATCTGGAGGCGTGCGCGAGGGGCCAGTAGACAAGTCGGGACGGGTCCCGGGGTGTTGACGCATCCGCTGACATCGTCGCAAGTGTCGCGCGTGCAGGGATCGGCATCGTCGCAAATCGCGGGGGCCTGCCCGACGCATACACCGGCCGTGCAAACGTCGCCGGTGGTGCAGGTCGTGCCGTCGTCACAGGGCGCCATGTTCGGGGTGTTCACACAGGTGCCGTCGAACAAACAGCTATCGTCGGTACAAAGGTTACCGTCGTTACAAGCTGCCGGCACCTGTCCAGTGCATTGGCCGGCAGCGCACACATCGTCGGTGGTGCACGGATTGCCGTCATCGCAGGCGTTGGCGTTGGCGATGTTCATGCAACCACCGGCGAGATCGCAGCTGTCGTCGGTGCAGGGGTTAGAATCGTCGCAATCAGCCGCCACCGAGCAGGCCGCACAGCTAGGGAGCGTGTCGTCGAACACCGCGGTCGGACTCGGAGAAACCGTCCCATTTAGTGAAGGAGGAAATGCGGGATTACCGTAAACGATCGAGTTCAATCCACTGACGGTATCGGCAAGAACTTGCGCCCCGGCCGCTATCGTTACGAAGCCGCGCCCAACCAGAGTGTTACCGCCGCCGGTCGAGCTATTGTCGATCAGGCCGCCGGAGGCGACCAGTAGCGAGCAACCGCTTACTCTGATGTTGTTGCCGAGACTCGTGGCCCCGTCGGTTGCAACCGTCCCCTGGATGGTCACCGTAGCCGCGCCGTCAACCAGCACCGAGCCGGCCGCAGCCCCACCGCCGCCGGCCGCATCGATGAGACTGGCGATAAGGATGTCACCGTCCGAGAGCAAAGAAATATCGCCGCCGTCACCACTTGCGCTTCCCGCGTCGATACGGCCGCTCGAAGAAACCGCTATCGCGCCCGCAAAGACGTCGATCACCCCCCCGCCTGCAAAACCGCCGTTTCCGCGTGATTCAACGACGCCGTCGATCGAAACGGTCGCTGCGGCAATGTCGATATCGCCGCCACTGCCATCGGGCAACGCACCGTTTGCTATCACCTTGACGAACGCGCCGAGAGACAACGTAGCGCCGGCCGACAGCAGGTGGTAACCACCGTCACCGCCGAAGTTGTCGATGCTGGTACTGCCATTGGCGCGTAGAAGGATCGGGCTGGCCGAGGTTCCGCCCGTGACGGTGAGGTTTCCACCCGCGACCAACGCCAAGTCGCCGCCGAATCCTTCGCCGGCCTTGGCATCTAATAAAATATCGTTCTCGACGCGTAGTTCACCCGCAGCGGTAGCCGCGAAAACACCGCCGTCGAAGTCTCCCCCTCGCAAATCCATGGCACCGCGCAAGACGATATCGCCACCGGCGTCGAGCGAAACAACACCGCCCGAGTCCAGCCCTCCGCCTTGGGCATTCAGGTCGCCGTCTATCACCACGTTGCCGCGCGTCGAGATGACCACCAAGGTTCCGCCCCCGGCGGTTGATATAGTGCCGTCAAGATCCACCGGTCCGCTGATGCTGACATTGCCGGCAGCGCGTAGCGTCAGATCAGCCGGCGTCTGCGCATTTCCTGAGATTTTGCCGACAAGAGATATCGTGCCGTTCCCCCCCGAACACACGCCCGCCGACACCACACTGCATTCGGTGTCGATCAGGCAAGGACGCGCAGGGTCGCCCGAACAAGATCCGCGCGCTTCGATGATTGCGCTGCCGCCGGCGGTGCCGCCTGTAGCGCGGAGACCGATGGCGGTCGAAGTTACTGAAGTTGCGGTAAAGGATCCGCACAGAATCGAGCCGAAACCGTCGGCGAAATCGAACTGACCTCCGACCCCGACCTCAAGCGCGCGCAGACCGAAATCCAAAACCGAACCACTGATTACCTGAACCGTGTCGACCACCACGCAGGGATCGGCTACCGACGAACAAACGTCGGTAGCCGATCCTGCAAGGATGACCGCTTCGGCTTTGCCGGCCATGAGACCCACCAGCGACGCAGCGGCGAAACAGGCCAAGAAGCGTTGCGCTACTAAAGATCTCATGTTCCAGCTTCTCCTAATACCGACTCAGGTTACGGTGCCAAGGTTGTCGTCGTCGTGATCGACGAGGTTGTCGTAGTGCTCGAGGTCGTGGTGCTCGAGGTCGTGGTGCTCGACGTCGTCGTAGATCCGCCTCCACAGCCACCTACGGACTCGCTCCCGACGCGGAAATCGGCAGTGCCGTTGCAAATATTGACGAGGTTTCCAGCCGCAAGCAGATCGGCCACGCTCGAGATCGGCGCCGAACCGCGCACCCGGAAGCCGTACCGGGTGTTGTCGTCGGCCGCATTGTTGGCGATGGTAACGCCGTCGCTACGCTCCACGCGGATGCCTGTTCTGGCGTTGCTCGACGAGGAGTTGCCGCCGAGAAGATCGTCGCCCACGATGGCATTAAGCGACCGCTTGACGCGGATGCCGTCCCTTCCTGAATTGCTGATCACGTTGTTGGTGATCGAAACTCCATCGGCCCGCGTAGCACGCACACCTTCGCGGGCCGCGTTGCCGATGACGTTGCTGTCAACCATCACGCCGCTCGCTTTGTCAATGCGCACACCACGGCCCCTGGTCGTGTTGCTGATCGCGTTGTTCGAAATGATGTGACCGCTGCCGCCCTTGACTCGGACACCGTCCTGGCCGCCGTCCATCTCATTGTCGGTAACGTTGACGTTGGCCGTGTCTTTTTCGATACGGACACCGCGCTCTCCGCCTTCCATGCGGAATCCGGTGATCGTCACATCCGATGAATCACGCACGCGAAACGCGTCGTCATTGGCGTCGGGACGAATAATGGGGCGGCCGGTACCGGTATCCACGCCTTGGACGGTCAGACCGTCGAGTTGCTCGATACGCACGCGCCTGGTGTAAACACCCGACTCGACTTGTACGGTGTCACCCGGCACGGCCGCGTCGATCGCGTCGCGAATCTCACTAAAATCTCCGGGTACGTTGATAATCGCTGCCGCGGAAACCGTCGGAATCAGCCCTACGCACAGGGCCAGCATCAAAATCTGTTTTACTCTCACCTGTTTGCCTCCTTGCAAATGTTCAATTGGGGTACGCCACTGACAAAGCAAGATGCATGCCTTCTGTAACCTATTGTTTTTTAAGAATAACTACGTAAAGGACGGCTGGGGGATTTGCCCCAGTTGGGGCTTCTGGCAAAAGCGGCGGCGAGATAGACGTTGCAGACCGCAGCAACAAACGTCTTCAGAAGTTCGATCCAGGTGGGGTCTTCATCGCGAAGTGGGCGGGCGGCGGCGGACTAGCGCGGATGAACCTGCCGCTCAGTATGGCGATCGTAGCGGATGCGAACATCTAGGCCACTCGCGGTTTTCGCAGGCTAGCGCCGATACCGACAACCCCTACGAGAGTGGCCACGATCGCGAACCAGTCGCCGTAGAGTGAATAAGGAGGCCGAGTTCTCGGCGGTGCAACCACCGTGCTTCTCCCGACAGTTTGCACTTTTTGATCCAGCTCGTTGGTGACACGGCCGAAACTATCGATCACCGCGGACACGCCGGTGTTGGCTACACGAACCAGCGGCAGGCCGTTCTCGGCTGCACGCAGAACCGTCATCGCAAAGTGCTGCTGCGGAGCAGCACCGCGGTTAAACCACGAATCGTTCGATACGTTGACGAGTAGATCCGCACCCGCTGCGGCATATCCGCGCGCAATCTCAGGGTAGGTGGATTCAAAACAGATCATGGGAGCGATACGCCAGCCGTTGATCTCAAAGTAACCCCCGCCGGTTCCCGCTGTGTACTCAACACCTTTGGGTCGCCCCACCGTTTTGCGTGCCCATGCGGGGGTAGACTCAACGTAGGGCAGCAGCTTAGCCTTGTCGTAAGTTTCGACGGTCTGCGATCCCGGCGTGAAGAAATACAGCGAGTTGAAGAAGCGCGCCGTTCCATCACCACCAGACTCGTTCCTCGGTGCCCCGAGCAGCACAGCGGCGCCTGTCTGATCGGCGAGTTGTTGGATCGCCTGTTGCGCCGGGTTATTCGCGTCGAGCAAGAAAGGTACGGCGTTCTCCGCCCAAACGATCAGATCGGACCCTGCGAGCAGCGGCGAACGGCTGAGCCGCAGCGAGGTCTCTAGGTGCTGCTGTGCGAGTTCGGGCTCCCACAACTCATGCCGACCAACGTTCGCTTGCACCAGCCCGACCACCAGTGGATCCAAGGGCTTGGTGTTGTTATTGGTTCGTGTGGCGTTGTCGGTCAGCACGCTGTAGCCGTGCGCAGCAGCCATAACCGGCAAGGCAAAGGCGAGGAGCGCGGCGATCAAACAGACGCGACGGTTTTCTCTTTCGATGTAGGCGACAGCAAGCGAAGCTCCGGATGTGGCGCAGAGCCAGCTCAGCAGATAGACCCCGCCGAGTCCGGCCGTCTGCATAAACACCGGCACGCCACTAAAGGCGTGGCCGAGGAAGTCCCACGGGCAGCCGTAAAGGATGTTTGCGCGTATGAATTCGGACGCCACCCAGACTCCGCCGAATGCGAAGACGCGCGCGGCGGGCCCGAGCCGGCCGAAACGTGACGCGCTGACTACTATGGCAGCAAGAAACAGACCCGCATGCGTGAGTGTGGTCACTAAGGTAAACAGGGTGCTGAAGGCGGCCGACCTGGCGAAAAAGCCGTGTGCGGCGTGAAAGAGCCAGTAGCCGCCCACGGCCAGGGTGGTGAGCTCACCGAATACGAGGCCGATGATCATGGCCTCAGTGAAGCTTGGCTCCCGGCGACTGTCGAGAACGACGAGGGCCAAGGGTAATGGTGCCACGAACGCGAGCCACCACAGGCCGAACGGCGGCAATGAAGCCGTGTACAATGCACAGGCGACGCACGCGGACAGCAAACTTCGATGGCGCGTGTGGGTCGCTTGCGAATTTGTCACGCCGACGCACCCCGAAGAACTGAGAAGATGCTACGTAAGGTCCTTGCTCCCGGCGGCTTCTTTGTCGCGATAGCCTTCGCGGCAACCTTTTTTGTCACAGTCTGCACTGTCAATTCTGTGGACCGTTACGGCGAATCGTTTCCAGGGTTCTTCGTTTGGGAGAACCTCTACGTTCCGGCCGTGGGCGAACCCACGTGGACGGGCGTGGCAGGTGGTGTTGAGTATCTATCGTGGGTTCTCGAAGTCGACGGTGCGCCGGTTGCGGATGCCGACCAGTTCCGAGCAGCGTTTGCCCGCCGCAAGCCTGGCGCAGGTGTTGAGTACCTGCTCGAGAAGAACGGCGAGGTCTATCGTGTTTCGGTCGAACCGATGCGTCTTGGATTTCGGCCTTGGGCCTCCGTGCTGGGAATTTACTCATTCGACGCCATCGCCCTGTTGTTGCTAGGTATCATCGTACTTTACATGAAGCCGGGAGAGACCTCGGCGCAGTCGCTGTTTCTTTGGTGCGCCGACCTGGGCCTGTACATGGCGACGTCCAGCGATGCCTTTGGCCCCTACTGGTTCCGCGTCCCGTATTTCTTCTTTCTCAATCTTTTTCCAGCCGTAACTCTATACCTGTTGAGCCGATTTCCCGTGGGTCGGGTACGAGGGCGATTCGAAGATCTGGCGATCGCGGGTGTCGCGGTCTTTGGACTCGCACATGCCACCGCTGCAAATATTGCTTTTCACCGCAGCCACAACGCTGTTCTTGCGTTCGAGGCTGCAAGTTACACGTTGCTTGCGGCAGTCGGCTGGGCGGCAATGGCGTTTTTCGCTTGGCATTTCTTTCGCACACCCAGTGCAACTGTCCGTGACAGGATAAAGGTCGTTCTTCTCGGCGTGCTTGGCGCGTTCATCTTGCCTGTCGTCATGCTTTTTGTCGTCTATATCGGCGACGTATCCTTCCCGCTTAACTTCCTGACCGTTGTGTTCGTGCTGTTTCCGTTGGCTATTGGGTACGCAATCGCCAGGCACGATCTGTTTGGTATCGACCGCGTGATCAAGCGTACCTTGGTCTATACAACGCTCTCGGTCTTTATGCTCGGGATCTACACGATCGGGATCACCGGGGTCAACTCCGTATTCGAGGCCAACGGCGTCGGTTCGCGTTTCGCGCAGGCGGGGTTGGTCTTGGTGCTGATTCTGATCACCGATCCCAGTCGCGCCCGAATCCAAGATGTGATCGACGGACTCTACGATCGGCGCCGCTACACCTATCACGGCGTCGTCAGCTCCACGGCCAAGAAATTCACTACTATCCTCGATTTTGATGAGTTGATCACCATCGTGTTGAGGTTAATCGACGAGACGATCCAGCCCAACGGTGTTTGGATCCACACGCTCGCCGACGACGGCGGCGCAGTGCTACGTGGCAGACTGCTCCACGGCGTGGGCGATGGTCCGACTGCGGAGCCCGAATTGGGCAGGTGGGCGGATCCCGGTTTCGATGAAATCGTGCGCGAACTAGGCGTGGTCGAATATCTACGTGTCGACGACGACCCGCTAACAGTGGCGCCGGCCGCTAATGCTGCAGCTAAGACAGCGACGACGGCAGGGGATTTGCCGGCAGCGGGGCCGGGCGCGATACTCCCGGCACTGGGAGTAGCACTCGCGGTACCGATGCGTTTGGAAGGCGGGCTTGTCGGCTTCTTGTCGGTTGGTGTCCGGCGTGCGGGGGGACTACCGAGCGCCGAAGACGTTGAGCTGTTGCAAACCGTTTGCGATCAACTCGCGGTTGCGTTGGAGAACGCCCGTGCGTACGGAAAAATCGACGCATTGGCGCGTGGACTCGAGGACAAGAACATCGCACTGGAGTCGATCAATACGCAGCTCAGAGAGACCCGCGACGAACTCGTCCGCCAGGAACGTCTGGCTATTATCGGCCAAATGTCGGCGGCTGTCGCACACGCGATTCGCAATCCGCTTGCCGGCATCAAGGCAGCCGCGCAGTTCGCAACCTTTGAGGCCGAACAGGGGCAGGACACCTCGTCGCTTACCGATATCATCTCGGAAACTGATCGCTTGAACGATAGAATTTCTGCGCTGCTCGAGTTCTCCAAACCGTTTGAGCCGCGATTATCGCCGGACTCACTCAATCGGATCATCGAGGGTGCCCACCGGGCCATGATCGCGAAGGCACGAGCGAAACGCGTCACGATCGAACTTACACTGGCGCCGTCGTTACCAGACGTGCAGGTAGACGTGGCGTTGTTCGAGCAAGTGGTGGTGGAACTGCTGGCGAATGCCGTCGACGCAAGCGCGGATGGGACGCGGGTGATGGTTCGTACCGGGGCGCTTGGACAGGCCAGTGACGAGACGGTGTGGATGGAGGTTGAGGATTCCGGTCCGGGCATACCAGTGGAACGGCGCGAGCGGGTATTCGATCTTTTCTTCACCACCAAACCCGGCGGCACAGGATTTGGTTTGGCGACAGTGCACAAGATCGTGGAGCGCCACGAAGCCCTTGTTGCCGTTACCGATGGAGTCAGCGGCGGGGCTTGCTTCCGTGTAGAGTTTCCCCGGACACATTCACCGGAGATTTAACGTAGCTGATGCTTTGCCAACCGGTAACGGAGCGTGTCGCGAGACATTCCTAGCAATCGCGCCGCTTGCACCTGATTGCCATCTGCAAACTCCATTGCCTGACGGATAAGCGAGACCTCTACCTCCTCAAGCCGGATGGGGCCGCCGTTGAAGTCGACAGTCAGGGTGCCTCCGGAGATTCGCCCAGGCACTGCCTGGTTTGGGTCTGCGACCGGCAAGCGCAATGCCGAGGTGTTGATCGTACCGGTGGTCCCCATCACGATCGCGCGCTCAATGGTGTGGCTCAGTTCGCGGATGTTACCCGGCCAAGCGTATGACAACAGTGCATTGCGGGCTTTATCGCTAAGCGCAGGTTTGGGCACCCCGTACTCCGACGTATGGAGGTCGAGGAAGAAGTCTGCCAACAGTTCGATGTCGGCGCCGCGCTCACGAAGCGGCGGAAGCATGAGGCTGATGACGTTGATGCGGTGGTAAAGGTCCGGCAGAAAGCGGCCTTCGCTGACTTCTACGGCAAGATCGCGATGGCTGGCAGTGATGATTGTGCAATCAATCTTTCGGTCACGAGTGCTACCCAATCGGCGAACGGTTTTGTCTTCGATCACCTTGAGCAACTTCGCTTGCAACGCTTGGCTCATGCGGCCGATCTCATCAAAGAAAACCGTCCCGCCCTCGGCGGCTTCGACCAGGCCGATCTTTGACGATTGCGCGTCGGTGAACGCGCCGCGTTCGTAACCCATGATCTCTGCCTCTAAGAGGTTCTCGGGTATCGCAGTACAGTTAACTTCGATAAACGGAGCGTCTCGCCGTGGAGATGCGCGGTGGATCGCGCGTGCGAACAATCCCTTGCCCGTGCCGGTCTCGCCGAGAAGCAAGATCGTGGGGCCGCCGCCTTTCTTCTGCAGACCCGCGAGTCGCTTTACGGTCTCGCGCACTTCGGCGATTGGTGCCGACGCACCGATAATACCCCCGTCGGCGATGTCTGTGAGGTCGCGGTTGCGGTAGTAGGCGAGTTCTCGACGTGTGCCTGCACCGCTGAGGCAGCGGTCAACGACCATGCCGAGCTCGTGGAGATCGATCGGTTTGCGAAGGTAATCCGAAGCCCCTTCGCGCATTGCACCGACCGCGTCTTCGATCGATCCGTACGCGGTCATCATTACGACGTTCACGTCGGGAAACTTCTTCTTGATGTGTCGGAGAAGCTCGGTACCACTCATGCCGCCAAGGCGATTGTCTGTGATCACGAGGTCGGGAGCGGCCTCCTCGATCGCCTTCAGGCCGTCCTCAGCCGATTCGAATGCGCGCAGCTCGTGCCCGAAACGGGTGAGAGTCTTCTCGAGCGTTCGGCGCAGAACCTGCTCGTCTTCGACCAGAACGATGTCAGCCATGGCTATTGCTCCTTCTGCGTTTCACGCCCCAACCCCGACACCACCTGGGGTATATAGCCCAGTGTGCGTTTTCACGCACCCCCCTCTGCGGTTACAACCCAGTTTAAGCGCCCCAAATAGTCTATGTATGGCATTGGCACACTGGTTGCTTTGCAAAAAGCATGGTACTTTCGCCTTCATTCCCCCTAGGAGTGTCGGCCGGACGCTAGCTCCATGCTTACTCGCAAGACTCATCTGTTTAGGTTGGCCATCGTGGGGCTCTTTGTCGCCGCGGTCTGCGCAGTGCCGCACGCCGACGCAGGTGGGACTGATCCGCTGCTGGTGCTCGGTCAGGTAACCGCGAACGCAGCCGGTGACGGCTCGACGGTCCGTGTGCGCGGCTCCTGGGAGTTCGACAACCTTCTCCAAGTCGACTTTCCCCTTACCGTCGTCGCCAGCCAGGGTGATTTCTTTGTTCGCGTGCCGGTGGGCGGAGCCGCTGCCAGTAGCGGGACTTTTAGCGGCTTGAGCGACGGCTTTGACGCTTCGGAGATTGCTGTTCTCGAGTCGCTAGGTTCGGCTGAGAACGGCGCTACAATTCTCGCTCTCGATAGCCACGAAATCGTGGTGTATTTGCCCGCCTCGATTACCAACGGTGAAGTTACGGTGGTTGTCTACGTCGAGCTTCCTAATGAGGGCGGCTTCGTCAGCAACACGCTCGTGGCGTCGCTGGTGGGTGTAGGGTCGTGAAGTCGTTGCGGGCCGTGATCTTGGGTTTGACCGGCCCTGTGGTGCTCGGTGCGACACTCGCGGCTGTGGTCGTTCTGGCCATGCCGGTTTTTGCGCGTGCCGATGTTTTCGCCGGCGATCCAATCGACGCAGGCACTGGTTTACCTCACCCGATGATGCCGGGTTTGCCGTTGGTGCTCGACGGTGACGATGACAGGTGGAACACCGGAGACGATACCGTCGATCCGGGCTTCACGGGTGACATTGATCTCGCTGTGCGTGTCGGGACAGTGACCGCAGTGAGCATTCCTGCGCCATCGGGTGCGGCCGGTGGTCCTTCGATCACGGTCCTGCAGGCGGGCGGTGGTTCGAGCGGTTCGTTTGCGGAGGCCGGTTTCACCGTGCTGGTTAGTGACGGCGCGGCCAACCCACCCTACGGCAACGTCATCGACGACAGCGGTCTCGACAATCGCGGGCTCGTCGTCTTCGCGTTCGGCGATCTCGACGGCGACGGCATTATCGGGCCGACCAACACAGATGGCAGTACGGACAACAGCGTCGAGCTGCAGGAAGCCAACGCGTATCTGGGGCGTCAGGTGGGTGTGCTCGCCGGAGGTCGTGGCCACGGAACCCTCGGCATACAGATCGCCGCGCCTGCCAGCATCGGCGGTCTCGCGGTGTCGTTGAGTGCAGGCGCCTATACCGGCAACGACTCGCAGATCCTTTTTATCGACGGCACGCCGATTTTTACCAAGTGGCCGTTTTTTCCTCCGTTGGATCCTAACCGTGTAGTCGGCAACGGCGGAGCGCCGCCGCCGGACCCTGAGCTTACGAGCAAGATCAAGTTTGAGCCTGAGAACAACTTCGCTCCAGATCCGGCGACCCCCGGGCTACTCGAAGCGTTCGCGGTCGCGACCGACGGCAGCGAACCGACAACCGATCAACTCATCGTCGTGAGTGGCCCGGCTGCTAGTGTCCGCCTGTTCAGTGAAATCGATGCGGCGTCATTCCGCGCTTCAGCTCGGGTGCGCATTCGTCCGGCGCCGAGTAGCGACGGCGCGTCGCGGGTTCTCGTGATCCCCGTCTCCTACGTTGTCATTCCTGTTGACGGCACCAGCACGACGCACCCGTTGCGTCTACTGCCGGTGGACATTCTCGGCAACGTCGCCGACACCGATGTGCAGGGCCTGAGCGTAGAACTGCGTGCACACGGTGCAGTGCGGATCGTCTCACCCAACGCCGACGGAGACCAGACCACGGAGACGCTTGCGCTTATCGGTGCCGTCGGAACCTCGGTGGTGCTCAACGACACCGGGCTCAGCGGCGAAGGGCGTGTCGACGTCCTGCTAAACGGCAAGGTGGTATGGCAGACCCTGGTCGTTGCCGGATCGGCGCTCGATGAGGACGGTGACGGCGTGTTCGACGACGGCAACGGTAGCGGGATCGTCGGTGACCGACCGTGCACCACGCCCGACGGCGGTGCGGGATGTGACGACAACTGCTTAGGGATGATCAATCCCTCACAGGTGGATGACGGCGGCGTCGGTTTCGGCGCTTGCTGTAACGGTGACTGTATCGAGGATCCCCTGGCTGAAGGTTGTGGCGAGTGTCAGCTGCCCGCGGGTGGCGGCCCGGGCTCTGTCCCGCCGCTGGACAGAGTCAATCTCCGTGTCCGCATGTCGGCTGGACAAACCGTCGATCGGATGACGCTGAAGGTTGATTTCGACCTCCCGCCCGGAGTCGAGATACACGCGGACACCGAATCGGTGACGCTTGGAGTTTTCCAGAACGACACACTCCTTTATTCGGGGCTGCTCGACGGGGTGATGCAGAACGTCTCAACGCCGACCAAAACCCGCTTCAAGTACAAGGACAAAAGCGCATCGTTGGATTCGATCTCTCGCGCATCGCTTCGGCAGCGCAAAGGGGTGAGTTATCGTTTCCGGCTAAGAGCGCGCGCGCCCGGGTTGATCGATGTCGGCGTTGGCGCGGTGCGGTTGGACCTGCAGTTTGGCGGTGACTTGCTGCGGAGCATTTTCGACTGTGTCGAAAAAGGTAATAATGCTGTTCGCTGCGTCCTCTCGAACTAAGAAGTCCCTACACGAGCGATCCCGCCGTAACCTTCACCTGATTGCCCGTGGCGAGTGCGGAGCTAGGGAAAGGTCTGCTGGGCATAGCTGCCGATGTCGGCCGCGCCCTGGTCGCTCCCGCCGTCGGCCACCCAACTCGGCATTGATGAACCAGGGTGGCCGAAACGAATCTTGTGCATCAGCTCCCACGGATTCTGCACGGCGACCGTACCGACATATTCCGGCGACGACGGTGTCCCGAAGTTTATGGCCGTACCATCGGCGCCGTGGCACTGGAGGCACGTCGGCACGCCGACCAGTGTGTAGTTGGTCTGGCCCTGGATAGGATCACCTAGGAATATACCGGCTGGGTCGATGAAGGGGGAGTCGTCGATCAACAGGTTCTGCAGGAAATTCACCAGGTCGGCGATGTCTTGGTCGTTCAGTCCGTAGGTTCCGAAGCCGTGTCCATTGGTGACGGTGTCGGTCTTTATCAACTCGAACATCGCCTCCGCGCTCATCGTCGATCCGAGCACGCCGGCGATCCCCGTAAAGTGAGAACCTCCCCCGTACGCGCCGGCCGAGCCTTTGTAATCCCAACCGTGGCATTCCTTGCACCGGAAGGTCGTGGAACCCGATTGCACCCCGCCCAGCGGATACAGCGGGTGGGTTCCCGTCGGCGCGAGAGCGCCATTCACACCCCACCAGCTATCCCACAAGAGCCCGCCGAGTATAGGATCGCCGGCTAGGCACACCATGTTGCCTTCGTCGCAAGCCTCGCCCGGACAGGCGATGGCTCCGTCGTTGCACGTTCCCGCCGCACAGAACTCGACACCGTTGCAGAACAACGTGTCTCCGCAATCGCCGTCCACCGTACAATTTACCGGCGGAAGCACGCCGACGACGATCAGCAGGTGCGCCGCATCGCTACCGCCGTTGCCGTCGTCTACAAAAACACCCGGCGAGTAGCTCCCCGCAGTGGTATAGGTGAACGAAGCGGTGATACCGCTTGCATCATCGTAGAAACCGTCGCCGTCGAGATCCCAGCTGTAGGTCAACACGTCGCCGGCATCCAGATCCGTAGACGCCGAGGCGTCGAACAAAACCGCCAGCGGCGCTCTTCCGCTGCTCGCGTCGACAGCGACCGCCGCGACCGGCGGTTGGTTGCCGGGCACGTAGAGGATTTGCTGGGCGTAGCTGCCGATGTCGGCTGCGCCTTGGTCGCTCCCGCCGCTGGCGGTCCAACTCGGCATGCCTGTGCCCGGTTGTCCAAATCGAATCTTGTGCAACAGCTCCCACGGATTCTGCACGGCGACCGTACCGACATATTCCGGCGACGACGGTGTCCCGAAGTTTATGGCCGTACCGTCGGCGCCGTGGCACTGGGTGCACAGGGGCTCGCCAACCGTGGAGTAGTTAATCTGACCTTGTATCGGATCGCCGAGAAATACGCCGACTGGGTCAATGAAGGCGGAGTCGTCAATCAGCAGGTTTTGCAGGAAATTCACCAGGTCGGCGATGTCTTGGTCGTTCAAGCCGTAGGTTGCGAAGCCGTGTCCATTGGTGACGGTGTCGGTCTTTATCAACTCGAACATCGCCTCCGCGCTCATCGTCGATCCGAGCACGCCGGCGATCCCCGTAAAGTGAGAACCTGCCCCGTACGCGCCGGCCGAGCCTTTGTAATCCCAACCGTGGCATTCCTTGCACCGGAAGGTCGTGGAACCCGATTGCACCCCGCCCAGCGGGTACAAGGGATGCGTTCCCGTCGGCGTGACAGCCCCATTCTCACCCCACCATTTATCCCACAAGAGCCCGCCGCGTATCGGATCGCCGGCTAAGCACAACATGTTGGCTTCATCGCAAGCCGTGCCTGGACAGGCCAGGGTTCCATCGTTGCAGGTTCCCGCCGCACAGACCTCTACGCCGTTGCAGAACAAGGCATCGTCGCAATCGCCGTCCACCGCACAGGAGGTCGGCGGTACGGAACCCACGATGATAAGAGTATGCGCGGTATCAGCGCCGCCGCTGCCGTCGTCTACGAGGACACCGGCCGAGTAACTGCCCGGGGTGCCGTAGCTGAACGAAGCGGTGATACCGCTTGCATCATCGTAGAAACCGTCACCGTCGAGATCCCAACTGTAGGTCAACACGTCGCCGACGTCGGCATCCGCAGATCCCGAGGCATCGAACTGCACCGTGAGTGGCGCCCTGCCGCTGCTCACGTCAACGGAGACCGCCGCAACCGGCGGCTGATTGCCGGGCGAGTAAGTAATCCGATGAACCGAGCCGGTAAGCGACACATAGAAGATGTCGCCGTTGGGGCCGTTCTGAATATCGACGGGCCGTGGTGCACGCGCAACGAAAGTCTGCACGGTCGTTACGTCCGGCGTCCCGGTTCCGTCGGCGAATATCGTCCACATGCAGTCGCGCGAATAATCGGCGACGAGAAGTGCCCCTTGGTACTCACTAGGATAGTTACCGGTCTCATAAAATCCCACGCCGGCAACGCAGGTGGCCGAACCGGAGCCGCAGATCTCTCCGGGGACCACCTGCTCGGCGTGGCTATAGGAGAAGGCAGGCGGCGTGCGCGCGGTGGGATCCGCGTACAGACTGTCGCAGAGAGACAGGCCGAAGTTCTGGAAAGGGCTGTGGGGCAAAGGCCCATCGAAGCAAGGCCAGCCGAAGTTTTCAATCACACCGTCGGTTGGATCGGCTACGCGATAGACTGACTCGTACTTGTTAGCTCCGCAATTGGCAATCCAGATCTCATCGCTGCCGTCGGGCTTGACGGTGATCCGGAACGGATTGCGCAACCCGTAGGCGATGATGCGGTCGTCGTCGCTGAACACGCCTCCGTACAACGGATTATCTGGCAACGCCTCTCCCAGCCCGATGACATCATCATTGGGATTCACGCGCAGAAGCGTCCCCGAATAGCCGGTAGGGTCACCCGTCGTGCGCAGATCTTGACTGCGCAGCGATCCGCCCTCCGCTGTCGGTGGTGTCTGGATTCCGCCGACGCCGCCCGGCGGATCGTTGCAGGGATTCAACCACGGGTAACCCCGCTGACCGTAGTCGCTGAAAGTGAAGCCGGCACCTTCGCCGGCACTGACGTACAAAGCCCCGTCACTACCGAAAGCGAGGTCACCCACCGAATGGGAGAGGAACTGCTGACACCAGTTCTCGATCATGACCTGTTCGGCACCGATCGCCGCATTGCCGAATGCCTCGAGACGCGACAAGCGTCCCTGCACGACGCAACCGTCCTGACCCCCGGGCGGGTCGGGACACTGATCAAAGGTCTGTCCCGGCTGTCCCCACCGGGGCGCCGTGCCGCCGGGCTCGGCATCGTAGGTGTAGAGAACAAACACGTAAGGTTCGGCCGGGAAGCTCGGATGCAGCGCGAGACCCAGCAGTCCACGATCGCCAAAGTTGTGCACGTTGGTTCGCAGGTCGGCGAAGATATCGGGCGAGGGATCGTTGATATCGTCGAATACTTTGATGATGCCGCTCTTCTCGGCGATAAAAATACGGCCGTCCGGCGCGAAGCGTGCTGCCGTAGGCAGGGTCAAGCCGCTAAACACGACGCTGTCTTGGAAGCCCGGGGGTAAGCTGATGCCCGCCGGAACTATACAGTCGAATCCGCAGTTGGCGGTACCAGCGGGTTCGCACGCCTCGCCGCTATCGAGCACGCCGTCGCCGCAGAACGCTAGACTGCAGTCGGTGCGGCAGGCGTCAGGTGTCACGTCATTGTTGGCCGCACCGTCGTCGCACTCCTCGACGCCGCTAAAGACGAAACCGTCGCCGCAGGAGGCCGGCGTGCAGTCGTCCAGGCACGCGTCGTTGTTCGAAGTATTGCCGTCCTCGCATGCTTCGCCGGCGGTAAGGATGCCGTTGCCGCAGCCGGTCGCTGTGCAGTTGCTGTCGCAACCGTCACCATCAATGAGATTGCCGTCGTCGCACTGCTCGGCGGGGCTCACGATCACGTTACCGCAAGCAGTCAGCGTGCAATTCGAATCGCAGCCGTCGCCTTCGATCTGGTTGCCGTCGTCGCAGGCCTCTCCGGGGTCGAGCACGCCATTGCCGCAAGGTGTGATCTGACAACTCAGGTCACAGGCGTCGTTATCGATGGGATTGCCGTCGTCGCACTGTTCGGGAGCGGTGACTATCCCGTTGCCGCAAGCCGTAATCGTACAGTTGCCGTCGCATCCATCACCGTCGATGAGGTTGCCGTCGTCGCAGGTCTCGGGTGGTGTGACGAAGCCGTCGCTGCAGAGCGGTACGCGGTCGGTACAAGCAGCGGCGCAAGTATCGGTGTTGGGCGGGTCACAACTCTCGCCGGCCGCCGTGTTTACGATACCGTCGCCGCAGGCAGGGATGGTGCAATCGGCGTCGCAGGCCGGCGACTCGCCGCCGTCGTCGCAGGTCTCGGTGCCGTTGTTAACGATGCCGTCACCACAGAACTCGACCAGGCACGTGGGCCCGCAACCGTCGTCGGCCAGAAGATTGCCGTCGTCGCATTGCTCGGGCGCGGTGAATACCGCATCGCCGCACACATGGGTTATTCCGAACACTTCGAGTTCACCCACCGAGACGAAATAGGAGCCGCCCCCGGGCACACCGTAGATACGGATGCCGTCGCCGATGATCGCTTGGAAATCGAGCGCGTAGGTCTCGTAGCTCGCTCCGTTGTTGGCCGCCGGGTAAACGGGCGTGCTGACAAGTGCGCTTACGTCGTTCCAAACACCTGCCTGGCGCACCTGCACCGTCAATATGTCGAACCAGCCGCCGTCGCCGAAGTGCTTGCCTTCCTGGAAAACCACCGACCTGAAGGTCTGTAGGCCGAGGTACTGGTAGCCGATCCAGTCTTCGCCGGCCGCGCCCACGCCGTCATAGGTATCATACTGACGCAGGGAGTCGGCGTTGCCCACCGGCGGCTTGTCGCCGTCGTGGATCACCGCGAGCGTTTTGCTGCCGCTGCCATCGGGCGCGGTCACCAGGGCAATCGGGGTGCCGAGTTGGGTAAGATCGTCGGCGACCCGAGTCGTACAACCGGCCGTGCAGGTTGCGGTACCGGCCGGCTCGCAGTCTTCATTGTTATTGACAACGCCGTCGCCGCAGAACTCGCTCACACACAGATCGCTGCAACCGTCGCCACTGATCAGATTGCCGTCATCACAAGCCTCGGGCGCGGTGGTAACACCGTTGCCGCAGGCCGTCACCGTGCAGTTGCCGTCGCAGCCATCACCGTCGGTTAGATTGCCGTCGTCGCAAGCCTCAGGCGCAGTGATAACACCGTTGCCGCAAGCCGTCGCCGTGCAATTTGAGTCGCAGCCGTCGCCACTGATCAGATTGCCGTCGTCGCAAGCCTCGGGCGCAGTGATAACACCGTTGCCGCAAGCCGTCGCCGTGCAATTTGAGTCGCAGCCGTCACCACTGGTTAGATTGCCGTCAT
>JAJCZL010000006.1 GCA_029262415.1 Deltaproteobacteria bacterium | reverse complement strand
GAAGGCCCAACGAGATCCTGCGCACGCGCACGGCGACTCTGGATGCGGTACTTTTCGAGACTTGCAGGCGCAACCGCGGCGACCCAGGTAAGTGGCCCCGCGAACAACGCGAAGGATAACGTACTGAGCAGCACGCTTGCCACCGGGAACTGCCAGAACAGCGGTTCACGGTACCAATCGACGAACTGTCCCCACGTCAAGGCGTCCATTAGGCTTTCTCCGCGAACATCCGACACGACATCGCCTTAACAATCAAAAACACCGAGCGTCCGCGGCAAAGGTCGAGTTCGCGGCAGGCGGCACGGCCTACCTCGACCGCCACCCCGGGAAGTTGCGGAGATAGTGCCGCCTTGACGAGCACGAAGTTTCCGACCGTGTGAACCTCCTCGATCACTGCAGGTAAGACGTTGCGGGCGGAGATCCCCGGCGGACGCTCGAGAGCGATGATGACGTCACGGGCAGGAATCGCCACCAGGCTCGCGCTGCTCGGGCCTGGTGAGCGGTTGATCAACTCGAGCCTGAGTTCGGTCGGTGGAGAACCAAGGCACACCGTCGTACCCCACTCATCAGAAGCGATCGTAGTGCACGGCAGAACGTTCTCAAAGCCACGCTCGTTGGCGATCGGGAAGACCGACGGGTCGATCAGAACGTCGCGCGGCGCACCGCGCGCGATGACCGCACCTTCGCGCAGAACAACGACGTCATCACACAAGGCCTGGATTTCGATCGGATCGTGGGAAACCAAGATCATGGGAACGTCGAACTCCGCGCGAACCCGGCGTAGGAACGGCAAAATCTTCTCACGCAGCGGCTGGTCCAAGGCGGCGAGCGGTTCGTCAAGTAGCAACAAACGCGGGGCCGAGCACAGCGCACGCCCCAAAGCGACACGCTGCCGCTCACCCCCCGACAACGTGCTCACGGCGCGATCAAGGAGGGGGTGAAGCTCCAAGAGTTCGACGACGTTACTGCAGATCGCGGCGGGGTCTTTACCCGAGTCGCGCGCGCGACGAAAACCCGAACGGAGATTTTCACCGACACTGAGATGCGGGAAGAGTAAGCCACTTTGTGGAACGTAGCCGACACCGCGCTTCTCGGGCGGCAAGAACAGCCCGGCGTCAGAATCGAGCCAATGCGACTCACCAAGCCGGATCCGACCTCGGGCTTGGCGCCGTAGCCCGGCAACACTCTCGACAAAACTCGACTTCCCACACCCCGAAGGTCCGAATACTCCGGTAACCTGGGCGTGAGTCTGAAGGTCGACCTTGAGCGCAAAGCTGTCCAGCGCCAAGTCGATGTCAACGTGCAGTCTGGAAGCATCAATCATGTGCGATGCAAGAGCGAGGGCCTATTGGCAAGTAGCTCGCTCGCGTAGACGGCAACGAATCCCAGCGCCAGTGACAAGGCGATCAACACGTAGGCCTCGTGGTGTTGGCCGGTCTGTTGTGCAGAAAAGATCGCGCTGGCCAGCGTCTGTGTCTTGAACGGAATATTGCCGGCTACCGTAACGGTCGCACCGAACTCTCCAACCGCCCGCGTAAAACCGAGAATAGCCGCAGCGAAAAGGCCACGCGACGCCAAAGGAACACTAGTACATAAAAACGTCTCGTAGGGTCCGTAGCCGAGTGTTCGATTCATCATTTCTAAACGCCCGTCCACACCGTCGAAAGCAACTCTCGCGGTACGCGCGACCAGCGGCATCGCCATGACGGCTGCCGCGAGAACCGCGGCTTTCCAGGTGAGCAAAATGTCGATTCGCAACCCGAGAATCTCGGGGCCCAGCGGGCCATCGACGGCGAGAAAACGCAGCAGGAGGTAGCCGACGGCGGTAGGCGGCAACACCAGCGGCAGCGTGACGACCGTCGATACCAGCCGGCTGGTCATCGTCTTGCTGCGCGAGAAGTAGTAGCCGAGGACTACGCTGGGGATGAAAACGATCAGGGTCGCTAGTGAGGCTACCTGGAGAGTCAAAATGATCGCACTGGCGGTGGCATCATTCATTCGATCAGCCCCGATTCCCGGCCGGCACAAACCCGTGCTGCGTGAATATCCGACCCACTTCATCGGAAAACAGGAAGTCATAGAACTCAGCGGCCGCCGCCGGCGCGCTCGCTCGATACACGCGCGCGGCCAGATAGTTGATCGACCAGACTCCGCCCTGAGGGATTTCGAACAGAGTCCGGACCCGAGCGGACGCCTTGGCATCGGTGTAATAGACGATGCCGACTACGGATGGGTCGACTTCGACCATTGCTAAGGCCGCACGCACATCAAGGGCCGGTGCAACACGCGGGGACAGGGCTGCCCAGAGGGGCTCACCGTGATACCCAATGCTCTCGAGAAACGCTTTCGCATAGATACCAGCCGGCACGGCCTCTGGGTTCGCCAAAAAGAGGTGGCGAAACGGGATCGCAACGAGATCGGCCGGCTCCGAGATCTCCCAGTTGGTCTGGTCGTGCGCGATGATTACGAGGCGATTCGAAAGGACGATCCTGCGGCTACCTGCTATCAGCCGCCCGGCCTCTTCGACTCGGTCCATCCAGCGCTCGTTAGCGGACAGGAATATGTCCGCCTGCGAGGATGCCAGAATTTGCTGTGCAAGTACGTTAGAAGCGGCGACATTGAAGCGCACGCGATGCGGGGTCTCGTTGTTCAGAGCGAACGCGGCGCCAACTTCGTGCATCACGTCCCCGAGACTCGCTGCCGCGAATACCATAACGTCTTGGTTTTCCGAATGGCCTTCGCCCCGACTCAACAGCGATGCAGCAACCAGTCCGACAATTAGTATCGCGGCGCCGAGTAGGGAATAGCGCCCGACCATCGTGCCGCGAGTCACGGACGATGGTCGGGCTCTAAATCGCTAGGGTTGCTGCTCACGACACTCACACAGATCGATACTGTTCCCGTCCACCGTAAACGTTGTGAGTGTGCAGACGTCTCCTGCGAACGCACACGAGCCTCCACACGCCGGCGCAGCACCAAGTTCACAGGGACTTACGCACTCGCAGTCGCCAAAGGAATCGCCGGCGCATAGCTGGCCCGACCCACAGACTCCCCCGCAGCTCGGCCCTTGCGCGTCGTAGCAAGTCTCGGGTTGGCCGGTAAACGCAGCACACACGCAGGCACCGACACCGTCGAATTCGCAGATCGTGCCCTGCGAGCAACTACCGAAACAATCGGGCGATTGCGCCTGAGCGCAAGTCGGCTGGACGGGAAGCGCCGTACAAATACAACCGCTGCCGCCGTCAGACTCGCACAGCGCACCCGACCCGCAGAAGCCGTCACACGCGGGACCGGTGGCGATTGAGCAAAACGTCAGCGCGGGCGGCAGACACTCGCAAATGTCGACCGGCGATGCCCCGGTCGGCTCGACCAGGATCGAACGGCAGGCGCTACCCGGGTCCACACCGTCGCAGTTGCCACCACAGGTAGGCGCCGGTCCCAGTTGGCAAGGGTCAAGACACTCACACCGGAAGGAGAATTCGGGATCCACCGAACAGGTCGTCCCCACAGGGCAATTGCCGCCGCAACTCGGCGCCTGCGACTCAAAACACCCAACCTGGCCGTCCGGCTGGCATCCGCATTCAGTAAACCCGCCAAAAGTCTGCACGCAGGTCTCACCCACAGCGCAGGTGCCGCCACAACTCGGCGCTTGAGACTCGAAACAGGCGAGGGATGCTGGGGTGCACACACAGGTACCAAGAGCGCCCGGATCCTCACCGCAGGTGTCGCCGGGTGGGCAGTCGCCGCCGCAGGTTGGAGCCCCGGACTGCGCGCAGGCAATCGATTCGCCGGGCCGGCACTCGCACAGCTCAAGGCTGTCCGCGCCCAGCGTAATCGTCGTGTGCGTACAGACGTCTCCCTGGAAGTCACACGGTCCGCCACAGGCTGGCGCGCCGCTGATCTCGCACAGATCCAGACACCCACAGCTCTCAATGTCGGTGGAGCACACCTCGCCGAACGCACAGACACCGCCGCAAACCGGCTCGGCTGCGTCGAAACAACTCTCCGGTTGGCCGGTGAAGGCCACACACGTGCAGGCGTCGACACCGTTGAATTCACAGATTGTGTTGTCCGAGCAGCTGCCGAAACAATCCGGCGCTGAGGCTTGGCCACAGGCCGGCTGGACGGGAAGCTGAGCGCAGATACACCCGCTGCCACCGTCGGACTCACAGGCCGTGCCCGGCGAGCAAACGCCGTCACAGGCGGGGCCGGTTGCCTGGTCGCAGAAGGTCAAACCGGGCGGGATACACGCACACAGCTCGATCGGCAGCTGACCTGCCGGCTGCGACTGGATCGACGTACACGTCGTGCCGGGTTGTGTAGCCTCGCAGCTACCACCGCAGGTAGGCGCCGGGCCGATCTCGCACGCGTTGAAACATTCGCATTCACCTGGGAATTCGGGGTCCTCTGCGCAGGTCTCACCCGGGTCACAGTCGCCGCCACAACTGGGCGCCTGCGACGAAAAACACGAGTTCGATGCACAAACGGGGCAGGCCAGCACGACCGGTTGCCCGACGGCCACCTTCAAGTCGCCGAGAGCATCGGTCGCGTTGATGACGCCGTTGTTATCGACGTCGCAGACGCACAGATCGCACTGCACGGCGCCGACCGCCGCGTTGAGCACGATCAAGGCATCGGTCGCCACCGGTCCGGCGCCCGTCGAGACAGGCTGACCGCAGTCGCCGAAGCTCGACCATGCAGGCGTAACGCCGCCGGGCACGATTAAAAGTGCGAGAGTAGCGAAGACCACCGATCCTAAACGATTAAACAAAACGCCAAACCAACCACCCATTCGTGCCACCTCCCAGTTGCAGCGCGCCGGCTTTCCGCCGCAGACGGCACTATATGTACACCCGCCGCTGCGCTCAACAGGAGGTGGGCCAAAAGTCGGCAATCACAGCTGTTTTATCCATCGGATCGAGGGCATGTTGGCTTGTCGGCGGTACATGGTCAGGCCATGGCCACCGCCCCCCCTTCCCCTTCCATGCAAAGGATAAACCGAGCTTGCCATTGGCGAGATAACCCATCGCCGAGCGGTATGTAAGCACGCCCTCGATGACCGTCTGGAACCGCAAACGACAGTTCGGAACGCTTGGCATAGCGATTGTCCTTCCGTATGATTTCCCAGAATTTCCTGGAGGTGACTATCGTGCAAATTCCATCAGCCCGTGCGGCGGATTCCGTGGCGATCGTAGGCATTAGGGGCATGAAATTGAGCGTAACTCGGGCGCTATTCGGTGCCGCGCTGGTCAGCGGCGTGCTACTGGTCGCGGCACCTGCGTCGGCCTACCAAGCCGGAGACATGATACTGCGTGTCGGTGCTGCCGGAGTTTTGCCGGACAGCGATTCAGAGGATCTCGCCACAGCCGGTTTCGCAGGTGGACAGCTGGAGGCTCAGGATGCCGTGAGCTTGGGTATCACCTTTACGTATATGGTGACCGACCAGTTGGGTGTCGGGGTGCTGGCGTCGTGGCCGTTTGAGCACGACGTCGACGGCGCGGCCGCTATTCAGGGCGTCGGTACGCTCGCAGAGACCAAGCACTTGCCGCCGACCGTAACCCTGCAGTACCACTTCGATACCGCTTCGCCCGTGCATCCATTCGTCGGCTTGGGCGTAAACTATACCTATTTCTTTGATGAGAAGACGTTTGGCCCCCTTGCCGGGCTCAACCTAGATCTAAAAAACTCATGGGGCGTCGCCGCAGAACTCGGCTTGGACTACGAGCTGAGCGACAACTGGCTGGTCAGCGGTCAGGTTTGGTACGCCGATATTGATACCGAAGCTCGGGTCGCCGGTGTGGACACCTACGATGTCGATATTGATCCCTGGGTGGTTATGTTCGGCGTCGGAAGAAAATTCTAGAAGTATCGAGATGAGCGGAGTTCGCAACGCGACTGCGACATTCCTCGTGGTGGGCTTTCTAGCGACAGGTGCGGCTGTCCCGACTGCACGTGCCGATGTACTGAAATGCCAATCCACCATCAGTTCGGCGTACGCTAAGTATCTTAAGTCACGTGCGAAAATCGTCCAAAAGTGCCAAGATGCGGCGGTCCGCAAGGCAACACCGCCAAGCCCTACCAGCTGCCCAATCACCGCAAACGATGCCAAGCTTCAGGCGCTGGAACAAAAACTCCGCGATCGGGTAGCGGCCGGTTGCGGGGGTGCGGACAAGACTTGCGACGCAGTGGGCGATGAGTCTCTGGCGGCAATCGGCTGGGATCTCGGTACGTGTCCGGATATCAACCTCGATGGTTGCACGAACGTGATCACGACGTGCGACGACGTTGCGACCTGTATCACGTGTATCGCCGACGAGGCGATCGCTAACGCAGGAGGAATCGCCTACGACCAACTCAACGCCGTTGAGTTTAATTCCGGTTCCGATTTCAACGACTGCCAGCGAGCGCTCGGCAAGGAGACGGTCAAGTACTTCCAAACTCGCGCCAAGCTGCTCGGAAAGTGCTGGAGCAAGGTAGTCAAGGGGTCCGCCGGGTTTAGCGATCCGCCGGGCTGCCCGGCAACCGACGTGAAGTTGACCGACAAGCTCAACCGCGCGGAACTCAAGAAGATCGCAAAAATCTGCCGTGCCTGTGGCGCTGCAGGTGACAACGACAAAGACGGCCAGTGCGACGCCCCGGGCTCCGGGTTTACGGCCCTCGATATCGGCTTCGAACCAGATTGTCCCGACCTCGTGGTCCCCGGCACCGGTCGTGTTTGCAACCAACCCGGCGTCTCCACACTCGCCGAAATCATCGACTGCGTCGATTGCGTAGCGGAGTTCCTAGCCGATTGCGGAGACCAAGCCGTGGTGCCCGCATTCACCACATACCCCCAGGAGTGCAACGGGGGCCCTTAACTCCCGCGTGCCCGCATAAGCGAGCCATCTCACCAAGATGTCGCCGCGAAACAAAGACTGCGGATCACGCGCCCCGACTCTCGCGGGTAGTCTTTCCCGTTCATGTCGATGCGATACTTGGCACGAGCGAGCAGTTCGCGGGTAGCGTCATGACGAGGTAAAGATGAACCAGTTCTTAGACCGCGTGATCCGTGCGGCGCGTCTGGATGCGACGCTGTACGAGGAAGTCGAAGCCGATCCGTCGTCAATGTCGCAGGCGGCGCTCATCGTCGTCCTCGCTAATCTTGCAGCCGGGGCCGGCGCCATCGTTCGTTTTGGTGTGACGGGCTTCGCTGTAGTAGTCCTCGCGGCGCTGCTCGGCTGGGTCACCTGGGCCTTGCTCACCTACTACATCGGAACCAAGATCCTACCCGAGCCGCAGACCGAAGCCGACATCGGGCAGCTCATGCGCACGCTCGGCTTCGCCAGCGCACCGGGCCTGATTCGGTTTTTCGGTTTCATCCCCGCTCTCAGCGGAATCCTCGCCGTCATCAGCGCGGCGTGGATGCTCGCCGCTATGGTAGTGGCGGTGCGGCAGGCGCTCGATTATGAGTCTACGGGCCGTGCTCTCGGCGTCTGCTCTATCGGGTTTTGCGTCCAGGCGCTTTTCATCGCGCTCGCCCTGCAGCCGCTCACCGTTCAGTAGAACCCACCAACACCTTTTGAGCCGGCAGGGCGCCGCAACGACCTATCGCCTATTCGCACGACGGTTCGAAAGATCGGATTCTCCCGAATCGCGGTCAGGTTCACTCGAGTAAATCCGCACCGACTGGCCCTTAGCAGTGAGAAGATCATCGTAGTCGCAACCCAGCGCCTCCTGCGCCGCTACCAGGCCCGATGTGGTGACGCCGAGAACTCCCGCCGACAGCGTACTTGCTCCACACTGAAACAGCCCCTCGATCTCACTCTTCACCGCAAAGCTGAGCGGGCCGAGATTGCCTAGAGACTTTTCAGTTCCGTACATTGCACCGCCGGAGGCATTGACGATTCGTTTGTTCGTTAGAGGCGTTCCCAGCTCGGCAAAGACGACTCGCTCACGGACCCCACTGACGATTTCGCCTACCGCATCCAACATCCGCTCTTTGAGTACGCTTTTCAGTCGAACGTAATCTTGGGGTGCCAAGCCTCCACTCGCCCGCGACTCCCATTGCCCGAACGCTTCGTACCCGGCGAGGCTTATTGCTTCGATCGTATGGATTCCGTCATGACGCAATGTCGGGTCTTTAAGAGTAGTCGCGCTGAGGAACAACGCGGGAATGTCGCCCGCCTCCCACAAGTCCGTACGGCGTGCATAGTCGTAGGCCGCGTCGATGTCCGGTGTCCGCGAGAACCAGCGATTGCCTGAATCCAAGCCCGCCGCGCGCAGGTCCATGTCCACTGCCAAGAACAGACTAACCGTTGACACACAGTATTTGGTTCTGGCGACTCTACGCCGCAGACGCCGACTGACATGTTCCGCTCTGACCAGCTCCCCCCAGGTCACGCCCGGATCGGCGTTGGAGACGACGATGGGGGCGTAAACGTCGCGGCCATCGGCTAAACGGATCCCGACCGCCCGCCGGCCTTCGACCAAGATTTCCTCAACCTTCGCCTTAAGCTCTATCGAACCGCCACGCGCGTTTAGACCTTTGATAAACGCGGCGGCGATCGACCCCGCTCCCCCTTTTGGGTAGCAGCCGCCGTCGATATAGTAGCCGACAAGCGCTGCGTGAAGCGCGGTCGGTGCCCGAGACGGGGCCATGCCGTGGTCTCCGGATTGGATCGTCAAAACCGCACGGAGCATCGGGTCGTCGACGTACTTGGCCACCGTCTTCCCTAAGGGGCGGAGCCCGTGGCGCGACAGTGTCGGCATGCGAACGGGCAGCGTGAGTTTTTCACGCAGCGAACGGGCCGGCAAACAGCGCCCTATTTCGTCCGAGATCCGCAGCACCACGTCGATGTAGCTCTTGATACCGGCGGCCTCGCCAGGAAAAGCTCGTTCAAGCGCGGCGATCAAGCGCTCCCGTCCGGCGGGAAAATCGAAACGATAGCCACCGATCGTCGCGCAATCGTAGCCGTCCGGGTTGATCTCGAAGAAGGTTAGGTCGTTCGCGACGCCCAGCCCTTCGTATATTCGGCGTAGGTTGCCGCCCTCGCCCAGCCCGCCGATGTAGTGGACGCCCGGACTAAACGTGTAGCCCTCTCGGGTGAAACCTTGGCTATAGCCACCGGGCAAGAAGTGCTGCTCGAACACCCCTACTTTGAGTCCAGCCGTGGCAAGTGCCAGCGCAGCCGATAACCCTCCGGCTCCTGACCCGATCACAACCGCGTCGAAATCTTTGGTGTGAGGACTCGCCATCCACTTCTCTCTTTGCTCTCAGTCTTTCGGTAAATTTACTGCGGATATTGTGCCAAACTTCCGAACCGACTGTTTCCGCGTGATAATGCCATGGTCGGCCCCACAGCCGCTGCGGTTCAGCCTTGAGTTTCCTAATTCCGACAAAACCCGGGATATCACTCCCGAATCTGAGAACGGTCAGACGGGATCTCCACGCTCAACGGGCGCCGGCGCGTAACCCGCGCAGGTGTCAACCCGGTCGCTTTTCAGGTAGACCAGTGCCGCGCCCGGGATAGCCTCTTCGTCATTGAAACCCGCATAGTGCGGCAAATCGGGACTGGTATTCGAGACATGCAAGACAACAGCGAACCGCAAATCATGGCCGTGTACTGCGACTTCGAAAACCTGGCCATCGGCGCACGTGATGCGAAATTCAAAAGCTTCGACATCGCCACGGTTCTCGAGCGACTACTGCTCAAAGGCAACATCGTGGTCAAGAAGGCATACTGCGACTGGGATCGCTACAAGCAGTTCAAGAAGTCGATGCACGAAGCTGCGTTCGAGATGATCGAAATCCCGCATGTCAGTCAGTCGGGTAAGAACTCCGCCGATATCCGTATGGTCGTCGATGCGCTTGACCTTTGTTACACCAAGGCCCACGTCAACGTGTTCGTGGTGATCAGCGGTGACTCGGATTTCTCACCGCTGGTCAGCAAGCTGCGCGAGAACAACAAGACGGTGATCGGCGTAGGCGTGAAGAACTCCACCTCGCAGCTGTTCGTTGCGAACTGCGACGACTTCATTTTCTACGACGACCTGGTACGCGAAAAACCGGAACGTACCGCCGCCAAGAAAGTCACCAAGAAAAGGCGCGGCAAGGCGTCGCCCTCAACTAATGATCGTAGTAGTTCGGCGGCATCCGGCGGCACTGAGTCGGCGCAACAGGCCATCGACCTCGTCGTAGCCACGTTCGAGGAGCTATTGGCCGAACGCGGCGAAGACCACGAGATCTGGGGTTCGATGATCAAGCAGGCGCTCAAGCGCCGCGACCCCGGATTTAGCGAGATATTTTACGGCTTCCGTTCCTTCAACCGGCTGCTCGAAGAAGCGCGCACACAGGGAGCGATCGACCTCGAACTCGACGAGCGCTCCGGTGGCTACCGGGTGACCAGCGCGGGATAGCGTGTTGTTCGCGGCTAACGGTTCGCTCTCAGTCGCCGGGATTGGGCTCTAGGGAAGCTCTGCACAAGTGACTGAGCGGACCGATCATCGTGCCGCCTGTGTACTTTGCGCCGAGTTCTCCACATTCCGCGCGGAATGTAGCGCGGTTTCAGCTCGCGAAAGGTAGCCGGTCGGCGCCCCTTGCCGGCCGGCTGTTAGTGCGGCTCAAGCGACTCCAGCAACGGCGTCGGCGGTATCACCGTGGCGATCTCGGCGAGAAATCGCTCCCGGCTCGTTACCTTGCTTTCTGACCCCACGCTACCGACGCAAACCTGGGCTGCTCACCCATCGACCAACCTCCTCACCAGCCGCTCGGCTTACTTGCTTATCTCATTTTGAACGACTTGTGCCGAGCTTCCCTAAGTCGGCGGGGGCCGGCGTCTATCGGCGACCAGTCTGTTCTGGCTGAATTAGTGGGGTCTTTGTCATTGCAGCCACGCCCGTGGTCGGCCATACTCCGCCCATGACTCGCCGAAACAGCCGGTCGCAGCAGCACGAAACGGCTGGATCGGCGACGGCCGAGCCGGCGGTGCCGAGCGCCGCCAAACCGCGCCGGGTGGTCATGCTCGCCTATCCCGACGCCCAGGTGCTCGACGTCGTCGGCGCGCTCGAGGTCTTTAACGGCGCCGATACCGCTGTGAGAGCCGCGGCCGCGCTGGGTGCCAAGCCCGGCGCGGCCGCCTACACCACAGAAATAGTCGCGCCCTGCGCGGGCCCCTTCGCCACCTCGGGCTCGATATCGATCGTCGCCGATACCAGCCTCGACGGTTTCCGCGGCGAAATAGATACGCTTCTCATCGCGGGCGGCACCGGTTCTGAGCGCGCGGCCCACGACCCGGCTATCCTAGCGTGGATTAAACGCCACGCGCCGCGTGCCCGTCGGCTGGCTTCGGTGTGTTCGGGAGCCCAGTTACTCGCCGAGGCCGGGCTGCTCGACGGCAAGCACGCCACCACGCATTGGGCCTACGCACAGCGGTTCGCTGAAACCTACCCCCGTGTAACGGTCGATCCCGACGCGGTCTTCGTGCGTGACGGCAACGTCTACACCTCGGCCGGCGTGACCACCGGCATGGATCTCGCGCTCGCGTTGGTCGAAGAAGACCACGGCCGCGAAACCGCGCTGTTAGTCGCCCAATGGCTCGTCTTGTTTCTCAAACGCCCAGGCGGCCAATCGCAATTCAGTGTGCACTTGCACTCACAGCTTCCCAACCACGAACCGATCCGCGATTCGCAGGCGTGGCTGCTCGAACACCTCAACGAGGATCTGAGCGTCGAACGCCTCGCGCACCGGGCGGCGATGAGTCCACGGAATTTCTCACGCGTGTTCGCGCGCGAGGCGGGTACCACGCCCGCACGTTTCGTCGAACGCGCACGCATCGAAGCCGCGCGGCGGCAGCTCGAACAATCATCCGCCGGCGTCGAGGAGGTCGCAGCACGCTGCGGCTTTGCCAACGCCGAAACGATGCGCCGCGCGTTCCTGAGAATCGTACGGGTCTCGCCGTCCGCTTACAGGAGCAGGTTTCAAAGCAGACTAGACATCGACGCCGCCGATGCTCCGTGCGTGGCACCGGACCAGAGGAGATAGACAATGGAAATCGCCGTACTACTTTACGACAACTTCACCGCCCTCGACTGCATCGGACCCTACGAGGTGCTGAGCCGCATCCCGGCAGTTGATCTCAAGTTCGTCGCGCTCAAACGCGGCACCGTCAAGTCTGACACGCGCATGCTCGGCATTGAGGCGACCCACTCGATCGACGAGGTGCCCGCGCCCGACATCTTACTGGTTCCCGGGGGTCCCGGTGACGACGCAGCCGCAGCCGAACCACGCATCACTGCGTGGTTGGCCAAAGCCCACGAGACCACCAAGTGGACGACCTCGGTATGCACTGGGTCGTTGATTCTCGGTGCTGCCGGAATCTTAAAGGGCTTGGACGCGACCACGCATTGGGCGGCGTACGAGCGCCTGGCCGCAACCGGCGCCACACCGGTCGCAGAGCGCTGGGTACGCCGCGGCAAAGTCATAACCGCCGCGGGCGTATCGGCAGGAATCGACATGGGTATCTACTTGCTCGGCGAAGAAGTCAGCGAAGACTTCGCGCAGATGATTCAACTCGCGATCGAATACGACCCGCAACCCCCGTTTGAGGCAGGCTCGCCCGCAACAGCCCCCGCGCACATCAAAGGAATGGTCGAGGCGTTCTTCGCGGCGCAGGCTTGAAGCAGGCCTGCCGGCGGGGTCAGCGGGGGAAGCGGTAGCGGTTGCGTCCGCGTGCGCGTGCGCTGCCTTCGGGATCACGGCGCTGTTGAGCATCGGCCGGATACTCGTCGAAACAAGCAAGGTGAAGCTTCTCAGCGACAGCGACCGCGTGGTTCTCGATCAACCAGTCGAGATTTTGCAAGACACTGATGGCGGCCAAGAACGGCGCCGCTACGGCAACGGCGCCCAAGGAACCTAAGGCTGCGCCCACGGCTACAGCGCCCGGCAACCCAGGGCTCTGTCCGGCCGAGTCCCGTGCATCATAGGAACCGATCGCTTTCGTGTCGCTCCCTGCGCGAAAACTAAGAGTCGCCACCAACGTCGGGGATCCGGCTCCGAAACCGATCGCACGCTCGACGGCTCTACCGGGATCGAAACGGGTCACGCGACCATCGACCAAGACAACGCCCGGTCCGGGCTCTCCCGTGCGTGAGACAGACGCGAAGCTGCCGGTCGCTTCGATTGCCTTAGCGATCGCCTCGGCGAACTCATCGACGCTACGCTCATCGGTCGGCTCGACGGCTGCGCCTTGGCCAAGTCCAAGTCGACCAAGCCTGGCATCTTCGAAAGCCGAGACTACGACGTCACGGCACATCGGCTGCGCGGGCGTAGGTGCTTGCTCGATCACGCGAGAGGAGGAGCACGAAACCGATAGCGCCGTGCACAACGTCAGCACCAACGACGCCGGTTGGATGTAGCAATCTCGCCCTCGCTGTTCTGCGCGAGCGAACAGCACTACCGGTAGGTGCCGGAGGCCTTGTCGAGACGCGCGAGCAGCGAACGATAGAACGCGAGCCGGTCGATCAGGCTCTGCATGCGCGCGGCACGGCGAAGGCGCCGCGCGTCACGGGCGCAGTTCCACTCTTGTTTTGCCTGCTCGAGCCGGGCGCGCAATTCGGCGAGGTCTTCCGCGTTCGGCAGCCCGACCTCCGAAAGTCGTTCGGCGAGCGCGCCCATACGGGCCTCGGTTTTCTTCGCGCGGGCCTGAACGGCATTACGCATACTCGCGAACATCTCGCGAGTGCGTTTTTGCGTGGCGTCGAGCGAGAACAACGTGTCGACCTTGCGGTTCCAACGGACCTGCGGACTGATACGTTTCAGATCCCAAGCCATCCCGAGCTTCGACCACGTCCAGATCGTCCACTTGCTCGGGTCGAACGAGAACTTGGCAACGCCGTTGCGGTAGTCGCCGGGGAAAGCGTGGTGGTAGTTGTGAAAACCCTCCCCGAAGGTAAAGAACGCGAGAAACCAGTTGTCGACCGCCGATACCTTCGGGCTGTAGGGCCGGTTACTGCCGACATGCGCCCATGAGTTGATCAACCAGGTGGTGTGGTGTTGTAGAACCAACCGTACACATCCGACCAACAGCAATCCACCGACACCGGTGAGTGCCCACGGCAGCAGAAAGCCTACCGCGATCGCGATCGGGTAATAGTAACGGTGCTGCCACTGAATGAGCCGATCGCTTGCGATGAATTCCGGCACCGGCGACTCACCGGTTCCGCCTTTGCGTAGCAGCCAGCCGATGTGTGCATACCAAAACCCCCTTTGGATGTTGTAGGGGTCTTTTTCGGTATCGATATAGGCATGGTGCTGAACGTGGTCGCTCGCCCACTCGAGCGCCGAGCCCTGCCATGATGCTGCACCTAAAAGGAGCAGACACGCCTCGAGCCAGACCGGGCACTTGAACGCGCGATGCGCGATCAAGCGGTGGTAGCCGACGGTAATCGACATGCCGCAGGCGAAGTAATAAACGACCGCGAGAAGTACTTGCCGGGCGGTTACGCCGTAGAAGTACGCGTAAACCGGCCAAGCCATTGCGGCAAGCGAGGTGCCGGCGATAAAGACCAGCGTCGGCCAGGCGATGTGCGTTCTTTCGTCCTTGACGGTTGCGTGTGTCATATGCACACCCCTTTGGGCCGCCGAACGATCCGAGTCTATCTCGCCGCCGGCCTAGTAGTAGTCGTCCTCGGTCGCAGCGGAAGCTTTCTGTTCGTCAAGCCACTTGGCGAACTCGTCCGGTGTATCGATCGAGAAATAACCCTTCATCCGATAATGCCCGAGACCGCAGAGCTGTGCACACGCGATCTCGAATTGCCCGGTGTCCTTGGCCTCAAACCACAGGGGCACGGTCATACCGGGAATCGCATCCTGCTTGACGCGCATGGTCGGCAACCAGAACGAATGAATTACGTCTTTGGAACTCAGGTTCAGCAAGACTTTCTTGCCGACCGGGAAGTGCAGTTGGTTAAGCGTAACAATGTCGTCGGCCCCGTCGGGATCGCCGCCGACCAAACCGAGCGGGTTGCTCTGACTGACCAGGGCGGCGTCAGTTTTGCTGAACTTTCCGTCCGCGCCAGGATAGTGGATGTTCCACGCGAACTGCTCGCCAACTACCCGCAAGACCACGTCGGCCTCACTCGGGCTCGGAGGGTTGGCTTTTACGTCGGCCCAAACCGGAATCGACAGCCCGACCAGGAAGATGACTTCGATCAAAGCGACCACGCCTTCGATATAGCTCGAAGCGTGCGTCTGTACGCCCTTGTAGTCGGCGGCGACGCCGGGACGCGCGCGGAAGCGGATCAGCGTGTAGACCATGAACACGCCCCAGCCGACAAACAGCGCGAGCATAAACCAGTGCAGCCAGTTGATGATCAAGTCGATGCGGTGCCCGTGTACCGAGACGTCGGGGGGCAGCCACCAACCGTATTCGTAGACCTTGTCCATGAAATCGTTACTCCGTCTTCGTTCGTCCGTCGTGCCTTGGCGGGAAACCCGCTAGGCGTGGTGCCCGGCTGCTGCGGCTTGGTTTAACCGCTTCACACGCAGGGCCCAGTAAGCAAACATGCCGGCAAAAGCGCTCAGCACCATTCCTATGCAGCCGAGCAGGAACAATATCCCCGAGCCCATCGCCTTGGTGAGTGCAGAGTCGGGGTCGCCGTAGCAGACCGCGCAGGCCTGCGCCGCTGCCGGCGCGAGTGCCGCCGCTGGCGCAAAAATAAGGGCTAAGAAAGAGCTACGTGTACGCATATCCTTAGATGTCCGAGAGGTGCAGGGCCTTGGTCTTACGCACAAAGCTGACGCCGTAAAAAATCAACCCGATACCCGCTATTGCTGAGCCGAGCGCTTGCCCGAGCTGGGCCATCGACCCGGTCGCGGAGTAGGCGACGACTTGCCACACGGCGATCCCGAAACACATCAGCGTCGCGATCGCGATGAAAAAAATATGGAAAGCTTTCAAAGACACCGTTTGCCTGCCTGACGCTCAGTGCGCCTCGCCGTGATCTTCTTCGCCGCCGTGGGTATCAGCGTGTTCGTCGAGGTGTTCGCCGCCCAGCTGCTCTTTAGGCAGATGGCTGTACACGCTGTCGACCTCAATGATACCTCGATCCCAACCGTTCGGAATCCACATCACCATAAAGAACCCGGCCACGGTCAGCCCCAGCACGGTATAGATAAGCTGCTTTTCGTCGATCAGGTGCATGAACACCAACGCAACCAATGCGCCCTTAGTGACGGCAACGGCCAACGCGAGGACGATCGCAGGAACTGTCGGGAGCTGGAGGTACGAAATGGCGACGGTAACCACCGTCAACACGAACAGGGTCGTACCGACCATGATGTAGCGACGGATCGTCGCGCGAATTTCTTCTTCAGAGTGTCCTGACATCGTCGTCTCCTACAGAAGGTAAAGAACCGGAAACAGGAAGATCCACACCAGATCGACAAAGTGCCAGTAGAGCCCGGCCGCCTCGACGCGATTGGTGAACATCTCGGGTTTGGTCGTCCAAAGCGTCGATCCCGGACCCCACAGGTAGCCGTTCACGATGATACCGGCGAGGATGTGAATACCGTGCAGCCCGGTGATCGTAAAGTAGATCGCCAGGAAGGTGTTCGTCGAGGGGTAAAGCCCGTGCGAAAACTTGGCGGTGTACTCGAAGTACTTGACCACCAGGAACAGGAACGCAAGCAGGATGGTAAGCCCCATGTACAGGCGGAACTTGCCGAAGTCGTTCAACTTAAGCGACGCCCACGACATCACCATCGTCACCGACGAGGCGATCAGCGCGAACGTGTTAAACGTCGCCATCGGGATGCTGAGGATCTCAGCTCCGCGCGGCCAGTCGGCCGAACCTACGCGCAGGATGATGTAGGAGGAGAACAGCGCGCCGAACAGCATCACTTCGGATGCGAGGAACAGCCAGATTCCGAGCTTTGAGTTATTCAGACCGGTCTCGGGGTGGGCCTCTTCGATGTATCGGATTTCCATGCTCATCGGTCAGTCCTCACACCTCGCCTTGCGGCTGGAAGTCGGCACTCATGCCCGGAACGCTGTACTCATAGGGTCCGCGGTAGCATTTCGGCGGCGCCAAGAAGTTACCGTGCGGCGGCGGCGTGGGTGTTGCCCACTCGAGCGTGGTGGCATCCCAGGGGTTGTCGCTCTCGACTTTCTTGCCGGCGAACATGCTTACGAAAAAGTTCACAATGAAAAAGAGCTGGAAGAACCCGAGGCCCCACGCACCGAACGATGAGAGGATCGTGAGATCCTGAACGGCGGCGCCGTGGGTATAGAAAGTCTGATCGTACAAACGACGCGAGGTGCCCGCCATTCCCTGAAAGAACATCGGCATGAACACCAGGTTGGCGCAGACGAAAGAGCCGTAGAAATGAATCCTGCCGAGCCACACGTTGGTATGGCGCCCGACTGCTTTCGGAAACCAGTAATAGATGCCCGCAAAGAGCGCGAACAGGGTTCCCGGCGCAACTACGTAGTGGAAATGCCCGATCACGTAGTAGGTGTCGTGCAGATGGATGTCCGGGCTTGCCAGCCCGAGCGGCAGTCCGGTCAGGCCGCCGATACCGAACATCGGTAGAAATGCCAGCGCGAACAGCATCGGTACGGTGAAGCGAATCGCCCCACCCCACAACGAGATCAGCAGCGCGGTCAGCAAGATCACCGACGGGATCGAGATGATCATCGTGGTGGTCTGGAAGAACATCGACATGAAGTTACCCATGCCGGTCATGAACATATGGTGCGCCCACACCACGAAGCTCATGAAGCCGAGGAAGCAGATGGCGTAGACCATCGACTTGTAGCCCCACAGCGGCTTGCGCGTGTTGTTGGCGATGATCTCGGTGATGATGCCGAAGGCCGGCAAGATCAGCACGTAGACCTCCGGGTGAGCCAGGAACCAGAAAAGGTGCTGCCATAACAGCGGGTTACCGCCACCGGAGATCGCCGCGGGAGCGCCGCCGACGACCAGCCCGGTGGGCAGGAAGAAACTCGTCGCGAACACCCGATCCATGAACTGCAACGTCGCTGCGGCCTGCAGCGGCGGAAAGGCTAACAGCAGCAGGAAGCTGGTGACGAACTGCGCCCACACGAAGAACGGCAGCCGCATCATCGTCATGCCCGGGGCACGCAGATGCATGATGGTGGTGATGAAGTTCACCGAACCGAGCAAAGACGAGAATATAAGGAAGAGCATCCCCAGCAGCCACCAGGTCTGGCCTTCCTGCGCCACCACCGAGAGCGGTGGGTAGGACGTCCAACCCGACTGGGCCGCGCCGCCCTCAGGGATGAAAAAGCTCAGCACCATGATCGTGCCGCCGATGAGATACACCCAGTAGCTGGCCATATTCAGCTTCGGAAAGGCCATATCGGGTGCGCCGATCTGCAGCGGCATTATGTA
The DNA here is from genome assembly GCA_029262415.1 of Deltaproteobacteria bacterium. Lineage (GTDB taxonomy): Bacteria > Desulfobacterota > Binatia > UBA1149 > JAJCZL01 > JAJCZL01. The sequence continues at coordinate 3,933 of JAJCZL010000006.1, read as the reverse complement.
GTTGCCGAAGCCGCCGACGCTCAGCGGAACCACACCTAGGAACACCATGATGGTGCCGTGCATGGCACCGAGTTGGTTGTAATACTCGGGTAGCATCACGCCGCCGGGGGCGGTCGCGTCGCTGAACAGCCCGCCTATGAAAGGGATAGGCTGGCCGGGATACGCCAGCTGCCAGCGCATCAGCATCATTAGGCAGAAGCCGAAAAACAAGAAGACCAGCGAGGTTACGGCGTACTGAATTCCGATGACCTTATGATCGACCGAGAATATGTACTTACGCCAAAACGGTAGTTCTTCGTGATGATGTCCGTCGCTCATCGATTCAGTGCCCCACCTGCGTGTCTGGAAAGAGATCCGTAAGCCGAGATACAGCCCGCCGCCGGCGGACATAAGCCCGTTTTTCTATGGGGCAAACCGGCCGGTGTCAAGATCGGCGGCAACGGCGGGCGTACACCTGCGAACACCGAAATCGGGGTGATGGTCAAGGGGCCCTTTTTCCGTACGCGGCGCGCAGCAGCTAGGGTGGCGCGACAAGCGCGGCGCAGGACGGGCGCAAGCCCCGCGCGGTGGCCCCCAATCGAGTGGGACCGAGGAAACAGCAGCATGACGACAGAGAAATGGGACGGTAGTAACATCGGTGACCAGAACGGCCGCGTCGCAATCGTGACCGGATCGAGCAGCGGCATCGGGCTCCAAGCCGCGAAGGTTTTCGCAGAGAAGAACGCAACGGTGATCATCGCCGTACGCAATGCCGAGAAGGGAGCAAAGGCAAAGCAATCGATTCTCGATTCTGCGCCGCAGGCAGCCGTCGAAGTGATGGACCTCGACCTCTCCGATCTCGCCTCGACAAAACGCTTCGCCGATGCTTTCGCCAACCGACACGACCGCCTCGACATATTGGTCAACAACGCCGGCGTCATGATGCCGCCGTATGCAAAGACCAAGGACGGGATCGAGATCCAGATCGGCACCAATCACTTCGGACACTACGCGCTTACCGGACACTTGTTGCCGCTGCTGAAAAAGACCAAGGACTCGCGGGTCGTCAACGTATCGAGCCTCGCGCACACCCAGGGCAAGATCGAGTTCGACGATCTCAACTGGGAAAAGCGCAAGTATAAGACGATGCAGGCCTACGGCGACAGTAAGATCGCCAACCTGTACTTCACCTACGAACTGGCAAACCGGCTCGGATCTGCGGGTCGCGACGTTGTCGTAACTGCGGCCCATCCCGGATGGACGGCGACCGACCTGCAGCGTCACTCAGGACTCTTCGCGTTCCTGAACCCGTTTTTCGCGCAAGACATTCCCATGGGCACCTTGCCCACGTTGCGCGCCGCGATCGATTCAGCTGCCAGGAGCGGCGACTACTATGGACCCGACCGCATGGCGGGCTGGCGCGGCCACCCCACCAAAGTTAAATCGAACAAACGCTCGCACGATTCCGATGCCGCCAAGCGGCTGTGGGACGTCTCCGAGAAACTCACCGGTGTGCGCTACGACATCTGAACGGTTTCGGCGCCACACCGACTAAAGCCGGACAGGGTACGGGGGTTGAGGCCCGATCGGGTGCGCAGTGACGCCCTAGCGCGCGGGCTGCGCGGCACTGCGCAGCGCTTTCTCCAACTGCATACGGTTGTGAATTAAACCCAGCATTTCCGAGCGGTTGGTTTCCAAGTCGCGCCAAGTGATCTTGTCGAAGTACTCTTGTGACTTGCGCGCAACGTCGTCGGTGAAAGCCGGCGCAGTACACCCCTGTTTGAGCGCGATGACACCGATGCCATGGTCGGTATTCAACACGCGGCATACAGCCTCGGGAACGAAGGCGCGGACAAACGCGAACGCCTTCCATACGTCACCATTCCAGGCCCTGCCCTGTTCGCGGACCTGACGCTCTTCCTTAGCCGGACTGCAGTCGTGCATGAGAATCGTCCCGCCGGGCTCGAGCACCGCCAGACTGTTGTAGATGTCCTTGACGACCTGGTCGGCTAGGTGGAGCCCATCGATGAATACCAGGTCGAACTTGCGCTTGTTGGTCGCGAAGAAGTCATCGGAGGTCAGCGCATGGATCTTGGTGTCTTTCGCCTCGGTTTGCGGGTTGGGATCGACGGCTGTCTTGTCGTTGCACACCACGTGTCTCAGACAACGGCCGGTGAAGACGCCGATCTCCAAGTATTTTTGGTAACCGCGGGTGCGCAGAAAATAATTGATAACGTCGTAGCGCTTCTTCATCCAAATCCGGCCGATGAGCGCGTTGACCGAATGCTGTAACTGGTGGTCAGCCATAGCCCGGGAATCTATCACACACGCGCACAGATGAAATCCCCCGCAGCGGCCCGAATCTGCGTCTAGTCGAGAGCGTCGAGCGCGTACAGGTACTTCTCGCGCTTCTTGGCCAGGAACACGCCGCCACCGCAGTTGACGAAGTGTCTGCTGAGCTGCTTGGTATACCAAGCAGCTTCGCGAAGATGGCAGCGGTTGTCTGTCGCGTCTTGATCGCAGTTACGCTCCCAATCCTCGGAAGTCAGCACTTCGAGAAACACTGCGCCGCGCGTTAGCTCGGCAAGGTTCGCGATTGCAGCACGCGCTTGCTTGTCGTCGAGGTACTGCAAGACCCCCTGACAGACCACCAGGTCGAAGCGGCGACTGGATTTATAGTCTGACAGCGAGGCTTGCTCCCAACCATAGGTGTTGCAGAGGTACTCGCTGACCTCCAAGCCGTAGTAGGACGCCTGCGCAAAGTTGCGTTCGATCACCCCGCGCCACTTCCCCAAGCCGCAACCGGCATCGAGAACGCGACGTACGTCGATCTCGAGATGACGCATATACGCACAAACAAAGTCGCCCAGGCGCGCGAGCGACTCGTCGTCGATCACACAGGTTTCGTCGTTGTGATAGAAGCGATCGTAGTAGGCCTTGTCGAATACTTTTCTCGGTTTGCGTGCGCCCATCTTGGGCACCCCACATAACACCGGCGGCCGACCGGGGCCACGTCGAGCCCCTGCGGCATCGCAGAAAAGCCCCCCACGGGCCGACGATTGACAGGAGACTGACCCAAGACTGCTCAAAGCTTCAGAGGCGCTGAGGTAGACTCGTCGGCATGAGCGAGGTGGAGGTCTCCAAGGTCAGCGGCGCATGGGCATTGGTATGCAGTGCGTTTAGCCTGCGGCGGATGATGGCCTTGGCGCCGGCTCCGGCATGATGCGAGTGGCTCTACAGGCGTTCGCAAGATGAGAGACACCGTCAAAGACAGGCCCGGCTGCACATTCCGCGCGGAATGTGGATAAACCTGCGCCGTGACGCTTGGCCAGCATGAAAGTTCGTCCGTAATCCAACTCTGCCTGGTACTCATTGTGAGCCCGGCAACGCAGCGCGATATTGCCTGCCTCGTGGCGGCCGCCTTTGCCGTAGGGGATCTCATGATGGTACTCGATGCACCTCGTTGCTCGGCAGCGCCGTCCCTGTTGATCGACGAACGTGCAACGACCGGCGTCGCGTCTCCATACTTCGCGGCGGATCGCGGCGGGAATCGCGCGTGTTCGCTCAGTGCTCGGCCGGCCGCTGGGTCGTGCCGCCCTGGTGACGGCCGCCCTGGTGACTGCCGTTCCGGTGACGGAAGCCTTGGTGACCGCCGCCTTCTTCTTGAGCGTATCGTCGAGAAGCAACTCGATTGCGCGGCTGACGATCAGCGCAGGGTCTGCGCTCGGCAACTGGTGGCTTAGCAAATCCTGCAACGAACGCAGCCTGTCGTGCGTCTGCTGGTCGACGGTGATCTCGATCTTGAAACGCCGGGGGGCGAGCGCGACGACTTGTTTGTGAACGGGGACGGGCTTGGCCGCGCCGGCCGCGGCCGGCACGCCGTTCTTCGGCACGCACTGTCCGTCGCGACCGCCAGCCTCTTGCGCGCTTGTTTGCGGGGCCTCGGCGGGAGCA
>JAJCZL010000005.1 GCA_029262415.1 Deltaproteobacteria bacterium | reverse complement strand
GGGCGTTGGTTCGCGGCGCTTGCGGTGATCGCTTGGTTTGCGTTTCTGCCGGTCTTTCAGGGCGAGTTCGCCTCGTTCAACGTTGCCTACCCGGCGTGGATGGCGACTGCGGCCTACCTCGGCTGTTTTACCGCACTAGCCGCCTACGCCCGCGCGTCGCGCACGCAGACGCTGGTTGTCGCCGGGCTGCTCGCGGCCGCGGCTTTCGGCATCAAGCTGAACGCCGGTGCGTTCGCGCTGGCGGGCGCGGTTTGGGTCGCGGTGGTGTTCAGCAAGACCGACACCGCACTGGATCGGGCTGCGGCGTTTACCGCTGCCGTGCTCATGCTGGTGGGGGTGTCGGCCGCGTTCGGTTTTGCCTGGCGCGGTGCCAACGGGTTGGTCCATCTATTGCCCTGCGTTGTCGTAACCGTCGCGGTGCTGCGCTTGCACGGGCGCTACGCGATAAGCGATGCGCCGCGCGCGAGTTTTGCGCTGTCGGCGTTGGCGGCAGCTTTCACCGTGCCGACACTGTTGTGGTCGGCCGGGCTGGTCGTACAACTGGGCGTCGGCGGCTTTGCCCGCGACGTGTTGCTGCTCGGCTCGGGCGCCGCCGATCTATATTTCGTTGACTACCCCGACCCCGGCAAGGCTGGAGTTGCAATGGTTGTCGCCTTCGTAGGCGTTGCCGTGGTCGGATCGGCGCTGCGACGGCTCGATCTCCGTGTCTCGCTGCTGCGTGTGCTCGCGCTTGTCGGACTTACAGCGTCGGCTGCCGCTTGCGCGGTATTTGCTGCACGCGGCGAGGTCGCGCTTGCGACCGGCGCAGCGATGCCCGAGGGGCTGATGCGCGCAGTCGGCGGCGCTCTCGAAGAATCGCTTGCGGCGCTGGTGCCGTTTGTTCACTGGGCGGGATTCCTGGTGTTCGCGCGCATGGCAGCGGACGTTCGCGGCCCGGCTGAGAGCGACGCGCAGGTGCGGCGCATGGCGGTGCTGGTGGTTGCCGCGCTGACAATGTTCTTGCAGGCGTTTCCGCGCAGCGACTTCATGCACCTGATGATCGCTGCGCCCGCGTCGATGGTTCTCGGTGCTTGCATACTGGTGCACGCGCTCGAGCCGTGGCGCGAACTGCGCGGTGTCGGCACCTTCGACGGCCGCGCCCTGGTCGCCGTAAGCGTCATGCTTGCAGCACTCGGCGTAGTTGCGCTCAAAACTGCGCCGACCTTTGTCCACGCGCTGGCGACAGGCTCGGCCTACAGTGAGCAGATCGATACCCCGACCGTTCGTGCCGGTGTCGAGCAAGCGGGGGCCGACGACCTCATTGCGTTCGGCAAGACCGCCCGGTACGTGCGCGCGCACACCGAGCCCGAGCAAAAGGTTCTGGCCTTCCCGGCGTTGACCGGCATTTTGTTTGCCGCCGGGCGTACCAGCCCCGTGTATCACGACTACTGGTATCCGGGACGTCCGAGCCACGAAGAAGAAACCGCGATGGTCCAAGAGCTGCGCGCCGATCCGCCCACGCTGGTGGTTGCGCTCAATCAAGGCTGGACGTTTTTTGCGGGCTCGCCCCAATACTTTTTGACTGCGCGCAGCTACGTTACCGAGAACTACCGTTTGACCGCGCGCTTCGGCCGCTACGACATACTGGCGCCGCGCAAGCGCGCGGCGACCATGACGCGTGCGCAGTGGCAGCCGCCGCCGGGTGAGGGCGACGGCCTGTTCGCCGCAGTTCCTGCCTACCGGCGCCAGGCTGCACGTCGTTGGTTCGCCGGCATCAGCGCCGCGCAGTGCCAATCGGCTTCGCTCGAGCAGGACCCGCGGCTTGCCTTGTTGCGCTTGCGTTCAATCCACGACGGCGGCGATGCCCGCGCGCTCGGCTGGATGCTCGAGGGTCTTGAGCGCCCGCAATCACGCGTACGCGAGCAGGCATTGCGGGCGTTGGCCGAGACCACCAGGGGTTTCAACGCCGCGCGTTTCCGCTGGGCCGACGATTTCAACCGGCGTGCCTACGCCGGGTGCGCAAAGCCGTGGCTTCGTAAACTCCGGCGCTACGCTGCAAGCCGACCCGGCGACGGTGATCCTCGCGTGCGCGAGTTCGCGGCCACACTGGTGCGCACGTTGTTTGCCGAGACGGCACCGGATAAACCCTGAAGGCTATGGCTTCGGAGCACTTTACCGGCGAGCGCCCCGGCTGGGGCGAGGACTTCGACTACGATGAGTCGCGTCATCTGGCGGCGTATCTTTACGCCCGCGGGCTCGCGGCGGGCAAGACGGTTCTGGATGCCGGCTGCGGCGAGGGCTTCGGCACGGCTATTCTGCCGGCTGCTGCCGAGAGCGTGCTCGGGGTCGACTACTCCAGTGCCGCGATCGCGGCCTGCAACAAGAAATGGAACGAGCCCAACCTCTCGTTTAGGCAACTCGATCTAACCGAGCCCGGCGCTTTCGACCAACAGTTCGATTTGGTGCTCAACTTCCAGGTGCTCGAGCACATTGAGGACGAGCCGCCGTTTCTGCAGGGTCTCAAGGCGCGCGTCAAACCCGGCGGCACGCTGATGCTGACAACGCCGAACATTCTCAAATCATTTTCGGAAAATCCCTACCATGTGCGCGAGTACACCGCCGAGCAATTGCGCGCGCTGTTGGGCAAGGTCTTCAGCGAGGTCAAGTTGGTCGGTATGCACGGCAACGCCAAGGTCACCGCGTTCGATGCCGGGCGCGAGAAGGCGGTTAAGCGCATCCTTCGCCTCGACCCGCTCGGCATCCGCAACCTGCTGCCGCAGAGTCTGATCAATTTCGCATTCGCCAAGCTGTCGGTGGTTGTGCGGCGCAGCGCGCGCGATCATGCCGGCGGCGAAGACAAAATCCGGCCCAACGATTTCGAGGTTCGCGTCGGCAACCTCGACCAAGCGCTCGACCTGGTCGCGCTTTGCAAACCCTGAGCCTGCGCCGGTGAGCGCGCGCGAGCCGGAACGTTCGACGCGTCACTTGGCGCGCGGGGCCTCTTTCGGTCTGCTCGCCCAGGCCGCAGACAAGCTGCTCCCGGTCGCGCTTACGCTCTATCTCGCGCGCGCTCTCGAACCGGCGCAGTTCGGTGTCTTTTCGTTCATCCTGGCCTATCTGGCTTTGTTTCAAACGCTGACCGAGTACAGCCTCGATACCGTTTTGGTGCGCACCATGGCGCAGTCGGATGTGCCGCGCGAGCGTATTTTTCAGGCCGGGCTTGCACTCAAGCTTTTGCTCGCGGTCGCCTCGGCCGCCGCCGCAACACTGCTTGCGCCGATGGTGTCGGACGGGCAGGTGCCGATGTCGTTGATGCTGCCGGCCGCGTTGATGTTGCCGACTGCCATGGGCGCGGCCTACCGCGCGCTGTTTCGCGCGCGTCTGGATATTCGCTCGGTGTTTGTATTGGCCGGCGCGCGTTCGTTGCTGGTCGCGGTGGCGGTGGTCGCGGCGGTGGTGATGGGTGCGGGGCTACCGGCGCTGTTTGCGGCGATGGCCGCGGCGAATCTCGCAGCGTTTTTAGGTGTCGCCTTCGTGGTGCGCTCTTCGGTCAGCCCGCGGCCGTCGTTTGATCTGGAGATTTGGCGGTCTCTGTCGCGCGGGTTGGGCCCGTTGCTCGCCAACGCGCTGGCGATGACCATCAGCCTGCGCGTCGGCCAGCTGTTGTTGATGTCGATGCGTGGTCCGGTCGAAGTCGGCTTGCTCGGCGCGGCCTCGCGTGTGGTCGAAGCGTTTACGCTTTTGCCCGAGGCTCTGATGATCACCGTGTATCCGTTCATGGCCGGGCTGCACAACAGCAACCCACGGCGGTTAATGGCGACCGCCGAAAAATCCACCCGCTATCTCGTGGTCGCCACCGGCTTGCCCGTACTTATTTGTGCAGTCGCCGGTGCAAGCACGATGCACCTGTTATTCGGTGCTGAGTTCGCCGAGGCCGGCGACGTTCTCTCACTGCTGGCGTTGACTGCCCTGCTCAGTGCAACCGGCACGGTGATGCTCAATTTGCTCGTGGCGGTGCATCGGGAAACGATGTTGCTCGCCAACACCGTCGTGTTCTCGGCCGCATCCGTGGTGCTCAGCATTATCTGGATCCGCGCTCACGGCTACGCCGGTGCCGCCGCCGCCATGGTCGTGACAAGCTTTGCATCGCAGGTATCTCTGGCCCTGCTGCCCTCCACCAGGGAGTACGCGCGGCCCTGCCTGCTCGCCGGTCTGCGGACTTTCGTTGCGGTGTTTGTCGCCGCGGCGGTCGCCAACTCGTTGCACGCAAGCGCGGCCGTCGAGATCCTTGCGGCGGTCGTTGTTTACGCGGTGACGCTGGTCATCCTCGGTGTCGTCAACAGGGAAGAGGTCCGCTTCGTACGCACGGTGCTCACCGCCGCGCTCGCTTCGGGTGAAAGGGGGCAGGTGTGACTCAATCGAGCATCTCGCGCGCCTTTCAACCCGAATGTGCGTTGTGTCATGGCACCGACGTTTCGCTTTACCACTACCAAGCCTACCGCAAGGTTTTGAAGTGCCGCTCGTGCGGGCTGGTGTTTGCGCATCCGATTCCGACTCCGGAAGAGAAATACCAAACCGAGCGTTTAGCCTACGAAGGCGAACTGTTACCCGAGGCCGCCGAGTTCTTCGCTAACTGCCATCGAAATTTTAAGGAAGATGCGGTCATTCAACAGTTCCGCGAGGCGCTCGACTGGATTGAAGACACTTGTAAGCCCGGGCGGATGCTCGATGTCGGACCCGGCACCGGCATCTTCCTGTTTCTGGCCAAAGAGCGCGGCTGGATACCGTTGGGCATCGATATCTGCGAACTCAGTGCGGACAAGGCCAAAGAAGAGTTCGAGATCAAGGTCGATGTCGGCAGTTTCGACACCTATCCCTACGAGGACGGAAGCTTCGATTGCATAACCATGCTCGACGTTGTCGAGCACAGCCGCGATCCGCTCGCGTTTTTGCGGCGTGCTTTCGATCTGCTGCGCCCCGGTGGAGTGATTTACGTCGCGGTGCCGAACCAGCGTTCTTTCTTAACGGTAATCCTCGATCGCTGGATCCGGCTTGGCTTGCCGTTCGGCCGCTACTTTCTCGAGCGGCTGTACGTGCAGCCGCATGTGTTCTATTTCAACCCGACGGTACTCGCCGCGGCGCTCGAGAAGGCCGGGTTTGTGCTCCACGGCGGGGTGCGCGGCGGCAACGTCTATCTCAGCCGTTACCGGCTGCCGATGTGGATGCGCATTCCGCTCGAAGTCGTCCTTCAAATCGGCGGTCTGGTCGGCATGAGCGCACGCATAATGGCGATCGGACGCAAACCGCGTGCGGTGCTGCCGGCGGCTAGATGAAGAGTGCACCGATGCATGCGAGCGCTCGCCGATTCGGGGCTGTCATTGTCGCGGTTGCCACAATCTATGCTTTCGGGTGTTTGGACGCGTCGCCGCAGGACGCCCCTGCGCCACTAAGTTCCAAGCGACAACGAGTGCTTATTTTCGGAGATTCGATCTCCGGTACTGGAACGTTCGGTGAGCCGCCGAACACGGCGTTCGGGCATCTGCTCGACCGTATGCGCTCCGATCTCGATGTTACGATTAGATACGTGCTCGGTGAGTCAACCCGTACAGGTGAGCGCCGGTTGCGTGAGTTGATCGGCGACGGGAAGATCGCTGCGGATCCGACGGCGACGAGCTATCTTGTCTTCCTCGAGGGGATAAACGATACATCTCCGGGAAACGACGGATGCCATGCACCACCCGAGGACACAGCCGAACGACTGATGATGATGGCACGCTTCGCTGCCGAGCGGGGATTCGTTCCGATCGTGCTTACGCTTACGCCTGCCAAAGCAAATTTCCATTTTAAGTACTGCCCGAACCCGAGGTTCCGATTGTCCGTATGGCGCGATGGGGTGAACAACGAGTTGCTGCGCCTATCCAAATTAGATGCGTGGAGCGGGATCAGGGTGGTTGAGTTCGGCGACCATCCGAAACTCGACGGATGGTGGGAATCAAATCCTAACGTTCATCCGAAGAGCGTGGAACTCAGGAAGAAGATGGCGAAGATCTTGTCTGATGTCATTCCGCGGACGGACTGATGGTCGTACGGCGCAGGTTGTCTTGCCAGGCGCTAGACGGACCGAGTAGCGATTCTGTCGCGCTGAGATCGAGCACGCTGTAGGCCGGACGCGGCGCCGGGCGCGGGAACTCGTCGGTGGTGCAAGGCTCGACACGGCATTTGCTGCCGGTCTGAACCATGATCTCTGTTGCGAACTCAAACCAGGTACATTCACCGCCGTCGGTAACGTGAAAGGTTCCGCGTGCGCCGTGGTCGAGTAGTGCAAGCGTACGTTCGGCCAAGTAACTACAGCTGCTCGGTCTGCCGCGCTGATCGTTGACGACGCGCAGGCTCTCGTGTTTGCGTCCGAGTTCGACCATCGTGCGTACAAAGTTCTTTCCCCACGGTGCGTACAACCAACTCGTGCGGATAATCAGGTGCTCGCATCCGCTCGCGCGGATGGCGGCTTCACCGGCGGCCTTGCTGCGTCCGTAGGCTCCCAGCGGTGCGAGCGGATGATCGGTCGGGTAGGGGCGGGTGCCCGAGCCGTCAAATACGTAGTCGGTGCTGAAGTGCACTAACACCGCGCCGGTCTCGGCGCAGCGCGCGGCCAGATTGCCGGCACCATGGCCGTTTACGCGGGTTGCTTCGGCCTCGTCGGCCTCGGCGCCGTCAACGTCGGTGTAGGCGGCGCAATTGATGACTATGCGGGTGTTCGCTGAGACGGCGGCCTGCACCGACGCGGGCTCGCGGATGTCTAGTTGCGGACGTCCGGCCGAAGTCCAGCCTTGCCCGAGAGCGGGTAAGGCGGTGAATGCCGGCGCCAACATCGAGCGGGGGGCGACTAACAAGCCCGGTTCGATAGCGGACACAGCGCCGGGCTCAGCCGCTGAACTTGGGCAGACGGTTGCGGTCGATGTCGGCGAGTGCGGGGGCATCGGCGTCGCGAGGACTGACCACCGGGTCGGCGACCGGCCACTGGATCGCCAATGCAGGGTCGTTCCAGGCGACCGTCAGTTCGGTCGTCGGATCGTAGGTGTCGGTGCACTTGTAGTGGAAAAGTGCGTGCGTGCCGGTTACGCAAAAGCCGTGGGCGAAGCCGGGCGGAATGAACAGCTGGTGTTTGTTGTCAGCCGAAAGCGTGTGCCCGGTCCAGCGGCCGAAGCGCGGT
>JAJCZL010000004.1 GCA_029262415.1 Deltaproteobacteria bacterium | reverse complement strand
GCCGGCGCTACCCGGCCTGTCTTGCGGCTTCACAACCGGCACGGCAGCCCCTTGGGAAGTAGCTGACGGCGCACGCTCCGGGCTGACTGTCTTGCGGCCTTTCTCTACATCGCACAGGTGCGATGCAGAGACACCGAGTTTTTCTGCGCATTTTTTCTGAGACAGTTCGTCGCAGGCACGAATCGACTTGATCGCCCGCGCAAAGCTAAGCGGCCCACCCGAGAGTTTCTTGAGGAGTTTCATTGTCTCGCTTTTCTCGGAACAAATGCTTTCTCGCGAGCCGCTACGAGACAATGCGACGAGATCTAGGCCACCTTCGCTTTCTTGTCGGCATCCACGAAACGAAGTTGCACACGCTTGCCAAGCACAGCCGCGATGCGTCGGAGCGTCTTTAGGGAGTGGCCGCGATACTCCGAATCTTCGAGCCGTGAGATGACTGAGGTTGTGGTTCCGACGCGCTTTGCGAGTTGACCCTGTGTAAGCCCGGCGTCGGTGCGAAGCTTATATAGAGCCCTGGCTACTTCGTCTTTGGCGCGCTCCTCTTCGAGCAGCCGCTTTGCTTTTGCCGAGCTGAAGTAGCGCTCGTCGAGGATGCGCAGTGCATCTGTAGTTTTTCGTGGTTTACCGGTGGCGAAGCGCCCCGGGGATTCCGAAAGTGCTACGTCGGCTAAGCCGCTTCTATCGCTACCCGGTATTTCAACCCGGCCGCATCGAGTTCGCTCTGGATCGCCAGTCGTACCAGTACCGGCTCCGGGTAACCAAGAACACGGGCCCACCTCGCCGCACGCTCTGGGCTGACTGTCTTGCGGCCTTTCTCTACATCACACAGGTGCGATTTCGAGACACCGAGTTTTTCTGCGCATTTTTCCTGAGACAGTTCGTCGCAAGCACGAATCGACTTGATCGCCCGCGCAAAGCTAAGCGGCCCACCCGAGAGTTTCTCGAGGAGTTTCACTGTCTCGCTTTTCTTTTCCTTCGGCTTGCGCATGAGACCTCCTTTAGTACCGATGCTTGCTGACTTCCTCTATTGATACGAATTCGATCGTGCTGCGCTTGATCTCGTATATAGCTCGATAGCTCAGACTCAGCCGAATCGAACGCTGCCCGGATCGCTTACCCTTCAGGGCTTCATCGTGGTAGCCGCAAACACTACTACGAACCGCTGCTACTCCGTCTAACTCCACAGCCGCAACCCAGATCATGAGATTGTCCACAATGTGATTGGGCACCCCGCGAAGCTGTTTTTCAGCCCGCCTCGTGATCTCGACGCGGCGGACCACTAAGAGTTAGAGTACACCCGAGGGGTGAACCCCTCAACCTCAATCCTGTTCTGCCTCGTACCCATCCCAGTCAAGGATTCCCAGGTGATTCGGCGTTGGTGCGTAGATAAGGGAAACACTAGAAAAAAGTAATGAGTTAATGAATTCAACTACTTACCAATATCCTTACACCAACGCCGAACAGCGGCAGATGCGTGGTGGTTCAATGCGCGGGGTGCCTCCTGCGGTCGGTGCGCCGCTGTTAGCCGTGCTCACCCCCTGTGTCTTGGTGTTCAGTGGCCGGGCCGTCCGGTTCGCCGTTGCGATAGCGTTCCTCTCTTTGGAGCGCACCGCTTGGATACCAAAACTTCCAAATGCCGGTGGCGACATCGTCGTCATAGAGCTTTTCGAACTTCTTGCCGCCGTTGTGGTACCACTCGGTGTGGAGGCCGTGTTTCTTGCCTTCGCGAAACCCTTCTTCGCTCTGCACAGCGCCGGCTAGGGAGAAGGTCTTGCGGATGCCGTCAAGACGGCCGTCTTTCCACTCGGCGATAGACAGCAGCTCGCCGGTATTTTGAAAGACCCGCCAGAGCCCGTTCATCCGACCGCCGCTGAGGGTCTCTCCATAGGCGGCAGCGTTGCCCGACGGGTACCAAGCCTCCACATATCCATGAACCAGGCCTTTCTCGCTCCAACAGCCCTGCGCAAATACCGGCACCTCGGTAGCGTCTTCGCGGCCCATAATCTGCACAAGGTCTTGTACGAAGCGTTTTCGCACCGCGCCCTGAGGGCAGAGATGGCTGCGCTCGCCGAGAGCCTCGCCATGAACAAGGTTGTGGAGGTCGGTGCGGTACCAGCGGTCAAAGTGATCTTGAGCGTAGCGCCTTCGGCAGCCGGGCAGCTCGTTCTCAGCACGCTTACCTTCGCGGCCGGAGAAGATACTTACTTCAGCCGTCGTACAGCCCTTCTCATCGCCAAGAGCGGAGAGCACGATCCATAGCCCGCCGACTTCCCGGTCGGCCTCGTCGCACGAATCGAAACTCAACACGGTTTCGTAGTCGGCAACTACCTCACACGCATCTGACTTGTTTGCGTGGCTCACAAAAGCCAGGTTCAGCAGCCCCTCCATGCTCCGCTCACCGTAGTCTTTCGATCTGTCCGCACCTACCGCGGCTACCGATCTCGGCAGGACCAGACAGAGCATGAGTAGAATCGTTAAAGCCCCCGCGCGTAGATCCCTACGCAAGGAATCACCGGAATGGGGCACGCTTGAAAACCCCGCTCGTCGTCGCTCGTCCTGCGCTCGCCGATGGATGCACCGAGCTACTATAGAACAATGTAATACCGGTGATCGACTTGCCGTCCGGAGTAGCCGAGACAGCTAGGCCCGGAACCGCAAAGCCGGACGATAGCCGCCCGAGGTTTCCGGGGTCTGCCGAAAGGTACACGTTCTGTCCGGCCTCTACCTTGCCGCGCATGTAGAAAAGGCCTCCCGACCGAGTCACCCCTTTAGTTCCGACTTCCTCTATCGAAACCTCGAATGTCCCATACACGAGTTTTCCGTCTTCTACGCCTACGTACACAGCGTAAGCTTTTCCTCCGCCTACTCCCAACCCGACGGTGCTAGACCCGATCAAACCCATTGCATCCGTGAACTGCCCTGCCGCATCATCGGCTGTCACAATTTTCGTCGTGACACGAAGTCTGAGATGACATTGATCGCCACAACCAACAACTACTGACGTCGGCTTAGTACTCAGGCCTTGCAACGCGTAATCAGCGTCTGCATCAAAGCGGCCTTCGCTACCCACCCTTTTCTGCAGCAGGTTACCCGAACCCAGATTGAAGGCTGCCGACGCTATCAATGCAAAGTCTACGACTGAATTGCCCCCGCTCGCAGCACCGTAAACTCCGTATGCAAGTTGTGCCACGCGGAAGACCTCTGTGGCAGTTTCGGTCAGGACTTTCGCATCGAGCAGCTGCTTCATCGTGGCCGCTTGAACACCGCCAAGCGTGAAACTCGATACGCCTGTGACCACCCCGGCCTTGAGTGCAGCGCCGAGATCGCCTGTCGCGACCAGGGTTGCTGCAGCGCTTACGCCGGCAGAGATCGCCGAGATCTTGATGAGCAGCGCAAACGCAGCATCATCCAGGCCAAATACCGCTCCGTCGGGATCGACACCGCCGAGCGGGTCGAATCCACCGTAGGCGTATGGGGACGGAAACTGCTCGGCGGGGTCGTGTCCCATGAAACGCGCAGCGTTGGGATCGTAGAACCGTGCGCCGAAGTAGACCAGACCCGTCTCCTCGTCCGGTTGCTGCCCGGTGAACCCAAGATTTGTCGCAAGCTTCGGCTGCATACCACCAGACTTGGGCACGATAGTCCCACCCGATTCCACGAAGACACCGCGCACCTGACCGAACGCTCGGTAGCGGACGTACTCGACGGCGTCGCCACTTTCACCGGTGATCGCCTGCGGTGAACCGAGATGGTCGGGGTGATAAAAGACCGTATCAATGGTTCCAGAACCGACCCGATCGGACGCCACGCGGCGATCGCCGAGGAAAAAGTACCGGGCTATCTCGCCACTCTCAACATCCACCTCGAAGGTCTTGCCGTAGATATGCTTCACCCCACTACCCGGTTCAGAGCGGACGCTTCTCAGGTTAAGTTCGTCGTAGTGGTTACTCTGCACGATCTGCGGACCGGTTCGCACCAGCCTCAATCGATTCCGCGCGTCGTAAGAAAAGACATGACCAGAGCCGTTCACAGTTACGTTTCCGTTAGGGTCATACGCGTACGTCGCTCCGGCAAATCCTGTCATGCGATGCGGATGCACGGGATCGAACACACGCTGCTCGCCATTCATCTCTGCCATGTTCCCGACCGAGTCGTACCCAAACGTGTCTTCGTCAGCTGCAGCTCCCGTACCGTATAGAGCGCGCACCAACCTGCCCATACGGTCGTACTCGGCTTCGTGGTAGTTCGAGTGAGGCAAGCCGGGTGCATGAACGCGGTCGAGGACACCGGTCAGGCGACCGTTCGCATCGTGGCCAAGCAGCCACAATCCTTGCAGATCCCCCGTCCCGGATTGGCATCCGTTCCCGATAGGTGAAACCGTCGTTCGAAGGCACGCGAGGTAGCCCCCGAGCGTCGGGGGAAAGTATGAGTACGCATCACGGACCCCATTGCCGTGCAGAAGCGAAACCAGGTTCCCGTAGATGTCGTACTCGGTGTCTGCGACATATACCCGCCCGCCTGGCTCAGCGGATATTAGAGAGACGGGGTCACCGTTGGTGTTGTAGCCGGTGACGATCGTTTCGACACCTCCTTGTCCGTCCGGATAGGTGGCACTTATTAGTCGGTTAGGCAGCGAGTACCCGTACGAAACGGTGTGGTCGGAGTCGTACTCATCACCCTCGGAAACCGAATGTGTCTGCATGCGCACAGAGATGACAGAACCGCGCGCATTGTACCCGAAGGTTTTCAACAACCGGTATCCATGGT
The DNA here is from genome assembly GCA_029262415.1 of Deltaproteobacteria bacterium. GTDB lineage: Bacteria > Desulfobacterota > Binatia > UBA1149 > JAJCZL01 > JAJCZL01. Next base: position 5,647 of record JAJCZL010000004.1, on the reverse strand, counting down.
TCGAGTCTATGGCGATCGAGTCCGGCTGTCCCGCACCGTTGCCGCGTCGGACGTACCGATAGTTGGTCACCCTCTGTCCGCCGGACCCGGCGTGCTCGACCACAGCCTGGATTCGACCGGCTTTGTCGTACTCGTAGTCAACGATATCGCCGTTCGGGCTGATTGAACGTTTCAACCCGCCCGTACCGTTGTACTCGTAAAACCACTCACCGGAATCGACGTCGAAGACATAGATCTTGTTACCGGCACCGTCGTAACGGTTGAGCGTTTTTACAAACGATTCTCCGGGGTTCTCCACCCGGTGCTGCACGACCTCGGTGACTCGACCCAGGCCGTCGTAGGCGTACGAGGTCTTCTCCAATAGCGCACCCTGTGGGCATCCATCCGAAAGCACCGCAGATGTCGGCAGCACACTGCAGAATTCCGAACCGACCTTACGGTTACCTCCATCAAAGAATTCGATCCGCACGCGACCCTTGGAGGGATCAGCCGAAAACTCAGCGTCGGCGCTCGCACGCACGCCTGGCACTTCCCGATTCTCGACGAATCGCTCACCCGCGGGCAAGCGCGTCTCTGTAACGCGCCCGGTGACCGCATCGTAGAAATAGTCGGTCCACCCAGGTACGTCGGCAATAAGGCTTGTAGGTAGCGCCGAGAAGCCGGCAGGGGGGTCGGCCTCGCCGGAATCGAAAGGGACGGCCGTGCGCAGCCGCTGACCGATACCGTTACTGATGGAAACACCCGCAACCAAAGCGCGCTGCCCTGCGTCGGTCTGCCGGAGCGTCTTGGTCGCGATCACCCCGCCACTACCGTCATAGAAGGTAGCAACCGGCGGTTCGCCCGCGGCTTCCCGCAACACATATCCGGGACGCGAAGCGCCGAGATCGGCTGGATCTATGTAGGGCTCCACGTAGCTATGCGCAATCTCCAGAAACGATGCGTCTCTGCCGACCAAATCCGGCCCCCAGATTTCGAGTGGCCGGCCAAGGCCGTCGTATTTGGTGATATGTTCGCTGCCGTCGATACCGACAGTACGCCGGACTTTGCCGTGGCGTAAATCGTGGTATTCTTCAGTCTCGAGCTTGGCTTCGTCTTTGAGATCAGACGGGTACAGCCGGTTGCGACCGTAACGGATCCTGCGGGTACCACGCAACGGCGTCCGTGAGGCTTTGAGAAGCCCGTCTTTGTTCATACGGTATTCCGTGTTCGACCAGCCTCCGGACGTACACTCACCATTCGCGTCCCAGCTCGCGCATATAGAGGTGCGTCTCAGCAAACCGTTCTTGTAGATGAACTTGCGCTGAGCAACCGGCCCGACTCCATCTTCCAGGGTGCGGACACTGAGTGGTCGCGACACGTTGTATACCAGCGGTAGACCGTTTGAGTCCGATTGCGCGTCGATCTCGTAGTCCGTATGCGTTGTCGTACGCACTAAGCGCTCCTGAGGGCCGCTCGACACAGAGAACTCTGTCGTTGTGTGCTCAACCGTTTTTGTTCGCACGTTCCCATAGCTGTCGTATAAATACTCGGCCGACTTGGTGAGATCGGCGCGCGCAATCGGTGCGCCGCCAGCGGCGGGCAACTCGAACGGTGTCGTTACCTCGCTTTGCACCAACACCGGTAACGACGACCCCTCTGTGGCTTCCGGCCACTCGACATGGGTGTGGCTCATCAACACATCATATGGGTTGCAGCCACCCGCCAGACCGCCGGGATTCCACGCGCACCCGGGGTTGCCGAGTTCGTAAGCGTCGTGGACCAGGCCTTTGCGTGCATCGTCTTGGTGATATTCCACTGCGCGAGTCATACCGAGGGCGTCGGTCCGCCACACCAGCCCAAACCCACGGAATTCACGCTCTCGCGCATCGTAGTATCCGTCGCTATAAGCATACATCTCGATGGCCGGTTCGCCCGTCCTGTAAACAAGCGAGGAGAATACGTCGAGCGTCTCTTTGTGAGTTACTGCCCAATACGCAAACGGGACACAGTTGCCCGACTCAGCAACCCCTTGCGAAGAGTACACACACCCGCGAACCCCCATTTGCGCGACCGACGTGTATTCGAGCATCGTCTCGCCACCGATGCCGTTCATCATCGCAACCATAAGGTTGGGCCGAGTGCGGACCACGTCCGGCGTATTCGAACCCGTCGCGAACGGTGAGGCGGGGTTGCGATACACCGACCACGCATAGCCGGTGATTTCGCCGGTAACAGGATCGCCGCTCGGCTGATTCTCGAGTAGATCGACGAGCCCATCGCCGTCAAAATCCATCAGTTCCCAGCGCGCACTCGTGTAGTCAGACGGATATGTCGATCTAGATACCCATTCCGCACGCGGAGACCCCCAACCGGTCGGGGCGGCAAACGAACTTCCGGTGTTAACCAACAACACCATATTGATGCAGCAATTGGCTGGGAACTCCGGGTGCGTTGAGTCGCACGTAGTGTTCTCACAAAGCGGTGGGACATGCTCGGAGTCGCCGCAGTTATCGAAAGTATGCGGAGCCAGAAAATCCGGTCGACCGTCACTGTTCATGTCGATAAGATTCGCCGACGTCGACGCATTCTCGTCGCTGCAAGCGACAAATACGTTCAGGTAGTGAGGTAACGCGTAGTTTGCACCCTCCACGCTCCAAGCCTGAGGCACCAACTCAAACCCCCCTCCCGTGTTGTAGTAGACATTCCAGTGCGTCTCGGAGTTGCAACCTACTGAGCCTTCGAGCTCACCCGTGTCGGCGACGACGTAGTCTCGCAGTCCGTCGCCGTTCATGTCAGCCATACCGTTTCGCTCCCAACCGAGCTGACAACCGGGCGCGGACGGGTAGACATAGGCCGCAAGAGTCGACGACGGCGCGGGTAGTTGCGCGTTCCCCGATACGAACCTGTCACCAAGATTGTAGGCCACACGCCAAACGGGATTCGAGCTCGTGTAGGCCGTCGTATCGACGAAATCGGCGCGACCATCACCGTTCATATCCAACGTGTCGGCTACGAGAGCGCTTTGGTTGTTAGGCCGCGGCTCGGTATAGCGGAGGTAGTTCCGACCAAGCGGTGCGGCCCATACCTGAGGCGATGCGGCGAACCCATTGCCGAGGTTGCGGTACACGCACCACTCGCTTACACCACCGTTACAATCGGCATCGACGAAATCGGGAAGGCCGTCGCCGGTGAGATCGAGAACGCTTCGACGCAGTTTACCGCTGCGCGTGTCGCGCACGTACGGGTGTCCCTGTGGCCACGGCCAAGCGACAGGGTCTTCGAGCCCTGTTCCTGTTCCGAAACGAACGGCCCCGTTTTCACCATCGACGTAGTCAGGCAGCGCGTCGCCGTTGATGTCGAAGGTATCGAACCCAATTCTGTTGCCGGCATCGCGGATCTCACCCGGCCCGTCGAACGCCAGCACATGCGCGCCACGGACCGAGATCGCTCCGCTCGGCCAGTCGGTTTGCATCGCTGGAGCATAACGAAAGACGCTCGGTGGGACATCGACGAACGACCCGCTCTCCGCGTGCGCTCGCAGACTCACCCCGACCAGCGTGAATGAACCCGAGGTTTCGACCTCTTGCTCGTAGTCGAGATGATATTCGCGAATGAGCTTCTTACCATTACCCTCTCGTAGGAAGGTCTTTACACCGGCCAGGTAGCAACCACCGGCATAGCGGGCAAAGCCGGCCTTAAAGTCGCTTCGAGGCTTGGCCGGATACGGCATAGACGCCCATACGAACTCAACAGAGAACGGGTGATCTTTCCCGAGACGGCCACCATACTCGACACGTCGGGGTAAACCGCGCGGGACGTTCTCACCTGTAAGCGGCGCTTCGTAGAAGTACTCAACGCGGTTGCCGAATGCGTCTTCTGCGGTTTCAAGGAGCCATGAGTAGGTGCTGTGAGAAGAGTCGTTGGCAAATCGCTCGATGCGGCTATGGCGTGCCTGCTGGCGACGACCGAAGGTGTATTTGGTGCCGTTCTTATCGAACACGATCCAGTAGTTCTCGCTGCCGTGCTCGAAACCGACACGGAGATAGCCGCTCTCGTATTTCGCACGATAGCTTTTTGACTGCGCACCGCCCGCGGCCACGAGTTCCACGGTTTGGCTCGGCAGCTCGAGTACGAATGTGTCTTGGCCGTTCACATACGCTGGCACCCCGTCTGCAAGCGAGCGGGTGATGCGTCCGACCGGAAGTGTCCACCCGAAGCCGTACGGGCTTTCTCCGGCGGTGCTCGCGTAGCGCAGCGCAAGCGCCGGCGTCATATCCATGCGTCCAGGCGGCACCTCGAACTGAATCTCCGCGGTTGCAGCACCGGAAAAAAGATTTGCGCTCGGTGTCTTCGCAAGTCCACTAAACGGCGCGGCCACTGCCGACTCTGCAGGCTCCGGCAGTTCGGATTGAGCCTGCGAAGCGCACGGCGATAACATCCACAGCGCAACGATAACCATGAGCCTCGAGAACGCAGCGTACCGAGTCTTCCGCAACGCACTCATCGGCCGACCCCTCCGCCTACGGCATCGAGATGCGCACGAAGCCAATTGGGTTTTGGAGCTTGAGCAGGGTTGGCCAGACGGTTATCGACTGTCAGACGACGACGCGCGCGCGTACGAACCTCTGCGTGATACGTAAGGGCATCGAGCCGGTCGGCCACCAACGCGCTCCATCCTCCACTAACTGCGCGCGGACCGTGCTGGACTGAACGCGAATGCGCAACACCGGAGTGCGATCCAGCCTTCGAAACGGCAGGCTCGGCGGCTACCACTGGATCCGCTGCCACTGCGGCCGCGAAGATGGAAAGCACCGATGTGATCATCGCGACGCGTCTGAAGTACCCCGGGTGTGGGTTGTCTCGCATTGTCGTCACCTCCCAACAACGCGAAACCTAAAGCGCGCGCGGCACGTGCCTCAATGCCAAAGATGTCAATTGCACGGCCACGACCCGCGTCGGTAATCCGCCGGCAACTATTCGTTGCTGCTATGTAGGCAAGAACAGATCAGGGGCCGACGTGAGATGTCGCAGTCATAGGCCGGCGCAGCGCCGGCTTGGCCCCGGCGTTGTTACGACACCAGATCCCATGCATGAAAGAAGGCGTGTGCGAGTACCCAACACCCGGAATCGTCGAAGCCCTGTCACGTGGGCTCACCCGCAGCTGCCCGCGCTGCGGCAAGGGCAAACTGTTTCGCAGTTTCTACGTGCTGCACAGCGAGTGTGAGGTGTGCGGTCTCGACATCTACAAGCTCGGCACCGACACCTGGGCTTTTATGTATGTCACTACCGCAGGTCTGACCGGCCTGGTGGTGTTTGGGATGGTGTTCCTACGCCCACTCAACCAATTGCTCGGACGCACGGTGGTGCTTGCAGCCGCGGTGGTGTTGATCCCGCTCAGCCTGCCCTTTCGCAAAGGCTTGGCTGTCGCCGTGAACTTTCTCAGCGAGTCGCGGGCAAGCGGCACACAGTAGCCGGGCGCGGGCCCGGGCGGGCCTCGAGAGTACTGGGGAAGCTCTGCACAAGTCTCTCAAAATGAGAGTAAGTACGTAAGTCGAGCGACTCGTGAGGAGGTTGGGCGATGGGTGAGCAGCGTAGGTTCGCGTCGGTAGCGTGGAGTCAGAAAGGAAAGGTAACGCGCCGGGAGCGATTTCTCGCCGAGATGGACGCG
>JAJCZL010000003.1 GCA_029262415.1 Deltaproteobacteria bacterium | reverse complement strand
CCTTCGCCGCTGCCTCGATGCAACGCATTTTCCGCGCACAGCGACTACGCACCCTGCTGTTCACCGCCGTCATAGCGATCCCTGCGCTTTTCGTTTACGCGCGCGAGCACGCACTGATGTTCTACCTGCCCAACGTCATGTTCGACTTGGGCCTCGGCCCGATCGCGTTGCGCGACACTCAGTTTCTCGGGCTGGCGGTACCGTGGGCCGTCGGCGCCGCGCTGTTCGTACCGTTGACGCTCGTCTCGTGCGCGGCCGCCGGCGTGCTCGGATCCCTGTGGACTAACGCGCTCACGCGCCTGCGCGAGCCGAGCGTCGGCTTTCTGGCACTCGCCACCACCGCGCTGTTTGTGGGCAGCTTGCTGCACACCTACTACTACTTTGACCGTTACCTGATCGCGGTGCTGCCGTTCGCGATCGCGCTTACCGCGGCGTTGTGCCGCAATGAACGCATGAACCTGGGCGCTTGGCTCACCGCCGCGGTCATAGCCGTCTACGCTGTTGCCGGCACCCACGACTACATGACCTGGAATCGCGCACGCTTTGACGGCCTGGAGCAACTCGGGCGAAAAAGCGTGCGGCCGATCTGGATCGACGGCGGCTTTGAATACAATGCGTGGATTTTCGCCGCACGGATGCAGACCTGGCCGACCGACAAAGAGGCCCGGCGCGGCCAGTCGATCGACAAAAAAAGCTGGTGGTGGGTCGTGCATGACGACTACGTCGTCAGCTTTCGCGAGCTGGCCGGATACCGGACCTACATGCGTAAACCGTTTAGCCGTTGGCTGCCGCCCGGAGGTGGCGAACTGCTGTTCTTGGTACGCGACCAACCCAAGGTCGCGATCGTTCCCGAACTCTAACCGTGCTGTGCGACAATGAGGGGCTCTTCAATGGGTGGTTGGGCTAAGCGCAATTTCAGTCGCTGTGTATGGCTGGCGATATGGCTCGCCGTTTCCATCGTCATCGCAGCCGCGTGGTGGCATTGCGTTATCGACCAGGAGCTAAGGGCTAAACAACCATTCTTTGGCACCAACGATCTTTTTAACTGGTTTTTCCCGATGCTCGATCGCGCGTATGCGGAGATGCGCCACGGGCGGCTATTCTTATGGAACCCCTACCAACTTGGCGGGCTTCCAGGGCTAGCAACGCTACAGAGCGGGCTGCTTTATCCTCCTCATCTTCTCTACATCTTCGTCCCGACTGCGGTGGGCATGGGACTCATGGGGATTTTCCACAGCCTACTCGGCGGTTGGAACATGGTATGCCTGGCGCGCGTTCTCGGAGCACGCCCGGCTGCGGCGCTTGCGGCAGGACTGTACTTTGCCCTTGCAGTCGTTGTGTCCAAATACATATGGCCGCCGGGGATGGAAGCCGTTGCGTGGCTGCCGCTCGGAATTGCCGCGATCGAGAAGATCTTCCGCGGGGGCGGCATTAGTTGGATGGTGGGCTTGGTGTCGGCGGTGGCAATGCCCTTGCTCGCGGGCGGGTATCAGACGAGCGCATATATGCTGGCCGCCTACGGCTGGTACACCGTGGTGCTACTACCCGGTCGACGTGACTCTGGTCGAGCCTTCCCGAGTCGCGGTACGGCCGTGCTAAGGATCGGCATATGCGTTGCTATCGGCATAGCCCTGGCAGCGCCGCAGCTTCTGCCTACCGCCGAGCTTGCCCAGCAGGCGTCCCGTCCGACGCAGGCATTGCCGCTGGACGAGGTAATCCTACTAGGAAACTCGTTCGGAACTGTGGCATCGGTCGCGCACGCGGTACTAGTGCCTCCTGACGCTTTGCTCTCCGTTCGGAGTTACCTAGGCGTGGTGGCTGTAGGAATGGCCGTCGTGGGCCTACTGGTCCTTGACCGAACGACGTTTTTTTGCCTAACGATGATTCTATACGGAGTACTTTCTCTACTCGCGCCGCCATGGTTTCTTTCGCTCCGTGCCGCCATCCCGGTCCTCGGATGGTTTCGTCTTCCGCTTCGGGAATTTTTCCTCGCGCAGTTCGCTGTTGCTCTGCTCCTGGCGCGTGGCATGTCGGTGCTGGTCGACACTCAGCTGCGTCCACGGTGGAGCGGTATAGCTGTCCTGGCCGGCGCCGCGTGTATGGTGTGGGGCGCGTGGTATCGCGACTGGCATACCTCAGCCGCAGCCTTGGCAGGTGCGGGAGCCGTGATCCTGCTTAGCGGGTGGGTACTGGCCCAGTCGAAGCGTCCCGCAGCGGCTGCGGCACTTACTCTGGTTTTCGCGTTGCTGCTCGCATTCGATACGGTTGGTCTCTCCCACAACGACCTACGCCTTCCCTACTCGCACGGCGGCTGGCGCACCCTTTATGAGGCGGCGGACCTGGCTGAGCGGCTGGACGAGCTAGCCGGTGCGAAGCGTGTTGCCGTGTTGCCACTTTTTGACAAGCGGCTGCCCGTCAAGAACGCGCAGCTCTTCGGTCTCTTTTCGCCATTCGACTACGAGCCACTGGCTCCAGCTGTCCACGAGCAATGCTTTCTGCACGCCGACCCCAGTTCTCCGAAGGCCGGCAGTCTTGCAGCTAGGCAGCGATACCATGGCCAGCCGCGCATCGAAGACCAGTCGCGGTTACTTGTGTACCCACTCAAGCGCTGCCTCGATCTACTAAGCGTGGATATTGCCGTGGCGGATAGGTTGGCATGGCGAGATGTGAATATACGCGGCCAATGGCGTAACGTTGGTCTATCGTTTGCCGGCGTTAAGTTCGCCGGTCCGTACGTCTTCCTCCGAAATCCCAACGGGCTTCCGCGCGCCTACGCAGTGCACGATGCCGAGTGTCTGGATACGGGGTCCGAACAGTGGCTCCGTCTTCTCTCACCCGAGTTTGATCCACGAACAACCGTCGTGTTGGACCGGTCATCCGAGTGCACGACACGTGCCGACACGAGTTCAATGCAAGGAGCCGATGTCGAGATCGTTGACCTCGAGCCTATGCAGGTACGGTTGCGGACCAATATGGACCGGCCGGGCTATGTTGTACTGACAGATACCTACTATCCCGGGTGGCAGGCCATGGTGAACGGAGAACCGGCACAGATCCTGCGTGCGAACGGGCTGGTGCGAGCCGTCCGCGTGCCGGCGGGGCCGGTAGACATCGTCTTTGCGTACGTGCCGATGAGCTTCTATGCGGGCATTGCCATCGCGGCGGCGGCCATCTTGCTAATCTTCTGCTTTGCGTGGATGACGCGGCGGCAATCAATCACACCGGCTAAAGGACTGTCGGAGACGGGGGGAGATAGAACTGTAGAGGATGAGTCGCGCTAGTTGATGTAGCCGAGGCTCTTCAGTCGACGTACGGCATCGTCCTCGGGCACCGAGCCGACGTCGTGTTGCTTCCTCCGGAAGTAGCCGGCTTCGAGTTCGACTTTGTAGCGCTCTAGGAGGCTCTGCATGGCTTTGTTCTCCGGTTTCCCCGCATCGAACCGGTCGCGACGTTTCTCGGGATCGCTCGCAAGGTCGTAGCGGTAGGCCGAGAAGCGACCTGTCTCAGGGTCTCGGCGAAGCTCCCAGAAGTCGTCACCCCGGCGCGCCGCGACCCACATGAGCGCTGGATCCTGGCGTGGAAAACGCTTTAGTAGGACGGGGAACTTGGGGAGCGGATCTCGGCGGAACTCCGTGGCCATGAGCGCTGTGTGTGAGAGCGCGACGAGGTCGGGCGGCTCGACCTCACCACGAACTGCCTTTTTGAGATCGTGGCCCATGACATTTTCAACCGGCGGTTTGAGCCCCGAGAGAGAGGCCAGGGTTGGAAAGACATCGATCGACCGTGTCACTCCTTGGTAACGACCCCGCGGCACACCGAACTTTGGTCCGCGCAGAATGAAAGCTACGTTTAGAACTTCGGGGGCGAGCTGCATACCGTGGGTCCATCGAAACGGAGCATTGTCTCGCACGAGGATCTCACCATGATCGGACGTGAACGCTATCAGACTCTGATCGAGGAGCCCGCGTTCTGTAATAGCCTCTATCACCCCGCCGAATAGCTGATCGAGACGATAGACCCCTACCTTATAGAGCAACTCGACGACCATATTCAGCTGCTCGTAGTCCTTCGGTTGGAGCCCAAGTCGTTTCGCTGTGTCGTCGAAATCCCAGTTGAAGGCAATGGGATCCTTAAGGTAGATGGGACGCAACCGTTCAAAGTCGGGATGTCTGCGGATCGCACACTCGGCCGGATAACGATCGCAGAACTCGGCGATCTGTAACCCGTAGTAAGGGCCATGCGTTGGGCTGTTATTCGTCGTAACCAAGGTGCGCTTGGTGGGGTCGGCCACAAGACCATCGAGTAACGCCAGAAAGTCGGGGTCGTTACCATTGAGAAGCGGTTGGTGCTGGCGCGCCGACGGCACACCCTGGGCATAGCCAAGTTTCGCGTTCGCCATCAGGTGGTGCAGCCAACTAGAAGTCTCAAAGCCGGCCTCCGCGAAGCGCTCACCGATCAGCTCAACCGAAACCGGAAGGCGCGCCGGATGTTGGTAGATCCCGTGTCCGGGAGCCTGGAGGCCGGAGTACAATGTCGCGAAAGCGTTGCCCGACCGGCCCGTCTCTGTCATATGCCGCTCAAATACGAGTCCCTCTCTTGCGAAGCGGCCGAGGTTGGGCGTGAAACTGCGCGTGGGGTCATAGGGCGATAGGAAGTGCCGGTTTAACGAGCACGTTGCGTAGAGGAGAACCAGGCGGGGCGGCTCGGGATCCGGAGACCGAACACACCCGGTCTGGCCGAGAACAGCCGCCAACGCGAGCCAGAGTGGGAGCCGAGATCGCAGAAGAAGGCGAGTCGCACGATTCAAAACGAGAGTGTTGCCTGGTACACCGGTTCGACCCGGGCAGCGCTGGAGCATGACGAGTATTGTCTCGGAGTCTACACGTCGTGTCGAACTCCGGTTGGTTTCACGCAACGTGGTTTGAACTTGCCTACGAAACGACCCGACTATGGTGCGGGAAACTTGGTCACACCTGCTGCCGCGCTAAGCCGGACTTTGAACCGCGAGCTAGGCTGTCCGCTGCCAAACGGCTACGATGGTTTTCCCAATTCGGTAGCCGAGCATCCGATCGAGAACCTGGGATTTGGGGACAACGAAGCGATCCCAGAACTTTATTTGTTTTTGGCTCGGAAAACCGGTGCGTAGCATGAGCCTATTGGCGAGCGACAGCACGATGCCGATCGAGTCGAGATAAAATACCTCGTGCAGCCGTGTCAATTCGGGGCTGACGGCGGCAAGTGTTTTCGTATTGTAACGTCGGAAATGGCCGATCTGGTGGTCGAACTCGCTGAACAGAAACGAGTGTGCCGGCGACAGAACAACTAAGTAGCCGCCGGGGCGCAATCGCTCAGCCGCTTGTCTCAGCTCACCCCGGTCATCCTGGATATGCTCGAGAACATCGACGTAGAGAATACAATCAAAAGTCGGGTTTGGCGAGAGGTCGGCTATTGTGCAGGCCGATACCGTCGGCACGATCGGTCCGGCCAGCTGCGCGACAGCACTCGATAGTTGGCGTGCCAGGTCGGGGTCGGGTTCGATGCATGTCCAGCTGCGCTCGCGACCTGAGCAGAGCATGGCAGTGGTCGCGCCAATGCCGGCACCGACCTCAAGGACATCGCCGCTTATATAGGGCCGGATACGGCTCGCGTAATATCGCTTCCAGTTGTGTGCGCCGGCGAAAAGCTCGAGTTCGCCGCCCGGATAGTGGCTATCCTGCATCGCGTGTCCACAGGGTTGTGCGATGATCTACGAAGTAAGGGTAGTCACGAAGCGGAAGGAAGCCGGCCGTGTCTCGGCGTCCCAAAACCCCGAAGGCGAATAACGTAATGCCGAGGACGAGTTGGATGGCGAATACTATGATTACCGCTACCACGACAAATAACTCCGGCGAGAGTTCGGCCGCTCCCACTGTGCCGCTGCCTATGAGACCCGCAACGGTGATCGCAAAGATAACGAACAGGCCACCGACGGCGATCAGTAGCCGCACTCCGATATAGTCTCCCAGCACAGACATGGCACTCAATCCGTGCATAACGAGCGCCGTAACATTCATCGTTGGATGCCCCATAAGACGTCGTGCGCGTTGTGTGGGTATAGTTGTCATCGGTAGTCGCGCCCTGAACACTGCAGCTGCGTAGTGGTTCCAGAGATCGGAAACTACGACAAGCCTTCGCAGTAACGACCATGGCACCAGGCTGAAGTTGCCAACGCGCACCGGGATGCCGGTCAGGATCCGGTGGGCGAAGCGGTACAAGCGGTAGAATATTTGGAACATCATACCCTCGGATCGGCGTTGTCTCGCCGCAAAAACAACCTTCGATCGTCCAGTTTCCTCGAATTTCGCCATGAGACGGGGTAAGTCGGATGGTGCATCCTCCCCGTCCCCGTCCATCACCACGACAGCCGTGCACGGCATGTTCGCCTCCACCCAAGCCAACCCTATAGCGATCGCACGCTGATGTCCGAGGTTACGGCGCAACGCCAAGATGTCGACGCTTACTATGGAGCCCCGTGGGGCGGAAAGGGTGTCAGGAAGGTCGGCCTGATCGGAGCCGTCGTCTACGACGACAATACGCAACTGCCAGTCGAGGGAAGCGACGCATGAATCCAACGCGTCAATGACCAGTGTGAGCGCTTCCCAGTCATTGTAGACAGGAATGAGAACGACCAACGAGGTATCGGCGTGCACATCGGGTGATTGATTCATGCCGGCAAGTTACCTCTGTATGATAGATAAGGCACTACCGTCACCGGTCTTGTTCCGTTCCAGTGGACGGTTTCTCTGCATGACGTGGAACCGCGCGCGCTTTGACGGCCCGGAGCAACTCGGGCGACAAGGGGTTGCAACCGAAGCCTCCGAGACTATTCTCGGCTGATGGCCCACCTTACCGCGTCGCGCTGCGTCAGCCCGACGCGCACCCAGACCAGCGAGCGAGCATCGTGAAAGTCGTCGTCACCGGCGGCGCCGGTTTTATCGGCTCGAATTTCCTGCGTTTGTCGGTACCGCGCTTCGCCGACCATCACTTCCTGAACGTTGACAAGCTCAGCTACGCAGCCAACCCGGCCAATCTGCACGGCATCGACGAGGCGCCGAACTACGGCTTCGCGCGTGTCGATATCGCCGACAGCGCGGCGGTCGGCGAGCTATTTGCAAAGGAACGTCCCGACCTCGTCGTACACTTTGCAGCCGAAAGCCACGTCGACCGCAGCATCGTCGCGCCCGACCACTTCGTACAGGCCAACATCGTCGGTACCTTCGTGTTGCTCGAAGCCTTTCGCGCCCATTGCGCCGATCGCAACGGCGCGCTGTTTCACCACGTAAGCACCGACGAGGTCTACGGCTCGCTCGGTACCACCGGGCTGTTTACCGAGACAACGCGTTACGATCCATCGAGCCCGTATTCGGCATCTAAAGCCGCAAGCGACCATCTGGTGCGCGCCTACGGACGCACCTACGGTCTGCCGATCAAGATCACCAACTGCTCGAACAACTACGGGCCCTATCAGTTCCCGGAAAAGCTGATTCCGCTGATGATCCTCAACGCGCTCGAACGCAAACCGTTGCCGGTTTACGGCGAAGGCCGCAACGTGCGCGACTGGCTCTACGTCGAAGACCACTGCGAGGCGATCTGGTCGGTGATCGAGCGCGGGCGGCTCGGCGAGACCTACAACATCGGCGGGCGCTGCGAGCTGCGCAACATGGATGTCGTCCAACAGATCTGCACGGTAGTCGCGGCCGAGACCCGTGCATCGGTCACAGAACTCGAAGGCTTAATCACCTTCGTCAAAGATCGCCCCGGCCACGACCTGCGTTATGCAATCAATGCCGACAAAACCACCGCCGAGTGCGGCTGGCAGCCGCAGCATTCTTTCGAGAGCGGACTGCAGGCAACCGTACGCTGGTACCTGGATAACCACGATTGGGTGGCAAGCGTGCAAAGCGGCGAGTACCGTAATTGGATGGAGACCAACTACCACAAGCGGGGCGCAGCCGACTCATGATCGAAAAGGGCATAATTTTGGCCGGCGGTACCGGCACGCGGCTCTATCCGCTCACG
>JAJCZL010000002.1 GCA_029262415.1 Deltaproteobacteria bacterium | reverse complement strand
TTAGGGTCGAGCACCTGCAGGTACAACACGCCGTCGACGCCGACTTGGACGTTGTCGTTGGTAATGCAGATCTGCTCGGGGATATCGACGGCCTGCTCTTTGAGGCTGTGCTTGTAGGCGGCCGAATCTATGAACGGAATCAGCACGTGAAACCCGGCGTGCAATGAACGGCTGTAGCGACCGAGCCGTTCAATAACAAAGGCGCTTTGTTGCGGAACGATGACCGCTGTCTTGGCGACGACGATGATGGCCAGGATAACGAATGCTATTACAGGGGTGTAGATCGTCGGGTCCATAGTCAGTTCCTCTGAGTACTCGTTTGTCAGTCCCGGCGGCGCACATGCAAGGCCAGCCCATCCACCCTTGTGACAACCGCGCTGTCGCCGGAGTTGAGTTCTGCCGGGCCGTCGTTGGTGATCGACCAGGTCGAGCCGTGCAACTCAGCGCGGCCGCTAGCGCCGACCGCTACGCTGCTTTGTGCAATAACGGTCGCGCCGATTAAGGGATCGTCAAGCCCGGAGGTACCGCCGTGCACGCGCTCGTAGAGCGGGCGGCGGAACAGAAACATGCTCGCGACCGCGAGCAGAGAGAAGGTGATCCACTGCATCCAGGGCACAAATCCGACGCCTGTGAAAGCCAATGCGCCGGTGGCAAGCGCTGCTATGCCCAGAAACACCAGATAGAAGCCGGCATCAACAAACGTCAGTTCAGAGCCAAGCAGCAGAACTCCGATCGTGATCCACACCCACCAGGGCACAACGACTCCCCTTGCCAAGACTGTGCAGCGCCCCGTCGCGAGGCGTCCGTGCCGTTTCGGCCTTCATCTTGCTACGCGTTCAGCGGGGTGGGGTCAACTTCGCCCCCGTTGTCGGTGACTGCATCGTCGTTGCATCGTGCCCTGGGCCTTCGGTCAGGTTTGCGTGTCGTTTAGGTCTGCATGGGGTTGGGCGATCGAAGCCGTCTATGTCCGTGCGCCTTGTTGACACTCCCCCTCCAGCAAGTGAGATTGACGCTTCGTGCAGGGGTCGCTGGGCGGACTAGGAGTATTTGATGGGCAAATCGATTCGAATCGGCGGGGCGTCGGGTTTTTGGGGCGACAGCATGTTGGCGGCGCCGCAGTTGGTCGCGGGCGGCAAGCTCGACTACTTGGTCTTCGACTACTTGGCTGAGATTACCATGTCGATCCTCGCGCGCGCGCGCGCAATGAACCCGGAGCACGGCTACGCTCTCGATTTCGTCACCACGACGATGCGCCAATCGCTGCCGGAGATCGCCAAGCAGGGCATCAAGGTCATCTCGAACGCGGGCGGGGTAAATCCGCAGGGATGCGCGAAGGCGCTCGAAGAACTCATCAAAGAACTCGGCCTTGATCTGAAAGTCGGCTGCGTTACCGGCGACGACCTGATCGAACGTGCCGATGAGTTGCGCGGACGCAACATCAAAGAAATGTTCACCGGCACCGATATGCCCGGCGACCTTATGAGCATGAACGCCTACCTGGGCGGCTTTCCAGTCGCCGCGGCGCTCGATAAAGGCGCCGACATAGTTGTAACCGGCCGTTGCGTAGACAGCGCGGTTACGCTCGGCGCATGCATCCACGCGTTTGGATGGAAGCCCGACGACTACGATCTGCTTTCGGGTGGATCTTTGGCCGGCCATATCATTGAGTGCGGCGCGCAGTGCACCGGCGGCCTGTATACCGACTGGGCCGAGACCCAAGGTTGGGAGAACGTCGGCTATCCGATCGCGGAGGTCGAAGCCGATGGGAGCTTTACGGTAAGCAAGCCCGAGGGCACCGGCGGGCAGGTGGTGGTCGGCAACGTGCGCGAGCAACTGGTTTACGAGATCGGTGATCCACAGGCATACATTCTGCCCGACGTTGTGTGTGACTTTTCGCGGGCGAATGTCGAGCAGGAAGGCGTCGATGTGGTGCGTGTCTCGAATGCTTTGGGACGCCCCCCGACTGATACGTACAAAGTCTGTGCGACCTACCGCGACGGCTATAGACTCGGACTTTATCTGACAATCGGGGGCATCGACGCCGACAAGAAAGCGCGCAAGACGGCCGATGCTATCATCGCGCGTATGAGCCGCGTTCTGGAAGCGCGCGGGCTGCCGGCATTGACGGAGACGAGCGTCGAGATCGTCGGTACGGAATCGAGTTACGGTCCTCACGCGCGCATCAAGAGTCCGCGTGAGGTGATGCTGAAACTTGCCGCCAAGCATCCGCTTGCCGAAGTGTTGGCGGCGATGCTGCGCGAGGCGACTTCGTCGGCGACGTCGATGTCGCCGGGCACCACGGGGATGGGTGGCAACCGCGCAAAACCTTCGCCGGTTGTAAGGTTGTTCTCGTTCTTGCTGCCGAAGTCTGAGGTCGGCGCGCAAGTACACGTTGGCGCTAAGACGATCGACGTCGAGGTAGCATCGGGTACACCGCTGGATGTCTCAGCGATCGAGCGCCCCCTCGCGCCGGCCGAAGCCGATCTCGGCGCCAAGAGCGTCGAGGTTCCATTGGTTGCGCTCGCGTGGGGCCGCAGCGGCGACAAGGGCAACAACGCAAACATCGGAATCCTGGCGCGCAAGGCCGAATACCTTCCTTATATACGCAGCGCACTGAGCGAGGCCGCGGTCGGCGCATACTTCGGGCACATCCTCGAAGGCGGTGTCGATCGTTTCGACTTGCCCGGCATCGACGGTCTGAACTTCTTGCTCCACGACATTCTCGGCGGCGGTGGTATCGCCAGCCTGCGTAACGATCCGCAGGGCAAGGCCTACGCGCAGATGCTGCTCGACCACCCGGTTCGTGTTCCCGCCGAGTTGGCTGCGCGCGATCACTTGGAGACGTTCGCGTGAGAAGCATCTACGAAACCCCGGACCGCAAGGTATTTCAGCAAACCATCGCCAAGTTCGTCGCAAGCGAAATCACGCCGTATGTCGATGAGTGGGATGAGGCCGGCGAGATCCCTTGGGAGTTGCATGCCAAGGCGGGCGCCCTCGGCATCTACGGCCTCGGTATTGACGAAGCCTACGGCGGCCTTGGCTTCGACGACTGCTTTATGCGCGTCATCATCGGGGTCGAGGTCGCTCGCTGCGGTGCGGGCGGGGTAGGCGCGGCGCTCGGCGGTTGCAACATCATGACCGGGCCGCTGCAGGCGCTCGCGAGTGAAGAGATCAAACGCAAGACCCTGCCCGCAATCATGGCCGGCCGCGAAGGCGGCGCTCTGTGTATCACCGAACCATCGGGTGGTTCCGATGTTGCCAACATGGAGACCCACGCGGTGCGCGACGGCGACGACTTCGTCATCAACGGTTCGAAAACCTTCATCACCGGTGGTATGCGCGCTAAGCACTTCGTGGTCGGCGCGCGTACGGGCGGGCCGGGTCTCGACGGCATCTCGCTCTTTTACGTCGAGAAGGGGGCGCCGGGTTTCACGCAGACCGCACTCGCCAAGAAGATGGGCTGGTGGGCCTCGGACACCGCGACACTGTATTTCGAAGACGTCCGCGTGCCGGCCTCCGACATGATCGGCCAGGAGAACATGGGGTTCCTTGCGATCATGAACAACTTCAATCTGGAGCGTGTCGGCTTGATCGCTACTGCGCTCGGGTGCTCGAAGCTGTGCCTGTCCGAATCGATCCGTTACGCGCAAGAGCGTCATACTTTCGGCAAGCCGCTCATCAAGCACCAGGTGATTCGTCACAAGATCGCCGAGATGTCCTCGCGCATCGATGCGCTCGAGACCTATCTCAACCAGATCGCGTGGATGGTCAACGAAGACGAAATGCCGGTCGCCGAGATCTGCAAGGCCAAGTTCTTCGGCACCCAAGTCTATGAGTATTGTGCGCGCGAGGCGCTGCAGATCTTCGGCGGCGCCGGCTACCTGCGCGGTACACCGGTTGAACGCCTGTACCGCGAGGTGAGGGTGGTCGCGATCGGCGGTGGCTCAGAGGAGATCATGCGCGACCTCGCGGTTCGTCAGATGGGACTCTGAGATGATCCGTCTCTACCACGCCGCGGGCACGCGAGCGCGGTTCAGCGCATGCGGCCGATAAAGACGCCGAAAAGGACGAACCCGCCCAGCGCGATCCACGTCACCGGATTGTACAGAGCTGCGGTCAGTGACTGGATCACCGGTCCGCTCACGCTCGAATCGATCGCCAGGAGGTCTTCGATCACGCCCGTATTGTAGCAGCTGAAGGCTGCGTGGCTCGCATCTGCCGGGTGCTCCGACTAGACAATCCTTTGTAAGCCGGGCCTTTGCTGCGCCGGTGTCTAACTCCAGGAGGTTGCGCAATGGCTGCGGATGTTCACATCGTCCCCGTTTCAGAACTCGAGAGCTACGTCGGCAAAGAACTCGGCCCTACCGATTGGGTGGAGATGACCCAAGACAAGATCAACACGTTTGCCGACGTGACCCAAGATCACCAGTTCATTCATGTCAACGAAGAGATGGCCAAGCAGACGCCGTTCGGCGGTACGATTGCGCACGGATACTTTTCGCTGTCGATGCTCGCGTACTTCCAGGGTCAGGCCGGGGTGATTCCCGAAGGCGTAGCGATGGCCGTCAACTACGGGTTAAACAAGGTGCGTTTCCTACAGCCGGTGCGCTCAGGCAAGCGCGTCCGCGCGCGCGTGAAGCCGCTCTCGTTTGCCGAGAAGGGTGGTGGCAGAATTCTTGCGACTTTTGAGGTCACCGTCGATATCGAGGGCGAGGACAAGCCCGCGCTGATCGCCGAATCGTTGGCGATGTTCTTTGTTCAGTAGCTGCGGCCCGTGCTCGGGCTGACGTCGCCGCGTCAGCGCGAATGCCGCTTGCAGAAAGCCGCTATCTCGTCGAGCGCTTCGCGCGCTTCGGGGAGTAGGTGTTCAAATATCTGCCAGACGTGGACCATGCCGGTCCACATCTGTAGTTCGACCGGCGAGCCCTGGTTGCGCGCCTTGTTCACGTAGCG
This sequence comes from Deltaproteobacteria bacterium, assembly GCA_029262415.1. Taxonomy (GTDB): domain Bacteria; phylum Desulfobacterota; class Binatia; order UBA1149; family JAJCZL01; genus JAJCZL01. The sequence goes on along the minus strand of JAJCZL010000002.1, from coordinate 35,662 downwards.
AATCGAGTCGTCGCGGAGCATTTCGCAATCGCTGGCTTGCACCAGGGTGGGGGGCAGGCCGCAGAGGTCTCCGAAGATCGGAGAAGCTGTCGGGTTGCTCGGGCTGATTCGCCCGGCCGCCAGGCCGCAGTAAAGCCAAAGCGCAGTCGGTAGCTTGGTGAGCGGGCCGAAGGCGGGGCCGAGCATTGGATCGGTTTTGATGTTTCCGCGTATGCTGGGTCCCGACAGGGTCCCGTCCAGGCCGGGCGAGAGGGCGACCACCGCGTCGAATGGGCGCAGGCCTTGGTCGCGAACCCAGGCGCTCAGCATGAGCGTGAGATTACCGCCGGCCGAATCACCGGCGACGAACAGATTTTTGGCCTCGCCGGCACCGTCGGGACCGTTGGCAACGATCCATCCGTAAGCGGTCTGACAGTCGTGGACGCCGTCGATGCGCGTGTGCTCCGGCATCAATCGGTAGTCGATCGCGAGGACGGAGGCGCCAGTGCGCCTGGCCAAGGCTCCGGTGATCGGGCGGTGGCTGCGTGGGCTACCGACGCAGAACGCTCCGCCGTGGATGTACAGGAGTCGGGTGTCGGGATCGGCACCTGGTGCTCTTACCCATTCAGCAGCGACACCATCGGCGCTTAGCGGTGTGATCGTGCAGCCGAGTTCATCTTCTTCGTAGGCTGCACCGGGAATTCCTTGGTCGAGTGTCTCGCGGACGGCCTTGAGTCGGCTACGTAGGGGGACGGACTGTGCGGCTTTGCGGTGTTGTGACAACAGGCGCAGCACTTCTTGGTTCTGCTCGCTCGGGTGCTCGCGTGTCCCGAACCGCTCAATCGCGTGGGCGTCAAAATGCGAAAGCTCATCGCCGCGCAGAAACGCGTAGGCCATGAGCCAAAGAAGCAACGCGAAGGAGACGACAAATACTCCGAACTCAATCATCTGTTGGGGGCACTCCGCCTACCGCTGCCGCCGCAGACTGTTCGCGACTTTCTGGAACTGGGGTAAGTACTCGCCGGCACGGCCGGGCCCGACAAACCCCTGCACCATGTAGTAGGTGTCGCGATCGACGAGGACGAGTTGGTAGACCTGAACCGGCGTGTCGGTCTTTGCGTTGACCGCGTAGGCCTGGATCTCAAAACCATTCATGCCGTCGACCTTGGCCGGACGTCCACGAATCCGGTCGATCTCGGCCAGGTGCGAGGTCAGACCGAGCCGGAGCTTGGCGAACTCGAGCATGTCGCCGACGTCTCCTCCGGTCTCGCCGGTGCCGGCGACGAGCAGTGGATCGTCGGGCTGCGGCTCTCCGGATCCGCCTTGTGCGACCATCAGAACCATTCGCGATAGCCGGTTCGCGACTTTCATCGAGCCGTGTTCGTCAAGTCGAAAGCCGAGTCCGTCAAACGGATCGATGGCGGCATCGGGCCGCCACGATGCGGTAAGCAGCGATTCGCGCAGCTGCTCGCTCAGCTTCGCTGATTCGCTACGCGGGTAGGTAGCGACGATCAACACCGAAGAGGTAGCGCGGCCGAACAGCACCATCCATTTTTCGGTTTCGACACCGCCCTTTCTTTGCACCGCTTTGACGAGCAGCGCTTTGCGGCCGTCAACGTCGTGCTCCTCGCCGACCAAGAGCTTCATTCCCTGCGCTTCGATCCCTTCGGGAGTCATCGTTTTACGCAGCGATTCGAAAGGCGCGGGCAGTTCGGAGACCAAGATCGAAGCCGCAACTTCGCGATGCCTGAATCCGGGAAAGCGCTCAGCTTGCGCAAAATCTTTTGGCGGGTTGAGTGTCACGCGGGTGCCCGAGACGCGCACCGCATCGGCTTGGGCGGCGCCGGGCACCAGGCAGAGGGCGGCGGCGAAGAAGGCTGCCACGACGGGTGCTGCCGTGAGGCGCACGATCAGTTGCCGGTGGGAGACGCTCAACATAGCTGCAAAACCGTACGCTCGCGTGTCGCTGCGGTCAACAGTACGACTCGCGCAACTCGTGTGACCCGGGCCTGCCGGCGCCCGGGTAGGTGTGGAACACACTCAACGAAGTCCGGGCAGGCTGGAGTCGGCAGATGCGCGGTGTTAGATCCCGGTGGGCGGGTTAGCGCCTGCCGTGTTTCCGAAGTGTCTAGACTAAGCAGCCCGACCGGCCCGGGCTCGATCGGTGGCCCAGTGGCTGCGACGGAGTAGCGCATTTGAGTTTGTTTGCGTCCAAGATCAACGTCCGTTCCGAGGGATATGCCCAAAACCGCACCGACATGCTCGGGTTGGTGGAAAAGCTCACAGAGCTCAACGGTCGCGGCAAAATACGTTCGGAAAAGCGCAAGGCCAGATTCACCGAACGCGGTCAGCTGACGCCGCGCGACCGCCTGTCACGGCTGCTCGACCCCGGTATGCCCTTTATGTCGGTCGGCAACCTAGCCGGCTACACACTCGACACCCAGGATCTCGAGAAGAGTCTTCCGGGCGGCAACACGATCGTCGGGATCGGCTTTATCGGCGGCGTGCGTTGTATGGTCTGTGTCAACGACAGCGGTATCCAGGCCGGCGCGTTGACCGCGGCAACGGGCTACCGCATCGTTCGTGGCCAAGAGATCGCGCTGGCGCAGAAGCTCCCTTTTATCCACTTGGTCGAGAGCGCCGGCGCCAACTTGATGGAGTACACCGTTCAAGGGTTTCTCCACGGCGGTAGCTTTTTCGCCAACCTTGCACGCCTGAGCAAGGAGGGGTTGCCGGTGATCACGATACTGCACGGATCCTCGACGGCGGGCGGTGCTTATATGCCCGGCCTGAGCGACTACGTGATCGGCGTCAAGGGTAGGGGGCGTGCGTTTCTGGCTGGGCCGCCGCTCCTCAAAGCCGCAACCGGGGAAATCGCGACTGAAGAAGAACTTGGCGGTGCGACGATGCACGCGGAAGTTTCCGGTCTGGTCGAGTACCTTGCCGACGACGACGCGCATGGGGTGCTGCTTGGTCGCGAAGTCGTCAGGCGACTGCAATGGAACGACCGTTGTCCAGCGCGACCAGGCACGCCCTCGCGCGAGCCGATCTACGATCCTGACGAGATAGCAGGGGTTGTCCCGCTCGACTACCGGAAACCATACGACGTTCGCGAAGTAGTGGCGCGGGTGGTTGATGCATCCGAGTTCCTTGATTTCAAGCCGCGTTACGGGGTTTCGACGGTGTGCATGCAGGCGCAGATCTACGGACACGCTGTCGGCCTGATCGGTAACAACGGCCCCATTGATCCCGACGGTGCGACCAAGGCCACGCAGTTCTTCCAACTCTGCGATCAGTCAGAACTGCCGATAGTCTTTTTGCAAAACACCACCGGGTACCTGGTCGGCACGCAGTACGAACGCGCGGGGATGATCAAGCACGGCTCGAAGATGATCCAAGCTGTGACCAACGTGTCTGTCCCGCGGCTGACGATGATGATCGGTGCGAGTTTCGGTGCAGGTAACTACGGCATGTGCGGGCGCGGTTACGACCCCGATTTCCTCTACACCTGGCCGAACGCGCGTACCGGAGTGATGGGCGGCGATCAAGCGGCCAAGACGATGTCGATTGTGACCGAGGCTGCAGCCAAGGCGCGTGGCGGCGAAGTGGACAGGGAAACTCTTGCGCAACAGGAGCAGATGCTTGCCTATCACTTCGACTCGCAGTCCGATGCGTTCTACACCTCCGGACATTTGCAGGACGACGGGATGATCGACCCACGCGATACCCGGCGCACGCTCGGGTTTCTTCTGGATACCATCTGGGAGTCGCGCCACCGAAGCGTCAAGCCAAACAGTTTCGGCATCGCGCGGATGTAGCACCGCATAACCGCGTGGTGTGCTACACGCGTGTGTGGAGGATGCAGTTGAAGAATGGAACGAGGACGTAAGTGTCGAAGGAAACGGAAAAGTGACTGGGTTCAATAGTGTTTTGGTCGCCAACCGCGGCGAGATTGCCGTACGCGTTATTCGCAGCGTCAAGGCGCGGGGACTGCGTGCCATCGCGGTGTATTCTGAGGCCGATGTCGATGCTCCGCACGTACGCGCGGCCGACGAAGCCGTCCTGATCGGCCCCGCTCCGGTAGCGGAGTCCTATCTCGACGCCGGGCGAATTCTCAAAGCTGCGCGCAGCAGCGGCGCACAGGCGATCCACCCCGGCTACGGCTTCTTTTCGGAGAACGCGGCTTTCGCACGTGCGTGCGTGGAGGCGGGTTTGGTGTTTATCGGTCCTCCCGCGGACGCGATTGACCTTATGGGCAACAAGGCCGAGGCCAAACGTCGGATGATTGAAGCCGGTGTACCGTGTGTCCCCGGCTACGAGGGCGAGGATCAGGCGACCGAGGTTTTTGTGCGCTGTGCAGCGCAGATCGGCTATCCGGTGATGGTCAAAGCCGCCGCCGGCGGCGGTGGGCGCGGCATGCGTTTAGTCGCCGGCGAGGGTGAGCTGCCGGGTGCGATCGAGCTGGCGCGCGCGGAGGCTCGGAGCGCGTTCGGCTCAGGCCAACTCATTTTAGAGAAAGCGATCATACGTCCGCGTCACGTCGAGATTCAGGTTTTCGCAGACGCGCACGGCAACGTGATTCACCTCGGCGAACGCGATTGCTCGGTGCAGCGCCGACACCAAAAAGTTGTCGAAGAATCCCCTTGTCCGGTCTTGACCGACGAGTTGCGTGAGTCCATGGGACAGGCCGCCGTCGAAGCCGCACGTAAGATCGACTATCGCGGCGCGGGAACCGTCGAGTTCTTGCTCGATGACGCGGGTGAATTCTACTTTCTCGAGATGAACACCAGGCTGCAAGTCGAGCATCCGGTCACCGAAATGGTCACCGGCCTTGACCTGGTCACGATGCAGATCGACGTCGCAGCGGGCAAACCGCTCTGGGTCTCACAAGAAGACGTCTCGATGTTCGGTCACGCGATCGAGGTGCGGTTGTACGCGGAGGACCCGGCGCAGGGTTTTCTGCCCGCCACCGGAACCATCGAGGTGTGGCAGGCTCCTGAGGGTGAGGGCGTGCGCGTAGATGCGGGCATTGCATCGGGCCAGGAGGTCTCGCCGTTCTACGACCCGATGTTGGCCAAGATTGTCGCCTGGGGCGACGATCGCGATGCGGCGCGGCGATGCTTGATCGCGGCGCTCGAGAACACCGTGCTATTCGGGCCGACGACTAACCGTGACTTTCTTATCGATGTGCTCAGCCGCGAAACATTCGCTCGCGGTGAGGCTACCACCGCGTTTATCGCTGAGGAATACGGGTCTGAAGGGCCGACCGCGCTGCCGGTTCCGGCTTATGCCAACGCGGCAGCGGCTGTGTTGCAGTGTGTGGCCGCACGCACGCGTGCAGCGTCCGCGTGCGTGAGCGTAGCGCCTGCACTCTTGAACTGGTCGAGCAGCGGATATCTTGCCTCGCGCGTCTGTTACGACGCCGGCCATCCCGAAGCCGAGATTCTTGTCACTCCGGTGTGTGGCGACCGCTACACCACAACCATGGGTGCCGACACCACCGAGGTCGTGGTCGAGTCGATTGAGGGTCTGCGCGCGGTACTGACTCTGGGCGGCGTGCGTCACACGGTTTACTTCCACGAACCCGCGCCCGGGCAAGTTCGCTTGGCGATGCTCGGGCGTACGTTCGCGCTTGCGGACGCATATAGTGTCGCCGCGAGCGCCGAAGAAGAAGCGGGTGGCGGACACGTTGCCGCGCCTATGCACGGGATGCTTATCGAGTTGGCCGTTGGGCTCGGCGACAAGGTCGTGCCCGGCACGCGGCTTGCGGTACTCGAGGCGATGAAAATGCAGCACGAGATCCTCGCCGAGATCGAAGGTACAGTGGCCGACGTGTTCGAACAGGCCGGTACCCAGGTGGCCGCCGATGATCCGCTTATGCGCATCGAACCGGTAGCAAATCTTGAGTCGGCGCCGGACCCCATGGCCGTCAAGCAATGATCGTCGGCCTAGCGGCCGCGTAAAGGAGTCGCCGATGCGTTCACCGATTTGTGACATGTTGGGAATCGAATTTCCGTTGGTGGCGTTCAGTCACTGTCGCGACGTCGTCGCCGAAGTCTCACGTGCCGGAGGCATGGGCGTGCTCGGCGCGGCGACAATGTCGCCCGAGCAGCTCGAAATCGAACTCGCGTGGATCGACGAACACGTCGACGGCAAGCCCTACGGCGTCGATCTTATCGTCCCTAACAACATGGCGGGCAAAGACGAAGCGCTTACCCGCGAGCAAGTCATCGCGATGGTGCCGCCCGAATACAAGCGCTTCACGGACGCTGTTCTCGGCGCGCATCAAGTCGAAGCGGCCGACGACGCCGGCGCACAAGGAGTTGCGGGGTCGATTTTCGGTTCGAACCTGCGTGTCGAAGGCGCTGCCGAACTACTCGAGGTTGCGTTCTCCCATCCTATTCGACTCATCGCGAATGCACTCGGTGTGCCGCCGCCGATCATGCTCGAACTGGGCAAGCGGCACGGCGTCCCCGTCGCGGCACTGGTCGGAGCCAAAGAGCACGCGGTTAAGCAGGTCAAGGCAGGTGTCGACATTCTGGTGGTTTCGGGAACCGAAGCCGGCGGGCACTGCGGCGAAGTCTCGACGATGGTGCTGGTCCCCGAGGTCGTTCAGGCGGTTGCACCTTACGGTGACGTCGCGGTTCTCGCCGCCGGCGGGATTGTGCAAGGCCGACAGATGGCCGCTTGCATGGCGATGGGTGCGGCCGGGGCGTGGACGGCGTCGATGTGGCTGACGACGACCGAGGCCGAGACAATCCCGACCGTAAAGGAAAAAATGGTCGCGGCGAGTTCGCGCCAAACTGTGCGCTCACGCTCGCGAACCGGCAAGTACTCGCGCCAACTACGTTCGCCATGGACAGACGCCTGGGAGCAACCCGACAGCCCCAAGCCTTTGCCGATGCCGCTGCAGTCGCTGGTCTCCGAGCCTGCGCTCAGGAAGGTCGATAAGCTCGCCGAAAGCGGCCACGCGGGCGCGAAGCAGCTCGCGACGTACTGGGTCGGGCAGGGCGTAGGTTTAATGAACGAGATCACTTCGGTGCGCAACGTGATGCAGGCGTTCAAGGAAGACTTTGTCGAAGCCTGCGACCGCCTTTCGGCGACGCTGGAAGATTGAGGAGAGAAGAATAGTGGAGCTCCAGCAGGCAATCGATTTTCGTGACGAGTGCGACGAGTTGTACCGGGTGCTTTCCAGGCTCGACGAAGCGACGTTGGATCAACCGACGCAGTTCAAAGCATGGACGATCAACGATGTGGTCGCACATCTGCACTTCTGGAACGTGATGGCCGACATGTCGATGACCGATGAGAAACGATTCCTGGCTGTTCTCGCCGATATAATACCGGCGTTCGCGCGCGACGGCGGTCACATGAAGTACACATGGGACTGGCTCGACGGACTACGCGGAAGCGAACTGGTCAAGCGCTGGCACGCGTATGTCCAAGAGATGTCGGCTCGTTTCGCCGAAGCCGATCCCAAGCGTCGTCTCAAATGGGCAGGGCCCGACATGAGCGTACGCAGTTCGATCACCGCGCGGCAGATGGAGACCTGGGCCCACGGCCAAGAAGTTTACGACACACTGGGAGAGGACTGCCGCAACAGCGATCGCATCAAAAACATAGCGGTCCTCGGTGTGAATACTTTTGGCTGGACCTTCGCCAATCGAAACGAAGACCCGCCCGGAGCAGCTCCCTACCTCCGCCTCAGCGCTCCCTCGGGCGCGGTCTGGGAATGGAACGAGCCGAGCGGCGACAGCAAGATCGAGGGCGACGCCGTCGAGTTCTGCCAAGTGGTGACGCAGACGCGTAGCATCGGTGATACTTCACTCGAGTTGACAGGCCCCGCTGCGAGCCGCTGGATGGAGATCGCGCAGTGCTTCGCGGGGCCCCCAGAGGAGCCTCCCGCCGTCGGCGCCCGCCGCAAGCTCTAACGCCGCTGGGGCGGCAACCTTAGAGAGGCTGATCGGAATCGCTTTTCCAAGCGAAGGTGAGGTGCTAGGCTCCAGCCGCTGTGGTGATCCAAGGGCTAGGATCAGCGATCACGTTGGTAGCGGCGATCGCCGTGTTGGCTCCAGGCTCTGCCTCTGCGCTCCAGGGGGATTGTGCGCAACCGTTGACCGACGGTCCGCGTATGGTCGCCACCGATTGTAGGCACATCTTGCAAACCGCGGTCGGTGCGGCCGAGTGTTCGTCGGAGTGCATTTGCGCACCGAAAGGCACGCTTCCGGTGACGGCGGTTGACGCTCTTCTTTGCTTGCAATCCGCCGTCGGCCAGGCGGTGGCGTTGGCTTGCCCGTGTGGAGGCGCCCGTTTGGGCGGCTTTATCGACTCGATCGACATCCCCTTCGTCGATATCGACCAAGACTTTATCATTGCCGACTGCTGCAAAGACTTCGGGGCAATCTCCAAGGATTTTATCGAGAGGGGTGTTGATACGATCGACAACGCCGTTGCCGGACTCGCTGCGGTGATGAACGCTTTCGGTGAGACCGACGTCTCACAAGGCGTCAACGACGACATCGCGGCGGGGGAGATCGTCTTGCTGCTCGATCACCGCGACTTGGATGCCTCATCGGCTCCCGACCCGCTCGACTTGGCGTTGCTGCACGGAACATTTGCGCCGGGTACGGATTTCGCCGCGGCTGTAGCAGGTAACGGAATGTTCGTCGCCGATTCGGAAAACTTCCTGCCTGGAACGAGTACGCCCAAGAATACGTTTTCGTCGGCGGTCTACCGTGTCGACTCGCTGTCGGCAGACGGTGGAACGTTTGCGGCGGTGTTGCCGTTCGGCGGCACGACCATTGACGTTGCCATCCAGGAGTCGGAGATCGAAGCGGGGCACTCCGGCGTCAGTGCAACCGGTCTTGGTTACGAGAGCGCGACGGTCGCCGGCTACGTTTTCCCCGAGGACCTGGTCATCGCCATTAACGGGGTGCTGCGCAGCGACAACTGCGCTTGTCTCGGCCTCACCGAAGACATTTACACCAAGGATTCTGGGGGGGAATGGACGGCCACCGGTTGCCTAGCCGACGCCGAAAGCCTGTGCCCGATAGCAACAAAGCGTAGCTGTATAGTCCTTGCGGAAGCCATCAACCTGGACGACGAGAACTCGATCGGACTTTGCGACGCGATACCCCAAGCGATGTTCCTGTTCGCCGACCTTGATTTGGATGGCGATACTGCAACCTTCGAAGGCCTTTCAACAGGGATACGTTTCACGAGCGTGCCGGGCGTCATCTCCGACGCCACGGCTCCCTGATCCGATCGGCGGACCAAACGGCGATCTGCGGTGTCGGCTCGTCTTTTTCTTGCCGTCTTCGACCACCCGCGGATTGCCTGGGCGGTTTTCGCGGTTTTAAGCCTCGGCGCTGCTTTCGGACTCACGAGGCTGCACTTCGATGACGACTATCTCAATCTCCTGCGCTCGCCGGATCGTAGCTTTACGGCGCTCGAATCCTCCTACGAGGACTTCGAGAATGAAGTAAACGACCTGGTTATCGTTGTTGACGATGCTGCCGGTGTCATCCGCGTGCCGGTGCTGCGCGCGTTGCAGATGTTTGTCGATGCACTCGACGATCATCCTGATTTCGGTCGGCCGATCTCCTTGCTCGACGCTGCCGGACCGGTCCGGTTCAATCTCTCATCAAAGCCGTTGGTACCGCCGGAGCTCGCACACGACGCCCCGGTCGACGAGATTCGAGAGGCGCTGCTGCGTCACGCGATCGTAGGCGGGCGACTGCTCGATGAACACGCGCAGATGATGCTGGTGGTGGTCGCCTTACGCGACGAAGGTGGAGGACGGATTCCTGTTTCGGTGATGCGGCAGCGCTTAGCTACGGCTCGCAGGATTGCCGAGGAGTCGGGTCTAGCTACGCATGCGAGAGTCCGGTTTTCCGGACCGCCTGCGATTCGCACGGTGACGGTCGAGTCGTTGGCGCGTGACCAACTCAAGTTCGGGACGGCAGCGGTGCTTGTTGCCCTTACGGTGGGGCTTCTGCTCTTTCGTTCGGTGAGTACAGCGGCAATCGTGGTGGCGCCGGCCGCGGTTGGAGTGACGTGGACGTTCGGTCTGATGGGACTGGTCGGGGAACCCGTCAACCTAGTCAATGGAACGCTCGTACCTTTGCTGTTAGCGATCGCGGTAAGCGACACGATTCATCTGGTGCTGGACTTTCACCGGCGACTCGGCGCAGGCGCTCAACCGCGCGCGGCGATCCGCGAGACCATCGCGCTGCTCGGTTCGGCTTGCGTGTTGACCTCACTCACAACCGCGGTCGGGTTCGGTTCGCTCGCGGCTGCTGATATCAGCCTGATCGCACGGCTCGGGGTGCTTTGCGTACTCGGGGTGGGCTTCTGCCTGACCGCGGTGGTCATTCTGGTGCCGCGCTGGGCGGTTTCGCGATTCGGGATTCAGGCCACTGCACGCGTTTCACTCCCGCGTGACGTACGTCCGCCGGGCTCTCTCGTTCGGGCATGGGCACGGCCGGCACCGCTAATGGTGGGATCGGCTGTGTTGTTCGCGGCGCTGCTGGTGGTGGCAACAAATGTGCGGGTCGATGTCCGCGCGACGACCGAGTTGCCTCCCGAGAGCGAGGAATATCAGACTTTCCTTGACGTTGAAGAGGCCTTCGGAGGATTGCTTTCTTCGCACGTGGTCATCCACTGGCCGGAGGGCCGAACGGTGGCCTCACGTGAACTGCGTACGGTACTCGCCGAGGTGCATGCCGCGCTGGACGCCACCGGCGTAGCCGGGCCACCGTTCTCCCTCCTTACGGTTGAAGCCGCCGCGCGAGGACGGGCGACCGGGCTTGACGGACTGGGTAGCCTGTTCGCCTTTGGGGCTAAGTCGGTGCTCCGGCGCCTAGCCGAGCCACGTACGCGGAGCGCGTTGGTGTATGCGCGTATGCGCGATGCCGGCGCGCGTAAGCTTGTCCCCGTGCTGAACCGGCTGCGTCTCGATCTAGACGCGATCGAGGAGCGGCATCCTGGTTATTTCATGGAACAAACCGGGTTGATGCCGGTTCACGTCGCCACGATAGACCGGCTGATCAAAACGCTTGCGCGTAGCCTGCTCATTGCCGTGCCGGTTATCTTCTTCACGATCGCGATCTCGTTCCGCTCGACGCGCTGGGCCCTGGCTTCCTTGATCCCCAACGCATTACCGCTCGTGGCGATCGCGGTGTACTTGGTTGTCAACGATTGGCACATCGGTATCGCCGGTGCGCTTTCGTTTACGGTCGCGCTAGGTATTGCGGTCGACGATACCATCCACTATCTCGAGCGCACACGCGTGAACCTGGCCGGAGGAGACGATCCGTTAACGGCAGCCACCCGCGCTTGGGCAGCGCTGGTCCCGGTCATGTTTGCCACTACGGCGATCTTCGTAGCCTCTTTCGGCGTGCTCGGGTTCAGCAGTTTCGCCGGCGTGCAGGGGTTCGGGGAACTCTGTTGCTTGGCTTTCACAGTCGCACTGGTCGGCGATTTGGTTGTTCTACCAGCATGGCTGATCGGGTTCGCGCGAGTGCCGGCAGGCGGCACGGCCAGTGGCGGCGAGTTGTCCGGCCGCAGCGACGGCCGTAGGATCCGTCGATGAAGCTTTGGGCGGTTCTTGGTGCCACGGCGGTTGCGGTGGCCGTATCGGGTGAGTTGCACGAGCCTGACGCCCCACTCGAAGCCGGAGCGCCGCCCGGTCAGGAAATCACGGAGGAACAAATGTCAGAACTTTTCAGCACACCCGTCGCCACACTGGATGGTACTGCGTCATCTCTCGGCGAGCACAAGGGAAAGGCGCTTCTTGTCGTCAACGTTGCGTCCAAGTGCGGATTGACGCCGCAGTACGCCGATCTAGAGAAACTCCACGACGAGTATAAAGATCGCGGGTTCTCGGTCGTCGGTTTCCCGTGTAACCAGTTCGGCGGGCAAGAGCCCGGCAGCGCCGATGAGATCAAGGAATTCTGCAGTTCGACCTACGGCGTAAGTTTCCCGATTTTCGAGAAAATCGAGGTGAACGGCGCCGGGCGCCACCCAATCTACGACGCGCTCGCACAGGTGAAGGACGCCGAGGGCGAAGCCGGCGACATCCAGTGGAACTTCGAGAAGTTCGTGATCTCGGCCGACGCTAAGACAGTCACGCGATTTCGTCCGACCACTTCGCCGACCGACGCGGCGGTGATCTCCGCGATCGAAGCCGGGTTGCCTTGAGCTACGCCGCCCGGATGTATTCGCCATCGGTAGAGAATAGTTTTCGCCCGCCTTCGTATTTGCCCGCGAACACGCTAGACACCTAGGGTTGTGGCCCAGTTTATCTACACCATGCAGGACCTCGGGAAGGTCAGCCCGCAAGGGAAGAAGCTTCTCGAAGGTATTTGGCTGTCCTTTTATCACGGCGCGAAGATCGGCGTGCTCGGCGCCAACGGTTCGGGCAAGAGCACACTTCTGCGCATCATGGCTGGGGTCGACAAGGAGTTCTCCGGCGAGGCAGCTGCTGCCGAGGGCACCAAGATCGGTTTCGTACCGCAAGAACCCGAGCTCGATCCCGAGCGCAACGTACGCGAGCACGTAGAAGAGGCTGTCGCGGAAAAGCGTGCGCTTCTCGATCGTTTCGACGCTATCTCGGAGAAGTTTGGTGAACCGCTCGCAGACGACGAGATGGACAAGCTGCTGGCTGAGCAGGGCCGCGTACAGGAACAGATAGAAGCCTTTGACGGCTGGGATCTCGACCGTCACGTCGAGATCGCGATGGATGCGCTGCGTTTGCCCGATGGCGATGCGGATGTCACCAAGCTTTCCGGTGGTGAGAAACGGCGCGTTGCACTCTGCCGCGTGCTGCTTTCAGAGCCCGATATGTTGTTGCTCGATGAGCCGACCAACCATCTGGACGCCGAATCCGTGGCTTGGCTCGAACGTTACTTGCAAGAATTCAAAGGAACCGTCGTCGCAGTTACCCACGACCGCTACTTTCTCGACAACGTTGCAGGCTGGATCTTGGAGCTCGACCGCGGCAAGGGCATCCCCTGGGAGGGCAACTACACCTCTTGGCTCGAGCAGAAAGAGAAACGCCTGGCGGCTGAGGAGAAAGGCTCCGAGGCCCGGCGGCGTACTCTTGCCCGCGAACTCGAGTGGGTACGGATGAGTCCGCGCGGACGCCAAGCCAAGAGCAAGGCACGCATCAACCAATACCAGGCACTGGTCGCTGAAAGCGAGAAGGCGCAGAGCGGGCCCGATCGTAACCAGATCAACATTCCACCGGGTGCTCGCCTGGGCGATGTCGTGATCGAGTCTGAGGGTTTAGCCAAGTCGTACGGCGAGACGCTCTTGTTCGAGGACCTTACGTTCAAGCTTCCGCCCGGCGGCATCGTCGGCGTTATTGGTGCCAACGGTGCCGGTAAGACCACGTTGTTTCGTCTGCTGACGGGCGCTGAACAGCCTGACGCCGGGACGCTCAAGTTCGGCGAGACCGTCGGTCTGAGCTACGTGGATCAAAGTCGCGATGTGCTGGACTCAAATCGGAACGTTTGGGAAGAGATCAGCGATGGTGGTCACGACCTCGTGATGGTCGGCAAGCGCGAGGTGAACTCACGCGCGTATTGCGCGTCGTTTAATTTCAAGGGTTCGGATCAGCAAAAGAAGGTCGGTGTGCTCTCCGGCGGCGAACGCAATCGGTTGCATTTGGCCAAGTTGCTCAAGAGCGGGGGCAATCTATTGCTGCTCGATGAGCCGACCAACGACCTCGACGTCGATACCCTACGCGCTCTCGAAGACGCGATCCTGGAATTCGCCGGCTGCGCTGTGGTGATCAGCCATGATCGCTGGTTTCTCGACCGCATCGCTACGCACATGCTTGCCTTTGAAGGCGACAGCAAAGCCGTGTGGTTCGAAGGTAATTACCAAGACTACGAAGCCGACCGTAAGCGCCGCTGCGGTGCCGAGTCCGATCAACCGCACCGCATCAAGTATCGGCGACTGACCGCAGCCTAGAGGGTGCGCCGGGCCGGCCCTGCTGCGCCGACCCGTTGACTTAGCGATCGCATCGCTGTTGGAGGTAGCGATGCAAGACCCTAACCGGTTTCCATCCACGTCGCACGGTGCTCCGCAGAGCGGCTTTTCGGTCGACGCGATCAAAGAGACGGCGATTGCGGTGATTACCGACCCGGTCTCGTTTTACCGATCCATGCCAAAGGACGGCGGCTTTGCCTATCCGGTGGTCTTTCTGGCCGCGATGGCGGTGGTCACGGCTTTAGTCGGTGGTTTGCTGTCGGTGTTGTTCGGCGGCCGCGGGGCGAGCGGTGCAGGATCGCTGCTGATGCTGGTGCTGCTGCCGATCTTGGTCGCGGTTTACTGCTGCATCTCGGCGGCTTTTACCTACTTGGCTTGGCGGATGATGGGTTCCGAGCAGGGCTACGAGACCGCGTTCCGGTGTCTCGCCTTTGCAGCGGCGATCATGCCGGTAACGGCGTTGTTGGGACCGATCCCCTACCTGGGAGTGATCTTGCCGACGTTGTGGGGTTTGTATCTCATCGTTATCGCGAGTGAGCACGTGCACGGTATCAAGCCGGTCAAGGCATGGCTGGTATTCGGGGTGTTCTCGGGGGTACTCGTGCTGCTTCAGCTCGGAGGGGAGTACGCCGGGCGGCACATGAGCGAGGATATGAAGAAGTTCGAGCAACGCATGGAAGGGATCGAGGACATGAGTCCGCAAGAAGCACGCAAGGCAATCGGGGATTTCCTAAAGGGAATGCAAGACAGCCTCGGCGACGCCGAGAAGCCAGAGCGCTAACCGCCGTGCGCGGTCTTGTCCGTGCGGGTGTCTTCTCCTCTCACTCAGGAGACCGACTCAAGACTCACCCGCCCGGGCGAGTTGGTCAGTGATGTGGCGAAATCGAGCGCGAGACCGTCGAGCAAGGCTGCGCGGCGGGTCATCGAGGTTACGCACATTCCGCGCGGAATGTGCGGCCGGGCCTCGAGCTTGTCGCCTTTCTCGGGCTCGATCTGCGCGCGAAGCTCGCGAATTCGCTGCCGCCGCTTGCGTCGATCGCTCAACTCGGCCGGCAGCCCACCGCCGCTGTCTCCATCCTCGCCGTGCTCGTCGTCCTCGGCGCGGTTGGCATCGTCGATCTTCTCCAAGACCTCTGCGATCTCTCCTTCGAGACGCTCCGCCTCGCTCATGCCGACGAGTCTACATCAGCGCCTCTGAAACTTTGAGCAGTCTTGGGTCAGTCGCGGTTGTTAACCAGCCGCAGCACGTACCAGAACATCATCGCGACCGAGGCGAACAACTCGAGCGCCGCCCCGACGTGTCGGTCTTCGGGAAAGTGCAGTAGTACGTTCGAGGTATCGTAAAGTATCGCGGCACCGGCGAAGCCGACCATAGCTAGCGAAAACCAGGTTCCCAGGTGAAACCCGAACACCAGCGCACCGACGATTGCGAGTAAGGCCACGACGCCGCCCCAGCGCAGCAGGGCAGCTAGGAAACGGAAGTCTTTGCGTGTCGTCCATGCGACGATGGTGAGGCCGGTGAACCCCGTCATCGTGAGCATGGCTGCGCTGCGGATGGACCCCGGTGCGATGCGATCGGCAATGTAGAGAAGCGGCACGAAGATGATCGCTTCGGCCAATACGAAACCGCCGAGCGCGGCGTACTGAGTGACGGGAGAGGTAGCGGTGTGAGCCGCGCGGCTTGCCGCCCAGCTGACGATCATGAAGGCGCCGAGAATCAGCAGCCAGTTCACACCGAACATGCGCTGGGCCAAGTTCTGTGCAACGCCGCTTTGAAACAGCGCGATCTCGATTCCCGTAAACAGCGCGATGGCAGCGAATAAATGCGTGTATGTACGGATCAGGAAATCGGCTCGCGTCTTGACGCCGATCGTATCGCTCAGCCGGGTGATTCTGTCACCTTGGTATACTTCGCTCATCGTTGGGACCTCCGCGTCTTAGCGGCGTAAGCCTACCACCGTTGCGCCGCCGGGTCAGAACGCGTAGTGCCGCGAGCTCAGACCAGAATCGAGTAAGGGCCGCCGCGATCGAGCGCTTTCTTGTAGGCCGGCCGTGCGTGAATTGTTTCGATAAACGCTTGTAGCTTCGGATACTCCGCACCCAGGCGGGCGCGGGCGGCGGCGCCTTCGAGCGGGAAGCTCAGTTGTATATCCGCGCCGGTGAGCTCATCACCGGCGAACCACTTGCTCTTTGCCAGTTCGGCTTCCATGTAGGCCAGGCTGGCGTTGATATTGGGAGTGAGGTAGCCCGACTTGACCTGCCCCGAGATCGCCTTGGCGATCGGCCGGATGAAGAACGGTACGGCGCTTTCGATGCGGTTGAAGATCAGGCTCATGACCATGAAAGGCATCAGCGTGCCTTCTGCAGCGTGCAGCCAATAGGTGTAGCGCAGCCGTTCGGGCGTTCCCTCAGGCGGAATCAGCCGGCCGGCGCCGTACCTACCGATGATGTATTCGATGATTGCGCCGGTCTCGGCGACTGTGGTGTCGCCGTCGGTGATGACCGGTGATTTGCCCAACGGGTGGATCTGCTTCAGCTCGGGTGGCGCGAGGCTGGTCTTCTTGTCGCGCTCGTAGCGCCGCACCTCGTAGTCCAAACCGAGTTCTTCGAGTAGCCACAGCACGCGCTGCGAGCGCGAATTCTCAAGGTGGTGTACGGTGATCATCCAACTTCCTCGCAAACCGGGCGTGCCATGTCAAAGCGACGTAGGTGTACGTGGTTCTGCGCCACGCGTTCCTTTGGGCGGAAGCGAGAGAACAGCCGCCGCACGTGCGGTTTGAGTCGCGCGCCGACATGATAGCTGTGTCGGTGTCATGACGAGATTGCTGGTCCCGCTCGAGAAGGCCTCGCTGCGTGCGAGTCTCGCCGACATCCGCCTGTTGCTCGGTTACCTCAAGGGTATGCGCGGTCGGGTTGCGACAGCTATCGCAGGATCGCTGGCTGTCTCGCTTCTGGTGTTTCCAACCGTCGTGATCCTGGTGCGGATCCTCGACGAAGCGCTACCTGCCCGCGACCTGCGCTTGCTGGGTTGGTTGTGTGCGGCGCTGTTTGCCGTGCGTGCACTCGGCGCCGTAGTCGCACTCGGCCTACGCTTCATTAATATACGCGCAGTTGAAGCCGCGGCGATGCGTTTGCGGGGCGAGCTTGTCACCAAACTCTACGCGGTCTCGCGCGCCTTTTACACCAGCTTGGATGCGGGGGAGATACACACAGCAGTGGTGGCCGACACTGCGAGGGTGAAACGCATGCTCACGGTGCTGCTTTCCGACGTGGTGCCGGCGGCAAGTGCGGCGCTGCTTCTGTTCGTCCTGTTGCTCACGCTCGATCCGTATCTAACGCTATCGCTGCTGCTGGTCGTGCCCCCGAGTTTGTGGGTCGTCGGCAAACTTTCTCGCGTAGCCGAAGGTCGTGTTTACGCGTTTCACCGCGCATCGGAGAGTTTCGCCAAAGGGATGTGGTTCGTCGTCCGCGCGCTGGATCTGACGCGGATGCAAGCCTTCGAAAGCGGCGAGCAGCAGCGGAGACGCCGTGAACTGAGCGATCTCATGCATAGCGAGAGCCGCATGGCGGAAGCCTACGCGGCCCACGCGCACCTACAAAGCCTGATCGTCGCCGCTTCAGCCGTAGCTATCCTGTTTGTCGGCAGCACGCGGGTGGTATCGGGCTCAATGTCACTGGGAACGTTGTTTGCCTTCTACTTTACGGCGGGACTTCTCAACCAAACGCTGATGACGTTGATGAGCGGCCTTCCCGAGCTGCTTGACGGCCGTCAGTCGATCGCGACACTGCGTGCACTGCTGGAGGCGCGCTCGCAGCCGCCGTACGACGGAACGCAGGCGCTTTCCTTTGACGGGAATATTCGTTTTGCCGGGGTCAGTTTTCGCTACCCGGAGGCTACATCCGGACAGAGTGAAGAAGTTGACGGCGGTATCGAACGGAGTGGTGATCGCGGCTTTGCCCTGCGCGATGTTGATCTGGAGATCCACGCCGGCGAACACGTCTGTATCTGCGGGCCGAACGGCGCGGGCAAGAGTACACTGGTTATGTTGTTGCTTGGGTTTTACCGGCCTAAACGCGGGGTGGTGTATGCCGATGGGCTCAGCTTCGATACCATCGACATCTCATTGCTGCGCGCCGGCATCGGCGTGGTACCGCAGTCTCCGTTGCTGTTTGTGGGAAGTGTTCGTGACAACATCACGTACGGTACGTCGCAGGTCGACGCAATGAAGTTCGAGCGCGCGGCGCGTCTTGCGCTCGTGGACTGTTTCGTCGATTCACTGGAGAACGGCTACGATACTGAGATCGGCGAGGACGGAGCGCGGATCTCGGGTGGACAGCGCCAACGCATCGCGATCGCACGTGCATTATTGCGCGACCCAAAGTTGCTGGTGCTCGATGAGCCGACGACGCATCTTGATGTCGATGCGGTCGCTGAACTACTTCACAATCTGCAGTCGATGCCTGTCCGACCCGCCGTGTTGACGATTACCCACAACCCCGAGTTGCTCTCCCGCGCCGACCGCGCATATGAGCTGCGCGAGGGGAGGGCAAGCGGCGGCGCAGCCTCCGTGCGCATCGCCGCCGGTTTTACTGGACAGGCGCGTGCGGGTCTGACAAATAGGTAACGCAGCGCACCCGGGGGTATGGAGGACGTATGCAAACCGCCCAGTCGAAGCGTGCATCAATCTACTATTCGTCTGCACTGGCTGTGCTATTTGCCGTTAGCGGGCAGTGTGCACACGCACAGACCCTGTGCGGAGACGCGAACGACGACAGCAACCGTACCGCAACTGACGCTTCGATCGCGCTACGCGCGGCGGTCGGTTCGACCACCTGCGCCTTGTGTGTCTGCGATGTCGACAGGTCGGGCGGCGTTGCCGCGACAGACGGTCTACGGATCCTCCAATTCGGTGTCGGCCAGCCGGTGACCCTCGATTGCGTTTCGTGTGGCGTACCGACCACTACCACTACCACTACCACTACCACTACCACTACCACTGCCACGACTACGACTACGAGCACGACTACGACGATGCCTGCATGCCCCGGTATCGATATCACTGGGACCTGGTTCCTGACCGTTACCGAGGTCAGTGAGAACTGCGGCGACGGCCTCGGTCCGCCCACTAACCTGTCGATCACTCTGTCGGAATCCGCCGACGGCACGATCACGGTGGTGTCGCCGCAACTTCCGTTCAACCAGCTGATGATCAGGCGCATCGGTTGCACCGTTTCTATTTCGTACAACCAGTTCGAAGATGGAGGCACTACGTTCTTTACGGGAATACTGGATGTTAACCCTTCCGG
Source organism: Deltaproteobacteria bacterium (assembly GCA_029262415.1). Classification (GTDB taxonomy): domain Bacteria; phylum Desulfobacterota; class Binatia; order UBA1149; family JAJCZL01; genus JAJCZL01. Next base: position 16,381 of record JAJCZL010000002.1, on the reverse strand, counting down.
GAATGCATTCGGGGGCGACATCGACTGGGAGTTCTGTAATACATTTGGCTGCATATGTACCGGCGTGGACAACTGGAGCCATAGCCGGATCGGTGCGGGCTGAGAAAAATACTTCGCTTCATTCCGATCTACGTAGTTTCTTCAGCTTGTACCATAGTGTGCGCTCGCTGATGCCGAGCAGCTGCGCGGCGGCCGGCTTGTTATCGTCGGTTTGCTCCAGGGCATCGCGTATCGCGCGCGATTCCGCTTTGGTGACGGCATCGGCCAGTAACGGCGTCGCGATCGAATCGAGGGTTGGTGCCCCATCCATCGTTTGGCTTGGAACGCTGGTCGGCGTGTCGAGGAGATGGGCGATGGTGTCGGCGCATGAGGTCGATCGATCGAATAGGACGATCAGGCGCTCGCAGACGTTGCGCAGTTCTCGTACGTTGCCCGGCCAGTCGTATGATTGCAGCAGGCTGATCGAATCCTCGTCGAGTTCGGGAACACGGAGCTTTGCGTCGCGGGCACTGGATGCGAGAAAATGCGCGGTCAGTGCCGCGATGTCGTCACTTCTCTCGCGTAGCGGAGGGACGCTGATATTGAGAACGTTGAGTCGGTAGTAGAGATCGCCACGGAATTCGTTGGTCGCGATCATCGCAGCGAGGTCGCGGTTGGTGGCAGACACGATGCGCGCAGAGCTTGTCATCTGCGTGTTGCTGCCGATGCGTTCGAAGGTGCCGTCTTCGAGAACCCGCAAGAGCTTCGATTGCAGGTCGGTGCTCATGTCGCCGATCTCATCGAGCAGCAAAGTACCGCCGTTTGCGAGTTCGAACTTTCCGACTCTGGACTGGTTCGCCCCGGTAAAACCGCCCCTGGCGTGACCGAAGAGTTCGCTTTCAAGCAAGTCGCCCGGGATAGCCGCGCAGTTGACCGGTACCAGCAATCCTTGAGGGGGTTTTTTCAGGCAGTGAATGGCGCGCGCGACCAGCTCTTTGCCGCTGCCGGTCTCGCCGGTGACGAGCACCGGCGCTCTCGATACGGCAACTCTAGCGATGCTCTCCTTGAGAGCCCGTATCGCCGGCGAGCTCCCTACAATCTGGTCGAGCGCCGTACGCGCCGACTCGACAAGGTAAGAATGCTCACGTTCCAGCAGACGCTGTTCAACGGCGCGCCCGACAATCAACTCGAGTTCATCGAGGTTAAACGGTTTGGCGATGTAGTCGTACGCCCCGGCTTTCATTGCTGCGACCGCGCTGTCGACGCTGGCGAAAGCGGTCATGAGAATAACCGGGATGTCGAGGTTGAGCTCGGTAACTCTCGCAAGTACGGAGAGCCCGTCCTGGCCCGGCATCTTGATGTCAGTCAGTACCACCGCGAACGATTCGTCGATTAACGCACGGGCGGATGCCCCGTCGGCAGCGGTTACTACGGTGTAGCCGCGCTCTTTCAGTGCAGTCGAAATCAGGCGTCTGATGCGCTCCTCGTCATCAACCACGAGTACGGTGGTATTGTTCCGCTCTTCGAACTTCATTTTGCCGCTCCGTGTTCGGAGGCTTTGCCGGTCGGCAGCCACATCGTGAATACACTGCCGCCATGGTCTCCGGCTGCGGCGGTAACGGTGCCGGAATGGGCCTCGACGATACGTGCAACAATCGCGAGCCCCAGCCCAATGCCGCCGTCGCGCCGGGTTGTGAACGGTGCGAACAGGTGATCGCAGAGTTCTTCGGGGATCCCGCATCCGGTGTCCCGGATCTGTACCTCTACCCCGTCTTGGTGGTTACGTATTCGCACGGTTACGACGCCGTCGCGTCGGCAGGCTTGGATAGCGTTGAGTAGCAGGTTGAGCACGGCTTGGTAAACCTGATTGCCGTCAGCGATGATCTCAGCGACCGGCGACTCCGCTTGCGTTAACACGCGGACTCCGGCGGTTTCCGCGTGAGATTCAAGGAACGCGGCTGCGCGTTCAACGACAGCGATGGTGTCGGTCGGGGATTTCTCGGTGGCGGCCGGACGGGCGACGTCGAGCATGTCGGTGACGACGGCATTGAGCCTGTCCGTCTCCTCGCAGATAAAGCCGGCGAATTCCACGCCCTCCTTGTCGCCGGAGCGTTGCATGCGTCGCTGCAGCAGCTGCGCGGCGTTTCGCACGATGCCGAGCGGGGTGCGGACTTCGTGCGCGAGTCCCGCCGACATTTCGCCGAGCAGCGCCAGCTTTGCAGACTGGACGAGCTTCTCACGTGCGGCGCTGAGGTTGTCGACCATGGTTTGGAACGAACGGGTCAGGTCGCCGACCTCATCAGTGGAAAGCGTAGCGGGGATCGCTTCGAGAACACCGGTCGAGGCGATGCGCGAGGTTGTAAGAGTCAGTTCGTTGATCGGACGAGTCAGGCTCGCCGACAACAGCGCTGCGAGAACAAGCCCGAGCAACGTAACAGCCGCGCCGATTGCGAACACGCGGTTTCGTAACGCCCGAATCGGCGCGGCCACCATCTCACGGGGCATCGCTGCGGTTATACGCCAGGCGGGGCCGGAACCGAGTTCGATCGCAGCGCTCTCGACGAACGCTGCGACGTCGGGCGGAGCAAGCCGGCCTGCGATCGTGTGCCCACCACCGTCTGCTAGGCGTACGGAGATTCCCCGGTGTTCAGACCTCGGCGCGACGAAGGACGCGAAGACCCGGGGGTGTAGCACAGCACGCAGCGAGCCGATCTGCGTACGTTCTTGGTCCGGATCGGGAATCGTAGCGGCGAGCACGACACTCAGTGTACCGTCGTCCGCGCTAACAGTTTCGACGTCGATGTGGTTAGCGGTGCCGATGACTGCGGCGCGCGGGTCTCGAATCCCTATGCGCGCGGGAGAGCTTGATGCTATGCATACACCGTCGCGGCCGTAGGCGGAGATCTCCGCGTAGCTGTCGTAGTCGGTCTGGAGCTGGAGAAGGAACGCCGAAACCGTCTTGTCAATGTCGGTGACAACCAACTCACGCATCAAGCCGAGCCGTGCCCAGGTATTCAGGTTCTGTCCGTGAACACGCAGAGAGCCTTCAATATCCGCTTTGAAATATGCAACCGTGTCCGCCAGTTGCGCGGTCAGGCGCGGCTCCAGCAGATCGCGTGAATAGTTATAAACCAACAGAGCGCTTGCGAGTGTCGAACAGGCGATCAGGGCGCCGACAAACGCGAGTAGCTTGGATCTGATCGAGCGGGTTGGTCGAATCATTGTCGCAGTCTCGCGCGATGTTTACTGCTACTCATCGGACTCGACCCTGACGGTTCTTACGCCGCGGTTTTCGCGACCAGCCGGTACATAGGCGATCGCCGTAGGCGTTCCCGCAACGAACTCGAGGACGGCTTCGACTGAATGAAGAACCGCGGGAGGCAGCACGCCTTGAAAGTACTGTCGATTCCAGAATGTCACCAGTTCAGCGTCCGTGGAACGAAGCACGGTACGCGAAAAGCCGATACGAGCGGGCAGCCCGAACGGCAGATTGAGAGGAACGATCTTGCCGCCGTGCTGCCAAAAGCGTCGCGAGCGGCGGAAAATACGTTCGAGTTCCGTCCGTGTGATCGCGGCGGTTGGGTTGGAGGGATGGACAATGACGACGAACGCGCGAGGGTCGGCAGCGGCGTCTCCGGTCGCCGGACTCGGCACAATCAGTAGCGCGCCCCCGACCAAGGCGCAGGCCAGAGCCGCTAAAAAAGGACGTTGACGGACGCTAATGGGCCGTTTCCTCCGACTCCCAATCCACGGGTTCCGATCACTCCTTCGAGTTTGAACACGATGTTGGACGCGGGCTTGTAGGCAACGCCGACGATCAGCGGGGTGCCGCGGGTTCCGTCCAGTTCGACATGCTCGATCCGCACTACAGGGTGGATTTCGGCGTCGGTGTGGTAGACGGCCTGGAAGTAGGCACCCCAAGTTGTCGGTGCGGATCCACCGTTGTTTGCCGCCGCTTCGGCGGCAAACTCCCAGCGGCGGGTTCGATGCGCGAAATCGATTCCGGCAGTGTTCTCCCAGCGTTTGTCGACCTCGTCGTGAAATCTCACCGCGGATGTGCCTAAGTGCCAACGATCGCCGTTGCCGAGACGTAAGCGACCTCCGGCCGCGGTGTGTGCTTGTTGCGCGCCTTGCGGGTTGTCGAACTGGTCGCCCGGCTGGAGGTAGGCGGTTGCGGTCAGGTCAAAGCCGCCGAGATCAAACGGGCTATCGATTTGGATACCTGTTGTCGCCGTATCGAAAAATCTCTCGGTGGCGATCGGGCGTGAAGTTGTCCAGACCAGCGGCTCGGCGTGGATCAGGTTCCAGATCCCAAATGTGGTCAGCATCTGTCCGGCTCGGAGGCGAAGGCGCGGGCTGGACTCGTACTCCGCGTACAATCGTTCGAGTTCGAAAACGTCGTCGCCGGTGCCAAAGCCTCCACTGTCGACCTCGATCGAGTCCTCCAATTCGAACTCACCGAAGAACGATAGGTGTTCGCTGGTTTGGTAGGTGACGAGGATACTTACGTCTTCGACGGCGAGGTGGTTGCGGCTCTCATCCAGGGCTTCGGCCGCGACCGAGAGGTAGCCGCCGACGGTGAGTGCGCCGTCGGCAAGACGTAGCCCGCGGCCCGGCTCGTAGTCGAGCGTCTCGCCCAACGCGGCGGTTGCCGCCAAGAGCTGCGCGGTCATCAGCAGCCCGGCTGCCAGCAGTACCGTGCCGCGAGAAACGCGTAGAACAATCAATAAATGAGGCCTCCTACCGCAGCGATACCGAAGACCAGGAGAAGGCGGGCGGTTCCGCCCAGGCTCGAGTTGAGTGCGGCTCCTTCGCGCCGTAACAGCAACGCGGTTTCAAAGGCAGCCAAGGGCAGCACCAGCAGCGGAACGGCGAACCTTACGCCGAAACGTATCGCCAGCATCGACTGCACAACAAACGCAAATACCACGAGCACGACGTATTGCGCTCGCGTTGCCCTGTCACCGATGCGGACTGCGAGGGTGTTCTTTCCCGCACGCGAGTCGGTCGCGATGTCGCGCAGATTGTTGACCGCCATGATAGCGGCGGCCAGCGCCGCGACAGGCAGTGACGCGGCGGCCACGCCGGCGTGGAAGTTCGCCGTTTGCAGGTAATAAGTCCCGCAAACCGCCACAGGTCCGAAGAAGACGAACACGAACAGGTCGCCGAAGCCGTGGTAGGCGAGTGGATAAGGCCCGGCGGTGTACGCGAGGGCGGAGACGATCGAGGCTATGCCGATGACGAGGATTGGTATTCCGCCGATTGCGACCAGGCTCGCGCTGCACAGCGCCGCTGCTGCCAGGACCATGAACGCGGCGTTGCGAACCGTCGTTGCTGGGATCACGCCCGATTGGGTTGCACGTTCGGGGCCGAGGCGGTCGTCCCCGTCGGCTCCGCGGACGAAGTCGTAGTAGTCGTTGGCCAAGTTGGTACCGATCTGGATCAGCAGCGCCATAGTCAAAGTCATCGCTGCAACCCACGGCCGAAATACTCCACTGCGGATCGCCAATGAGACTCCCAAGGCAACCGGGACAATCGATGCCGATAGGGTGCGCGGCCGCGCCGCTGCCAGCCATGTATGGAACGGGATGCTCACAAGGTATAAGCTCTGTGTAGTCGAGACCTCTGCTGTCTTCAATTGTTCTGGTGAACCAAGGACCGCTAGACTTTGCACTCGCACTGCAACTATCTGCAGGCCACACCCGCACGCAGGTGCTGCGTGCGGTGTTTTCGCCTGAGGCCCGCGCCATTCTCTCCGGTCCGTTTCTTGCAAATACTACCGATGAACCGGAAACGAACAGGTGAGGAAACCAAATATGTTTAAAGCTTACAGACGAGCAAACGGGGTGTGGCTGAGCCGTGCACTGATCGTGGCAACGGTGGGTGCGATTTGGGGTTTAGGCCTGGCTTCGCACGCCGCTGCCGCCGACGCCGAGTATACGCTCGAGATCGATTCGGTGCGGACGGCGATCACATTTTCCCTAAAGGCAACCGGTCATACGGTGCACGGCACCGCCCTGGTCAGCGAGGGATCGATGCGCATCGATCCCGTCACCGGTCTGGCCTCGGGTCGTATCGTTGTAGAAGCCGACAAGGTTGGCACCGGCAACGGGAGCCGCGACAAGGCGATGCACCGTGAGGTCCTCGAGAGCGAGAAGTATCCGCTGATCGTATTCGAGCCACGGCGCGTAGAGGGCGAGATACTCGCCGACGCGACCAGTCATGTGCAGCTCCACGGCGTCATCTCGATCCACGGCGCCGACCATCCTGTTGTACTGCCCACCGTCGTCAGCCTGAAAGGAGCCGGGCTCGGAGCTTCGTCCACGCTGGATATCCCCTTTCTTGCGTGGGGTATGCACGACCCGAGTATCTGGTTTCTAAAAGTATCCGACACCGTGTCGGTGCAGATCGAAGTAACGGGAACCGTTGCGCCGATTCCCTCCGAGGCGATGGGGTCGTGAGCGCCGCGCTGGCCTCGCTCTCGACCCGCGCCGGCCTCGGCTCGGAGTATCCGGCCGCGGCATTCGATGATCGAGCTTATTTGGCCGAAAGGTATCGAACGCTCCTTGCGATGCCGCAGGACACCGAGTCTTCCTTGCGAGGGGTGGTGCAGAGCACTTTGGAGAACCCCGGCAGTCTCGCACGTGCGATGCTGGCTTTCAGAATCGCGGCGTATATGGGAATCGCGAGCGAGCGCGGCGGCGAGATGGCCATCGCGATCGAGTACTTTCACACCGCGTCTCTTCTTCTCGACGATTTACCGAGTATGGACGATGCGAGTGAGCGGCGCGGACGCACCTGCGCTCACCTTATTTACGGAGAAGCCTCGACGATTCTTGGATCTCTCGCTTTCATCAACCAAGCCTACACCTTGATCTGGCGCTATATCGCCGGGCTTCCGCGCGCCAACGTAGCGGTCGCCGCGCAAACTGTCTCTGCGTGTCTAGGTGCAGCCGGTGTGGTCGGCGGTCAGGCTCTCGACTTACGCTTTGCACAGCGGCAAGGAGGAGAAGGCGCAGTGTTAAAGATCGCCGCGGCGAAAACCGTGCCTCTCATCCGTTTGCCGCTCCTCCTTCCGGCTTTAGACGGCGGCGCGGACCGAGCGGTGTTGGACGGACTTGACGAGCTTGCGACCCTGTGGGGGCTTTCCTACCAGATTCTCGACGACTTTAAAGACGAAGTCATGACCATGGCCGAGACCGGCAAGGATACGCGGGTAGACCTCGCTCTGGGCCGGCCCAATCTGCCGCAAGGCACCGGCCACGGCCATGCGATGACGCGGCTTTCGATCTTGTTGCTCGAGGCTGAAGAGGTGGTCGCGACCCTACAGAGTCGCGATGTACGCTGGGCGTGCTTGGATGAGTTCCAGTGCGTACTCGTGGCGAAACGCGATACTGTCAAAGCTCTACTCCAGCGACGATTCGGCAGCTAGAAGGGCGCGGTCTTGTCGCCTTCCATGCCTACCAGGGCGTTGCCGCTGCAGCCGCAGTCGATGACTGTGTCGGAGTCTGCCGCCATCCACAGTCTTACCTGGCTGGTTGCCGCCAATCTCGTCGGCGTCTTGTTGGCGGCGCTGCTGGTTTGGCCCGACCTCGGTTCGCCCTTCGTCCCGCTTACCTATGGGCGTTGGGTGCCTCTGCATACGAGTCTGCACCTGTATGGGTGGACGAGTCTGCCACTGGTGGGGTTGTTACTTGCCTGGTACGCACCGGGTGGTGACGCCGGACCTCTTGGTCATATCGCTCTGGGCGTGTGGTCCGGAACGCTGGTGTTTGCCGCTGTCGAATGGCTCGCCGGTGGCTCGAGCGGCAAGCTGTTTCTCGAATGGGGCGGCGTGTCGCGGGTGCTCATGTTTGCGAACTTAGTGGTGTTGGCGGGTGTTCTTGCCGCGCTCGCCGTGCGCCGGTCGCGCCGTGCGTCACTATTGACGCACTCGTGGTCGAGCGCTGCGGTTGCGGCCGGTTGGCTGTTGCTGGCGCTGTTGGCATCGGTACCGTTTGTTCTCGTTTGGGCCGCCGGCGACTCGGTGTATCCGTCGGTTAATCCGCGTAGCAGTGGTGCGACGGGAGCGAGTTTGCTCGGCAGTTCACTCGGCATCGTTACAATTGCCGTGCTCACGCCGATACTGCTCGGTTTGAAAGCGCACGATGAAGGCCGCACTACGCGTTTGGTCGTGGGGGTTCTGGTATTGCATTTTGCGTGGTTTGGCGCGCTTGATCACGGCGATGTCTCCAATCATCAAGTCGCTCATATCATCGCTCTAGCAAGCCTCGCAGTCTGGCTGCCGTTGCTAACGGTGCATCTGCGCAACTTCTCGTGGCCGCGGACGACCCGCTCTTGGTTGGTGGCCTTCGCGTTTTGGGGAACGGCATTGTTGGCGACTGGAATCATCGGCTTTCTGCCCGGGGTTCTCGACAGGTGGAAATTCACCAACGCGTTGGTCGCCCATGCGCATATCGCGATGGCCGGACTGGTTACGTCGTTCAACGTGGTGGTTCTACAATGTCTCCACCGTAGGTCGCGTTTCCGTGCCGTATTTTCGGCTCCGGCACCGTTCTGGCTTTGGCACGGAGGGATGGTCGTGCTGGCAACGACGCTTCTTCTTGTCGGCACGATCGAAGGTTTCGATCCAGGAGTTCTATTTCGACGCTCGGCTATGGTTTCCGTTGGGTACTTTGTCCGACTGGTTAGCGGCGCTGCGATGACGGTTGCGTCGCTTTGTTGGTTGGTCGCGGCATGGCGTAGTACGGGCACGCCTTTGCCGAGCGAGGCTCAGGCATGAACCGCTGTTACTCTGAGATCCCGATGGGGATCGCGATATACTGTTGGCTTGCAGGGTTTGCGGATGCTTGTACGGGTCTCCTGTTGCTTGCCGCTCCCGAGTTCACCCTGCGCTTGATGTCCATCGAGACGCTGCCCAAAGAGCCGGTCTACCTGCGCTACATCGGAGTCTTCGTCTTCACTGTGGGTCTCACCTACTGGCTGCCTGCGGTCGCACGTTGGTCGCCGCGGCGCGAGTTGGTAATGAGCGTGCTTTTCATAACTGGGGTAGTGCGTGCCGCGGTCGCGGGGTTCGTAGCCTTCGAGGTTTCGCGCGGCGGGTTGGAGCCGGCATGGATGGTTGTCTGTTTCACCGATGCATCCTTCGCTGCCGTTCAAGTTTGGATGCTCAAGGAACTCTCGGGAGGCGCAAGTGACTGAAGACGGCGAACGCGGAACAGTCAGCGGGCTGCGCCAAGGCATAGTCGTTGTCTCGACTACTTACGTCTACTTTCTTCTGTTCGCACAGTTCGGCTTCCTCGATCTACTCCAATCTACACTCGTTGATCCTTCACTGGTGCGTTCGTCGATGACGGCGATGGGGCTCTCGGGCCTGGCTATGAGTCTGGCGACCGCTTGGTTGCTCGGCAGAACCTCGGCGGATCTGCTTGTGCGCGTTGCCTTGCTCGGCTGCGCGGTGGTGGCGTTCGTTGCTCCCTGGTGCACCGGGTTGGTGCCGTCGGTGCTGGTATCCGCCGGTGTCGGCTGCTTTACCGGTCTCCTTACGGTCTCTGTTGCGGCGAGCCTCCGCTCGATGTTGCCGGTATCAAGGCTCGGGCTGGGCGCGGGACTCGGCACCGGACTCGCTTACTTGGTGTGCAACATCCCGTTTTTGTTTGCGGGGAGTGTGACCTTGCGCTGTTGGTTTCCGGCCACGCTCTGCATTGCCGCGTTCGTGTGGGTATCGGCGACAACGGCGGCGCCTCCGCACCCAAGTGCGGACACCGCGGCGGCCGCCGATAAGCACGCGGCGCGCAACGGTTACGTTGACTACACTCGGCTTGGGTTCGCGACGGTTGTTGCGTCGTTTCTAGCGTTAATCTGGCTCGACTCGGCCGCTTTCGCAGTTATCCAAGAAACCATCGGCCTCAAGGGCGCCACTTGGGGAAGCGACGCGCAACAGCTGACGCAGGGGGGCTCCCACCTGGCCGGCGCTCTGGTCGCCGGCTTGCTATTGGATCGCGGGCGTTTTCGTGGGCTGCTGCTCGCGGCGTTCGGCTTGTTTGTGCTCGCGTTCAGCACGCTTGCGCACTGGCAAGAGACCGCGCGAATCGCAGGGCCGCTGTACGCGTTCGGGATCTCACTCTATTCGACTGCCTTGGTTGTCTTTCCGTCGCTTGCGGCCGAACGCGAAGGGCTCGTTCCGATCCGGTGGCGGGCTGCGCTGCTCTACGGTATCGCGGGTTGGTTGGGTTCGGCACTTGGGGTCGGCATGGCGCAAGAGCTTCACCGTATCCCCGCCTCCTTCGTCGTCGCGGCTGGGCTGGTGCTCGCACTTGGATGGGCGTTTGCCGACCGGCGTACTTCCTACGCGGTTCGGCGCGTATACGGTATGCCGCTGTTGTTCTTCGTCGCGGCGTTGCTTCTTCAGGTTGCACACGGTGCCGATCGAGCGCCACAATCGGCGGTCGAACCGACCGCCAAAACTGAGCATAGCGCCGTTTCTGAAGGTCGAATGGTCTATATCGCCGAGGGGTGCATCAACTGCCACTCTCAATACGTACGCGCCGACAGCGCGGACGTCGCGGCCTGGGGACCTCCCGGAGGTTTCTCGCGTGAAGATCGGCCGCCGATGCCCGGCAACCGTAGGCAGGGGCCGGATCTGGCCCGCGTCGGCAACCGTCGCAGCGCAGTCTGGCAGGAGATCCACCTGAAGGATCCACGCGCGCTCAACCCGGCGTCGCGCATGCCTGCCTATGCGCATCTGTTCGAAGACGTGCGCGGTGCCGATCTGGTTGCTTACCTGTCCTGGCTCGGTCGCGATACGGCTGAGGAACGCTACGCGGCGACGCAACGTGCGACGATCCAGCGGCCGCGGCATTCAGCATCGGTACAACGCGGAAAACCCCTGTTCGATGCCAATTGTGCGGCCTGTCACGGACCAACTGGACGCGGCGACGGTCCGCTGGCCGGCACACTCAAAGGCACACTCAAAGCCGCCACTAAAGACACTGCGATGGATTTGCAGAAACCCGAGTTCGTTTTGGTCTCTTGGGGCGAGGGTGCCGAACCGCTCGACGATGCGCTGGCTCGGGTAGTCAGATTTGGGGTAGCCAACACCTCGATGTCGGGCCATGAAACGCTGAGCGATCAGCAGGTTTCCGACATTGTGGCGTACTTACGGTTCTTACGGTCCAGGGACGCCCGATGAGTACGCGGGGGTTCTTGCTCACGCGTGCAGCGCGAACCTCTACCGAGCGTCCGTGGCGGACCCTGGTGTTCGCGGCGTTGCTGAGCATTGCCTCACTTGCGTTCGCTGCAACTCATCTGGGTATCCGAACCTCAAACCTCGATCTCATCTCGCCCGATCTCCCCGAGGTTCGGCTCTTCACGGGTTTTGCGGCTGAGTTTGGCACGCCGAATACGCTTGTCGTAGTCCTTGAGTCCGACGATCAGGCGAAGCTCAAAGGTTCCGTCGATGTGGTCGCCTCGCGGCTGGGTGCTGCGCCGGGGGTGTTGTCGGTCATCAGCCGCGATCCGGCCAAGGGTGGACTTCTCAGCGACGGCGACGACTATCTGACCTCCGATGACGGGGGAATGGCTTTCATCTTTGTACAACCTGACGACCCGCACTCCAGCGCGACGACGATCGAGCCGTTCGTCCGCGGCGTGCAAGCGGTAATCGATGGGGCGGACTTGCAGGCCGGTGGCGTACGCGCGGGCCTGACCGGGTTACCACGTTACGCGCTCGACGACCGCGACGTCATACAACAAGACATCTCGAAGCTGTCGGCGATCTCGCTCATTGCCGTTCTCGGTTTGTTTGCCGTGAGTTTTCGATCATTCGCCCGGCCGTTGCTGGCGATGGCCGCGCTCCTAGTGGGGGTCGCAGTGACGCTCGGTATCGCGGCGATCCAGCCGGGCCATCTGACGCTGCTTTCGGCCTTCTTCGCCTCGATTCTGTTTGGTATCGGCATCGATTTTGGGCTTCACATCGTCGATCGATTCGAGCAGCTCTCTGCTTGCGGCCTAGAGCCGCGCAAAGCGGTTGTCGAGGCAGTCTCGTCGCAGGCGCCCGCGCTGCAAACCGGAGCATTGACCACTGCTTCGGTCTTTCTCGCGATGAACCTGACGGGTTTCCGTGGGTTCGCCGAGCTCGGCACCATTGCCGGGGTCGGGGTTATCGTCTGCCTTGCGTCGATGGTGACGGTCTTGCCTGCGCTTCTGGTCTTGCATAGACCCCCGTTGCGCCGTGCCGGACATGCCGCAGGCGGACGCATCGGTGGTGTTTTGATGGCGCTCAGCCGAGGCCGCTTTGCCGCGCTTTGCGGCGCGGCGGCGTTGGCTGCGGCCGCGGTACCCGCCCCGGGTTTTGACTCCGACTACCTCAATCTGCAGGCCGCAGGTTCCGAAGCCGTCCGGCTCGAGCGCGAGATGGTCCGCCGCTCGCAATTCTCGCCGGTGTTCGCAGCGTTCAACGTGGATTCACCAGAGGCTGTGCGTGAGTTGACGCAGCGTCTGCGTGCAAGCGAAGGTGTCGCGGCGGTCCGTTCGCTAAGCGACGCCGTCGCCGCCTCGCTCGCGGGGGCCGACCCTGTGTCACCGGCGTTGTTGTCGCGATTCAAGAGTCCCGCCGGGCGCTACGCCGTCTATGCCTACCCGAGTAGCGACGTTTGGGAGGAGGCGGCGCAGCGAGAGTTCGTCACGCGTATGCGCGCGTTGGACCCGACCGTTACAGGGATGCCGTTCCTCGGGCTGTTCATGAGCGAGTTGTCGAAGGAGTCGTTGCGTATCGCGGCGCTTGCGGGGTCTGTGTTGTTGGTGTTGTTCGTACTGCTAGGCTCGCGCAGCATCTCCGCAACGCTCATCGTCATGCTGCCGGTACTGATGACGGTGTTTTGCACGCGTGCTTCCATGACCCTGTTCGGGATCTCGATGAACCCACTCAACATCATGGCATGGCCGGTCATTCTCGGGATCGCCGTCGATGACGGCGTTCACCTGGTGCACCGATTCCGAGACGTGGGCGGGGATTTGGAGGCGACGCTAACGAGTTCGGGCCGAAGCGTTGTGCTGACCTCGCTGACGACTATCGCGGCATTCGCAGCGCTCGCGTTTACCCGTCACCGCGGCATGGCCTCGTTTGCGCTGACGCTCACCATCGGTGTTGCGTTCGCGTTGGTTTTGAATGTCGTGGTGCTACCGGCGGTCATGTCTGCGTGCCGCGGTAAACTGCTGCCGCCGCGCTAGCACGGTTCAGTTCTCGTAGTAGGCCTTTGCGACTTCTTCCATCGTGGCAAAGTAGCGGATCGTTTCGACTTTGTGATCCTCGCCAAGCTTGATCGCAGTAATCTTCTTATCTTGCTGTGGAAATTGCGGACCAAAGTCTTCGTCCTTGTTCAAGATGATCGGGAACGGGTACCTGCGCATCTTCGGGCCTGCGAACATGAACGTGATGATGCCCGGCATTTTGGCGATGTCGGTGACGTACTGCGTGCGGTGTTCAGCCAGGTAGGCCGGATCCTTTTCTTCGAGGAACTTGTGGATCGACTTCGACAAGCTCATGTTGAACGACAACAGCAAGAGATCGGCGTTCGCACCCAGGGTGACGGCGTTGCCGTGTTGGTCGGCCAGTTCTCGTTCGACGAAGGTCTGACCTGTGCTCAACGGCGCGGGATCATCGGCAAGAGCTGAGTCTGTGGCCGGATTTGAGAGCAGGGCAAGCGAGAGAAATGCTGTGAGTACGAAGTTACGGTTCATGGTGCCTCCACCGAGTTGCGAATCAGGCCCTTTGATAGCGTGGACGGCGCGTCGATTCCATTGCGGCACGCCCCGCATTGGTCCATGGTGATCGGTGTAGTCTAGCGGTCTAGAAGTCCCAGCGGTAACCGAACGATGCGAAATAGGAAGTGAGGTTGTCGCTTTGGCCGGCGGTGCTCTCGTCGGCGAACTCCCCGCCGGTTTCTAACTCGATACGGAAAGCGCGCGTCCATCGATACTCGAGTCGGAAGGACGGTCTGACCGCGAACCTTCTATCTACGGTTGTAGTCGCGGGGCGTAGGTTCAATTGGAGGCGCGGGTTGAACCTCAATTTCTGCGTAATCGGGTAGCGACTGTTGATGCTTGCCGAGATTAGGTCAGACGTCGTCGTGTCCTGGAAACGAAGTCCGAAGATCGTAATATCGCCAGTCTTGAACAGACTCGTTGCGATCAACTGCAGGTCGTAGAAGAGGTCGTCGCCGGCGGCCGCTGTCGCTTCGACGCCGCCCGACGCCGGTGTTTCAGTGATGCTCGACATGGTCACGTCGATGTTCGCTTGGTATTGTTCGCTAAGGGTATGCGAGGCTCCGAGGCTGAGGGAGCGGCTTTCGGCGGTACGATCAAGCGCGAGTTGACGGATTTCGTCTTCGGTGAATACGACTGAAAGGTCGTCGAGCGCTATTACGCCCAGCTGACCGATCAACGCGTTACTGGTCGTCAATGTCGGGGATTTGCGCTTGTCGGCCGACATGTGGACCGAGGTGTTCTCTGTCAGCGTGGCGTTGGCCAGTACGAGCGCGATATTTACTTCACTGTACGAAGTGTCGTAATCGAGCAACGTGAACAGGGATCGGCCGCGTGAAAAATAACGTACCTCGCCGCCGACGGCTTGGCGGTCTAACAACCCGTGCGCCCGTTGTTCAACCGCAAAGAGGTTGAAATCCCACTCTTCGGCGAACGTACCGAGGTCGAGGCTCACCCCATATAAGAAACGATCGGTGTCGAGCCGATCGATCGTCGATGCATCGACCGGGAAGCCGAGGTTCAGGTTAAGGGTGGCTGACTGGGATAGGTCGTAGGAGAGTATGCCTCCGTCGAAGCGTCCGAGGATACCGCTGGTGTTGCGAGATTGTCGTCCAACGCGCCCGACCATACCACGGCTATGATGTTTCCCTTCTACGTATGCTTCGCTAATCCTGCCGTCGTCTTCACCGAGTGCTCCGAAATCCTGAACCACGCCCGCGGTCAGTTGGGTGCGTAGGTCGTATACGTCACCGCGTCTGCGCGCGGCCAGGTAGACATCCGAGGATAACGTCGAAAGTTCGAATACCTGCCCGGCCAGGTCGGTGGATGCTTCGTCGTAGCGGTGAAATTGTGAGAAGCTTCCGAACAACTCCCAATCTGATCGTTCTTTACGGGCTTTGGCGGGTCGCAGTTTGCCGGTCTCGTCGCGGCGACGGGTGACGAGTCCCGCCAAGCGCTGCTGAACCCGTTCGCTACCTTCACCTTCAGGGTAGGTGGTGAGATAGCGTTCGTACTCGGCCCTTGCGTGGGCGAGCTGTCCGTTGCGCTCACGCGCGAGCCCGAGAAGCTCGAGGGCGTCGCGTCGGTAGGTATGCTCACTGTAGCCGGTGAGCTTGGTAAACACCTGGATTGCACGCGATGTTTTACCGTCGGTGAGGGCTTGGCGTCCTTCTTCGTAGAGGGCGCCTAGTCGGTCGGCGTTGGGTGGCGGCAGCAGCTTTGCCGTCGGCGGTATCCGGGGTGGCGGTAGTCGGGGTGTGCTCGGCTTTTCGGCGGGTTTGTCCTCGAGGGAGACGACGATGCTACGGAAATCTTTTCCGCCCCGCGCCGTGGCCTTGACGCGCGTGCGGAAGCGGACGATGAGTCTTGACATCCCCGCTTCATTGTCGAGGTCGACTTCCTCAAGCGGAATTGCGGTTGAAGGATTCCAACGCAGCGTCTCTCTTGCATCGTCAGAGAGTGCGTCGCCGGTGCGCGATTGCGCAGCCACCGCTGAGGTCGTCTGTACGGTGATCTCCAACACCCGCCCACGTTCGGCGGTGACGTGCGAGATGTAGGTAACCTGTTGGTCAAAAACTATATGGATTTCGGGGCCGGTTGCACCTTTCTCGGTATCGATGCGTAGCAGAGTCCGGGGCGCGGACTGCGCCCATGTTGGTACTACTCCGACAAGCGAAGTCAGGAGTACCATGAAGGCGCAAATGCACCGTGCGTGTGTGGCTAGTTTGATGTGTCGCATTACCGGTATTCGACGACCGCGTTAGAAGTCTCCTCCGCTGGCTCGGTGCTCGGACGTCCGAGTTTTCTTGATTGTCGAGAAGCTCGAGTTGGTGTACTCGTGGCACGCACCCGCGCAGTCACGCAGTTCGCTGACTGTGTACAGGACCCTGGGAGTGTCGACCTTCTTGTGCTCGCCGGCTTTGAAATCGTTGGCGTGACAGCCGGCACAATCGGGTTTGTACGCAGCGAAACGCCAGGCAATGGTTTGGCTGTTGCCTGTGTGACAGCTGTTACAGGCAAGGTTGCCGCGATGATCGCCAGGATAGGCTCCGGTGTTATGGGTAAATCTTATGGAGGACCACCGTAACGTGTCGTGGCAGGAATCGCAGTCGAGCGTGGTCGAGAAGTGGTTACCCGG
>JAJCZL010000001.1 GCA_029262415.1 Deltaproteobacteria bacterium | reverse complement strand
CCAAATGGGTCTTGAAGATATCGCCGGTATGCGGTCTCTCCCCAACATGGTTGTCGTACAGCCGGCCGACGCGATTGAAGCCGAGCGTGCTACAGAGTTCCTCGCCGATTATATCGGTCCGTCTTACCTACGCCTGACGCGGCAAGGATTGGCCGATATCAACGAGGCGTCTTACCAGTTCGAGTTCGGTGAGGGCGTAGTTCTACGTCGCGGCAGTGATATCACCCTTATTGCGACCGGCGCCGTGGTGGCTCACGCGTTGGAGGCTGCCGAGTCTATGGGCAAGCAAGGCCTCGACGTCGGTGTGATTAATATCCACACCATTAAGCCGATCGATGAGCGTCTCCTTGTCGAGACCGCTGAGAAGACCGCGCGGATCATGACTGTCGAAGACCACGGGGTGGTTGGCGGCCTGGGCGATGCCGTTCTCGATGCGCTCAGCGAAGTCACCGGCACGCCGGTGCGTAAACACGGAGTACACGGTTACGGAGAGTCGGGAACCGGCGCGGATCTTTACCGCAAGCACAAACTGGATGCAGCCGGCATCGAAGAAGTTGCCCGTGAGTTCACCGCGGGTACTGTTGCGCCTCGCGCCGCTACTGCTTAACGGCTATCGCCCTAAAGCAGTCACCGATAGCTGACCCTTCTTCTTCAGTTCTTTACGAAACTGGTTTCGCTGAGTCGGCGCCCTTGTACGCGGTACTTACGTTCGTAGGAGCTGCAGGCGGCGGGCGATTGTCCACGTGTCCATTCGCGCTCGGTGAACCCAGCCGCGGTCATTTCCGGTCGTGCATCGACGACCACACGTGCAACGTCGGAGATCAGGTAAACGCTTCCGCCGGGGGTGAGAGTGCGAAACAGCCCTGCGCAGAACTCAGGCGTGAAAAGCCTGCGTTTGTGATGGCGTTTCTTCCACCAAGGGTCTGGGAAGTAGACGTGGTAGGCGTTGACTGAAGCGTCGGCAACCATGTTTTCGACCAGCCAACGGCCGTCGGTGTTGAATACGATGGCGTTACTCGCAAAGCGCCGCTTGCGTCCGGCTAACACCACACTGGCGCGCTTTATCTCCATCCCGACGAACAAGGTGCCCGCGGCGGCGGCGGCGGCATCGGCGAGGAAGCCGCAGTCGCCGGGGCCGATCTCGATCTCGGTGCGCGTAGTACTAGGAGCCAGCCGGCGCCAGTAGTCCACCGGCAGGTAGGGATCGGCGTGGAATATCCCGAGGAACACCGGCGCGTGAAACTCTAGGCGGGAACCGCCGCGCTCATGCAAGCGGTTATCAGGACGAATACAACACTGAGCCACAGGCCGACACGCAGCCGCATCTTCATGCTGCGCAGTGCGGCCTCGGTGACGGGTAGCCCACCCTGGTCTGCCCGCACCAGACGGAAGCCCAAACCGAGCGTCACGTAGGTCGCGTTCATTATTAACAAGAACGCCCAGGAGAGTTTCGGGACGAGGCCGACCGCGTATGCGGTATAGCGGGGGCCCAATGATTGCTTCACGTCGGTCAGCGACCAAGCTCCGGTCATCACCACTACGAGTAGGACTGCAATCGTCAAGGGGCTGTAAACACGGAAGATTTCTGCAAGGCGATGGCGTCGCTGGACAGCGTCGGCAGCCTGCTTGCCGGCAACCTCCAGCAACATCGCGACATACACCGTTGATCCCAGGTAGACGGCCAGTGCGAGCAGGTGTGCAATCAACAGTGGTGAGCCGTGCATTGGCGGCGCTTGTAGCGGCCGCTCGGCCGCAAAGCAATCAGCCGCCCCCCGGACGGGGTGCTTGCGGCGCAGCGCGGCGCCTTGAAATCAACGACTTTCGCCCGTAGTCTGGGCGCGCTATGGCCAAGCCAATCGATCCCGAAAAGAGTCTGCCGCGGCTTGCTGAGGTCAGGGGAGACGCCGGTTTGGTGTCGGAGGCGGTTGTCGTAACCCGTCTCGACGCAGCGATTGGTTGGGCCCGCAAGTACTCGATTTTTCCTTACCCCTTCGCCACCGCATGTTGCGCTATGGAGTACATGTCGCTCTCGATGGCGCCCTACGACATCGATCGCTTCGGCGCGTTGTTACCGCGCTTTACCCCCCGACAGGCCGACCTGTTGATGGTAATCGGCACGGTCACCGCACGGCAAGCACCAATTTTGAAGCGTGTTTTCGATCAGATGGCTGAACCGAAGTGGGTAATGGCGTTCGGGGCGTGCGCATCGACGGGCGGATTTTACGACAACTATACGACGGTGCCGGGGATCGACCGCATCGTGCCCGTAGACGTCTACGTACCGGGTTGCCCACCGCGTCCCGAGGGTGTGCTCGATGGCCTGATGGCGTTACACCGGCGCATTCAGAACCAGCCCCAGAAGCTCGGGTTCGGCAAGGGCGCAGCCGGGCGGTAAGTCGGCGGCGATACGGGGCCGACAGCAATCTATGAACGAGAAAGTCCTTCTTCATTTTCAGGATACGTCCGCCGACCTCACCGATATTGAGCAGTATCTCGGCGAGGGTGGCTATGAGGCTACGCGCAAGGCGCTCACCGAGTATGAGCCGGACGGTCTGGTCAACCTCGTCAAAGAGTCGAACCTGCGCGGCCGCGGTGGTGCGGGGTTTCCGACCGGCCTCAAGTGGAGCTTCGTTCCCAAGGACACCGGTAAGCCCGTCTACCTGCTTTGCAACGCGGATGAGAGCGAACCGGGTACCTTCAAGGACCGCGAGATCATCGAGCACGACCCACACCAGTTGCTCGAAGGCATCATCATTGCCGCCTACGCGATTCGTTGCGAGATCGCCTACATTTACATCCGCGGCGAGATGGCGCTTGGCTACAAGGTGCTGGTCAAGGCCATCGCGGACGCCCGTAATAAAGGTTTCCTTGGCAAGAATGTATTCGGCACGCAGCTGAGCATCGATATCCACGTTCATCGTGGGGCAGGGGCCTATATCTGCGGCGAAGAGACCGGCCTGATCGAGTCTCTTGAGGGCAAGCGCGCGTATCCGCGTATCAAGCCGCCGTTTCCTGCCGTCTACGGCGTGTTCGGTTGCCCGACTATTGTCAACAACGTCGAAACGCTCGCGTGCGTTAAACACATCATCGAGCGCGGTAGCGATTGGTTTAAGTCGATCGGCCCCGAAGGCGGTCCTGGTCCCAAGCTCTATTGCGTCAGCGGACACGTGCGCAAACCGGGCGTCTACGAGGCACCGATGGGCACACCGCTGCGCGATCTGATCGACAGGTACGCCGGTGGCATGCTGCCCGGCCGTACGCTGAAAGCGGTGATTCCGGGTGGCAGCTCAGTACCGATACTGAGAGCCGAAGAAACCGCCATCAATATGGACTTCGACTCGGTCGCCAAAGCCGGCTCGATGCTGGGCTCGGCCGGCATCATCGTCATGGACAACACTACGTGTATGGTTCGCGCGTTGCGTACCATAACCCACTTTTACCACCATGAGTCCTGCGGTCAGTGCACGCCGTGCCGCGAGGGCACAGGTTGGCTCGAAAAACTACTGATCCGCATCGACAGCGGGGTCGGCACGGACGAAGACCTGAAAGTGCTCGACAGCGTCGCGCAGGGGATGATGGGAACCACGATTTGCGTGCTCGCCGATGCTGCTGCGATGCCGGTGCGAAGCTTTCTTGCTAAATTCGCCGATGAGTTCGAGGCCCATGTGCGAGGGGAGGATTGCCGCGCTGACGCCGTACACCGTCGCGTAGCGTGAATAAGTCATGCCTAGCATAACGATCAACGACGTCACGATAGAGGTTCCCGACGGAACCAATGTCATTCAAGCGGCAGAGATGTCCGGCCAGGAAATCGCCCACTACTGCTACCATCCGGGTCTCAGCGTCGCTGGCAACTGCAGAATGTGCCTGGTCGAGATCAAGGCGCTCTCCTCGAAACAGCCCAATGGACTGCCGAAGTTACAAATTGGCTGCAACACCATCGTGCAAGACGGCATGGTCATCGAGTCCGAGAATGAAAAGGTCCGCGATGCGCGCAGAGGTGTGCTCGAGTTCCTGCTGATCAATCACCCGATTGACTGTCCGATCTGCGACCAGGCCGGAGAGTGCAAGCTGCAGGAGTATTATATAGACTACGGCGGTCACGACAGCCGCTTCGAGCTGAAGTCCAAGACCGAAAAGCACAAGGCGGTTGCGATCGGTCCCGGCGTGATGCTCGATCAGGAACGCTGCATCTTATGCACGCGTTGCGTTCGCTTTCTCGAAGAAGTCACCGAGACCCACGAGCTCACGATCCACGAGCGCGGCGATCACAGTGAGCTGTCGCTTGCCCACGGCAAATCGGTCGACAACCCCTACGCCGCCAACATCGTGGACATCTGCCCGGTTGGGGCGTTGACGAGTCGCGAGTTCCGCTTCGAGGCGCGGGTTTGGTACCTACAAAGCACCCCGTCGGTGTGCACCGGATGCTCGACCGGATGCAATATCGAAGTTCACAGCCGCGCCGGTTCTATCTACCGCGTCAAGCCACGCAGCAACTTCGAGGTTAACGATTATTGGATGTGCGACTACGGACGCGCGATATTTTCGGATAACGGGCGCGCAGATCGGCTGCTTTCGAGTTTGTCGCGCGAATCCGGTGGGTTCGTCAACGCGCGCTTCGAGGATGCCGCGCTCCGCTCGGCTCGGGCGTTGCAGTCCGAACCCGGGCCGATCGCCGTTGTCGCCTCGGCCGATTTGTCGCTTGAAGAGGGGTTTCTGCTCGGCGAGATAGCCGAACAGCTTGGCGGAGGCCTCAAGATTATTACTTCCCCGGCGAGTTCTGAGTTCTGTGACGACGGCTTCTTAATCAGTGAGGATCGTCATCCCAACCGCCAAGGGCTGCTCGCACTCGGTTACGTCGAGGCACGGCGTCTGCACAAGTCGGTAAACCGACTCCTGGTAGCGCGAGACAATCCGGCCGCGGGCGAGGAGTCTTGGGACGCATACCTGGAGAGCGCCGGCGCGACGATCGTCATCTCGGATAACTTCGATGAGACCACGGCTTACGCCGATCACGTGATCGCCGTTGGTTCACACTTTGAGTCTGACGGGACGTTCATGAACGGCAAAGGGCGTGTGCAACGGTTCGCCAAGGCGGTGGATGCCCCGACCGGAGCGGTCGAAGGGTGGAGAGCGCTTGGTTATGTTCTGGGGGCGCTCGGCGGCACACGTTACGAAAGTGCGGAAGAGGTATTCACTGCCTTGGCCGCGCGACATCTCGGTTTGAGCGGCATCGGCTACGACGCCCTCGGCAACGACGGTGTCCAGTCCGGTGTGTCGGCGCAGTGGGCAGGTGCTTCAGTTCCGCTGGACGCCGCGGCGCTAGATCGGTAAGCCGGTACGAAATAACAACCAGTGACTTAGTATCTCACCTACCGCGACGACCAGCGCGGCGATGTAGAACAGACCGGTGGCGGCCATCGTCTGTGGGATCGCCAGCGTCTTACCGATGAGCACCACAAGTGTTCCAGCCAACGCCCATGAGACCACGCGTCCTACTGTTAGCCAGACAAAAGTGCCGCCGAAGGCCGCGTTGAGACCTCCCTCGAGTGGCCCGCCGGGCCACCACCAGATCAGTAGCAGGCCGGCCGCGACGAAAGCGACGTCGCAGCGCAGCGCGAGCGAGACGAAGCGCAGCATCCGGTGCAACGGTGCGAGGTCAAGGTTGCTCTCGATCAAATACCAGTGTCCGAGCAGCATCCCGGTAGCGGTGCCGCCGGCGAGCGCGGCACCCGCCCAGTTAGACAGAACGAAAGGAATACCGAGTACTGCTGAACTTCCTTCCGGCTTATAGCCGTAGGTGGTCACCGCAACGGCGACGAAACCGAGCGTGACTGCGACAGGAAATGTCCTCGCCCGCAAAACGCCGGACTCAAGAAACAGGCTTATACAGTAAGCGCTAAAGGCGACGGCGAATAGTACCCACAGTGCGACTTCGCCGAGCGAAACCACCTGGGTTTTCCCGGCGTGCAGATAGAGCGAGGCCTCGCCTGTTGCGATGATCAGTGCAAGAGCCAGATAAACCACCGCGGTAGATTTGTAAAAACCTCTCTCCATCATCGCGAAAGGTGGTACCGCCAGTGCCAAGAGACCACCGGCCGCGAGTTTTCCGAAGAGCAGGAGGTAGGTGTGTGCGAAAAGAGATTCCATTTGCCGCACCGAAACTTAGCAGTCCAAGCTGACGAGTCCACTTGAGACTTCGTCTATCGCAAGCAGGGGTAAGCGGCTACGCCGCGGGCTTTGCGAGTGCAAGCCGGGGCGTGATGAGGTGTGCCGCGTGGCATAATTCCTCAACGAATATGCGGGGAAACGGGTGACCATCAGAACTGACCGCGATGCAGACGGTGAAGCTGATTTCAATCCCTGAGTGTAATTGCCTGAGAAAACGCAGACAAAGGCACAGGCCGGAATATTTGTGACACAAACTCTTTTGCACTGTTGGCGAAGGAGTCATAGATTTCGCCTCGGTCGGGCGATGCATTCAACCGATACCGACCACAGAAAGCAGATTCTAGCTCTACTGCTTCTATAAAGTTTACAACCGACTGCGGTCCAGGCTTAGCGGCCCCGACTGGCTTAACAGGTTCGATTTGTTCCGCAGTCACCATTGACGCCAGTCGCTCGGTTGCGCGGCAGCAACCAGGACACAGCTGCATGTTGCGGCACAGGGGAAGCATGGTCATGACGTTGAACGATAGGGGGAACTGAGGATGGGGCTGATTGTGGACGCGAGCCGTGTGTGGAAATCCGCGAGTTCTCTGCTCGAAAAAGAACTCTCGGTAAAAGACTACGAAACTTGGATTCGCGACCTGCGGGCACGCAGTTACGACGATAACACGCTTACACTGGAAGCGCCGTTCGGCCTGTACCGAGAGCGTATCCGCAGCCAGTTTATTCCCGCGCTGGAGCGCGCGGTCTCGGCGGTGGTCGAGGAGCACTGTCGCGTTGCGCTCTATGTGGATGAGAAGAGCGCAGAGACACGCATGCAAAGGCCGGCTGCGCCGGCGCTGGTGCAACACCGAGTCCACCGCGCGCCCAATAGGCATTCGTCCACGCTTGCACCGAGACTCAAGACGCGGACTTTCGAGAATTTCGTGGTCGGCGATTCCAATCGTATGGCCTATTTGGCCGCGCAGAACATCGTCGACGGCAGCCTCGGCGGCGTCAACCCGGTATTCATCTACGGCGACGTCGGACTCGGCAAGACCCATCTACTCATGGCGGTTGTACACGCGCTACGCTCACGGGGGGGCAGGGTTCTCTACTACTCAGGCGAAGAGTTCACCCAGCTGATGGTCGATGCGTTGAAGAACGAAAAGATGGACCGCTTCCGTCGCGAGTTTCAGCTGGCCGACGCGCTTTTGATAGACGACGTGCAGTGCATGGTCGGCAAGAAGCGCACCCAACAAGAGCTCGGTCACGCTTTCAATCTCCTCCACGCCGCTGGCAAGCCGATCGCGTTCGCGAGTGACCGGTCGCCGAACGAGATCCAGACCTTCGAACAGGGGCTCAAAAACCGTTTCCAGGGTGGTCTGATCACCGAGCTGCGCGCGCCCGACAAAGGTCTTCGTGCTTCGATCCTACGTAGCAAGCTCAAGGACAACGGCATCGAGCTTGCCGACTCGCTCATCGATAGGGTGGCGGCGCTGCTCTCGGGGAGCGTGCGTGAGATTGAAGGAGTCGTCGCCAACATCCGTCTTGCTGCGAGTAACTCGGGTGGTCAGATCGAAGATGCAGTAGTTGATGCGGTGATTGCACCTTTTCTTAAATCGCGCGGTCCGGTCACGGTGGAGACGGTGATCGAAACCGTCGGTTGGTCGTTTGGCGTCAGCCGCGAAGAGATCCTATCGCGTGCTCGTACCCGCAGGGTCAGCCTGCCTAGGCACGTGGTGGCCTACCTATGCCGCAAACTCACACCCGCTTCATCGACCGAGATCGGCGACGCACTGGGTGGTCGCAACCACACCTCGGTGCTCCGTGCCGAGCAGTGGATCCGCGAGAGGGCCTGTGACGATCCTGGTTTTGCCGGTCGTCTGGGCGAACTCGAGCGCATGCTCGGTGGCAGCCAGACCCGCGCCGGCCACTAATGTAGTGGGGCGCGCCGAGGGTACCTTGCCTCATTCCCTGTGGCAGGCAGTCCCTCACAGCAGTATACCTGAGTGTCTATCGTCGAAGTTGTAACGCCTCGGGCCGTTCAGACGTGGGGAAAATAGGACAATTCAGGGCATCGGGGTGGCATGGTCGTTGCTGGTACTGGCCCACGACGCGCAAGCGTAAGCGTAAGGAGTACTAGAGCCATGCAAGACCAGTTCACCGTAGATATCAGAGAGTTGCGGCGCAACTTGAGAATGACCCAAGAAGAGTTCGCGCACACGCTGGGTATCACCGTGGCGACCGTGAACCGCTGGGAGAACGGCCATGCCAAACCCAGTAAGCTCGCACGTCGAGCGCTCGAACGGTTGGCCTCGGTGCGTTCAGCTGAACAGCACTCACCGTCGTTCTGACTTGGCGTTGGTTCGCCCAGGACTACCTAGCTGGTGGTCCTATAGCAGGGGACGCACCGGGCCTCCGGTCATCCCCTGCCTTTTTGTGGAGCTCTCCGCATCGCGGAAGGACACCATCTCCCGGCGAACCCATGAGACCGTTATTCAAGCGCCTGGCAAGGCGCCTGAGCGGCTTGGGCTAACGAGCGTAGGCTTCGATGCTGGTAACTTGCGTCATCAGCGTGGTCGGATCGAGCGAAACGCCGCGCTTCTCAGCCAATCCGACGATGCCGGCGCGCGCAAGCTTGCTCGGTTCCGAATGTGCATTCTCCCAGCGGTTCACCGTACTGACGGTAATGCCGAGTGAATGCGCAAATTCCTCTTGGGTCATATTGAGTTTCTGCCGCAGGTCGCGGATAAGCCTTCCTGTGCTAGGTCGATCCATCTCTATCAATTCTCCGTTTTCTTGAGTCTTAGCCCCAACTGCAAAGGGTTCAGCCTGCTCAACTTGCAAGCCAGGTGCCATGTTGAGAACCCAATGAAACCCACAGTTTTAGCGCATATGCCTGCCGGTCCAGCGGCCGAGGTGGCGAATTATGGACAGACGTTGCTCAAAATTGCATGGCGTGTAAGCGGGCGGACGCCTTGTGTATAGTGTCTCTCAGGTGCCCCGCGTATCCGTCATCGTATTGTCCTGGAACGGCCGGGGCCTGCTGGAGAACTGCCTGCGCTCATTGGCAGCGCAGGACTACCGCGATTTCGAGACCATCGTCGTCGATAACGGCTCGAGCGACGGTACAGTTGAGATGCTCGCGGACTCGTTCGCCGACTGTCGGGTGATTGCGAACTCCGAGAACAAGGGGTTTTGCCAGGGCAACAACCAAGCGATAGCGGTAGCACGTGGTGAGCTGATCGTTTTGGTAAACAACGACGCTGAGGCCGCTCCCGAGTTTCTCTCGCGTATGGTTGCCGCAGCCGACCTCGACCCTGAGTTCGGTATGTTCGCCGGGCGGATCATGATGTTCGACCAGCGCGATGTCTTCGATTCGACCGGCTTGCTCGTCTATCCCGACGGCGTATGCCGCAGCCGCGGCTGGCTCGAGCGCGACGAAGGGCAGTACGACGAGAGCGACGAGTGCCTGGGGCCGAATGGCTGCGCAGCGATGTATCGCCGCGCGATGCTCGATGACGTCGGTACCTTCGACGAACGCTACTTCGCCTATCTCGAAGACCTCGACCTCGCGATGCGCGGACAGCTCCGTGGTTGGCGCTGCCGGTATGTCGCCGACGCCGTTGTTTATCACAAGAAATCGATGACCAGCGGCTACCACTCGGCGTTCAAAGCCTCCTTGGTTGAACGCAACAGGATTTGGAATGCGGCTAAGCTGTTCCCACGCAGGATTCTTTTTCTAAGCCCGTTCTACACACTCGCACGCTACTTTGCGCAGGGGTATGCAGCGGCAACCGGGCAGGGGATCTCAAAGGGTTTCACGCGTGACTACTCGCGCTTTCGTTTGGCCAAGATTCTTGGACGGGCCTATATCGACGCATTTCGATATCTGCCGGAAATCCTCGTCGAGCGACGCCGCATTCAGAAGGAGCGGCGATTGGGTGCCTTAGCGGTGTTCGCGCTCATGAAACGCTACCGACTGCCGGTCAAGGACCTCGCGTTCAAAGACTAGGAATTCAATGGGGAGTTTCGCGGTGTTCGCGCACCCGCTGCGCCCGTGCGGCCGCTTCCAGCCGGTTCAGCAGCTGGGTGTAGTCAGGATCGGCGCTATTGAGCTCGGCCAAACGCTGCGCGATTTGGTGACCGAGCTGGAGACGTCCGGTCTTCTCGTAGAGGTGGGCCAGTTCGAACAGCGCGCGTTCGTCGTTAGGCCGTCGCTCGACGTAGGCGGCGTAGGCGTCGGCGGCGCCGACCAGGTCGCCTTGCTCTCTGAGCAGACGCGTTAAGTAGTCGGTTGCGAGATAAAAATCCGGCGCGATCGCGAGCGCGCGACGAAACGCGGAGACGGCCTGGTCTTTGCGGTCCGCACGCGCAAGCGCCAACCCGTTGTTGTAGTGGGCCTTGGCCGAACGCGGAGAATCGACGGCGGTTTGGGCGTGGTAGTGCGCCTGCGAAGTCCACACCAGCGAGCGCCCGTGGTAGGCCAATGCCAAGGTCAGCGCGCAGGCCAACAGCGCGATGTGGCCGAGTCCACGCGTCAATCGAGAGGCTGATGTTTGCATCCGCGCAAACCCGAGACCGGCCAGTAGGCAAGGACCAGCCGAAGGCAAGTATGCGAGTCGTTCGGCCATGATCGTGCCGATTGGGAACACTAGGTTGCTGGTGACCGCGAAGGAGAGCGGAAACCATGCGAGCAAGAACGCGACGGTTGGCGCCTTCTTACGCGTTAACACCAGCACGACGGCGACAACCAGCCATGCAACAAGCCCTGCGCTGCCGGCTTGGCTATCCAGCGGAGTCTCGTCAAAGGCGCGGTCGGCTCGCAGACCGGTCGGCCACACCACCAAGCCGAGGTAACGCCAGAGGATTGCCGAGGCGTGGATGACGCGCTCGGGCGCGGGCATGAAAGCGAGCGGGTTGTCGATCCAGTCGATCTCGACGCCGGTTGGCAGGTGGGTTGCGGCCAAGGCCAGCCATGCGGCAAGTGCGAGAGCGAAGGTCACGTATGGGCCGATGTGTATGCGCGACCCAGCGTCGCCCGATGAAGCGGCGCGGCCCGGCCTAAAAAAGTCGTAGGCCAACGCGAGCAGCGGCGCGCAGGCGGCGCTCTCTTTGGACTCGAGGCCCGCCAAAAACAAAACGCCGGCAGCCGTCAAGCCAAATCCCATCGGCGGGTACCCGGTGATGTGTAGAAGAAGTACGGCCACAACGAAGCCCGCGCTGAGCAGTTCTGCGCGGCCGATGATGTTGACGACCGCATCGACGTGCAGCGGGTGGACGGCGAACAGCAGCGATCCCGCAAATGCCGCCGTGGTCGACAGTCCGATCCCGCGTGCCAATGCGAACAGCGCTAATACGACCACGGCGGCCAGCGCGGTGTTGGTCAAGTGAAAAGGTGCAGGGTCGGGGGGATTGCCGCCGCCGCGGTTGAAATCGAGTGAGGCTACGGTCACATGGCGGCCCAGCCCCCAGGGCCGGTCGAGCAGAAACTCGCCCCAGCCTTGCTCCCAGACCGGCTCACGTTCGAGAATCACCGCCGTGTCGTCGTAGGCGAAGCCGTAGCCGTGGGTGTGGAGGTTGACGAGGACCACTGTCAGCACCAGAGCAGCTGCAGCGAAGATATTGGACAGTCTCGGCACGCGGCTTCCTTCCTAGCCTGCCGGGCGGCCCCCCTCAAACGTGCGCGGGGTTGGCGCTCGCACTACCGCGGCCGGGATGGCACAACTCACGACCATGGATACGTTCATCTCAGCTCTCGAACTCGCCGACGCCATCCGAACCAAGAAGATCAGCCCGACCGAGGCTGCGCAGTTCTATTTGGATCGAATCGACAAGATCAATCCGCAGTTGAACGCCGTCGTCTGGCGTCGTGACACCGAATTCCTGAAGGAAGCCGAAGCCGCGACCGATGCCGTCATGCGCGGCGATGATCTGGCCCCGTTTCACGGCGTGCCTATCCCCATCAAAGACCTTACCTGCGTAACCGGCTGGCCGACTACCTTCGGCTGCAAGGGCGCGAAGGACTATGTCGCCGACCACAGCGACGCTGTCGTCGACAACTTCAAGAAGGGTGGGTTTTTGTTCATGTGCCGGACCAACACGCCGGAGTTTGGTACGCTGTCAGTGACAGAGAACGAATTGTACGGCGCAACCCGTAATCCGTGGGACACATCGCGTACTCCTGGTGGGTCAAGCGGCGGTGCCGCCTCGATGTGTGCGTCCGGGCTTACGCCGGTAGCCCATGCCAACGACGGCGGCGGCTCGATCAGGATTCCGGCTTCGTGCTGCGGGCTGGTCGGTCTCAAGCCCTCGCGTGGGCGTGTGCCCTCGGGCCCTCCCGGAATCTCCGACGTCATGCACGGAGGCTGCGTCGAAGGAGTGGTCACGCATACCGTTGCCGATACTGCAGCGATCCTCGATTTGCTCGCCGTGCAAGACCCGCTGGCCTGGTACAACGCTCCCGCGCCGGTGCGGCCGTTTGCATTGGAAGCGGGCGAGAAGGTCGCAAAACTCCGCGTCGCGTGCATGACGCAATCACCCAACGGCAGCCCGGTTGCCGACCAGTGCGTCAAGGCTGTGCGCCACACGGCCGCGCTGCTCGCGGATCTCGGCCATGAGATCGTCGAAGAAGAGTTCAGCTTCGGCGAACTCATCGCCGAGGTTTATCCCTCTTTTATGACGGTGTGGAACACCGGTTCGGTATACTGGCCGATCCAAGATTGGAGCAAGATCGAACCGTGCAACGCAGCGATGCGTGAGATCTCTTCGCAGGTAGACAGCCTCACCTACCTGCAGGCTTTGCAGAAGCTACAGACGATTTCACGCGCGATTGTTTCTCACTGGATGAGCGACTTTGACGTCCTGGTCACGCCGACGGTCGCCTACGAGCCGCCCAAGATCGGGGCGCTGTTCGAAGGTGCCGACAACGACCCGATGATGCCGCTGATGAACGCAGCGGGCATGGCACCGTTCACCCCGATGTTCAACGCAACCGGACAGCCGGCGATCTCGTTGCCGCTTGCCTGGAGCGAGGCCGGTTTGCCGATCGGCGTCCACTTTGTCGGCGCTCCTTGGGCTGAGGACGTTTTGATTCGCCTTGCCGCGCAGCTCGAAGAGGCCGCGCCTTGGGTAGATAAACACCCCTCGATCGGCTGAAGCGTCGTTCCCCCTCACTTGGGTGAGCGTCTTGCTGCGGGTGCGCGCAGATCACGGCTGCGCGTTCGCTTGCGCACTCGCGTGTTTCTAAGCATTCAAGCCCACCCAAGTGGTGTAAAAACCCTTTCTCAGTCTAAGGATTCGGCGCATCCGTCTGGACGCAACAAGACCGGCGTGACTCGATGAAACCCAGGGCAGGCGACTCCCGAAAGCGGGGGATCAACGATCGTGGGCAAAGGGTTTCTTACAAAGTCACAAGGGTTCTGGGCAGCAGTTGCTTTGGTTGCGATGGCGCTTGCCGCCGCTGCGGCCGGCGCAAACACAGTCTCGGCCAAACAGGGCAAGACCCATTTTGTTGTTACCTTCGGGATTCTCGATGAAGTCTCGGTAGGCGCACTGCAATACGTAGTGCAGTACGCTCCGGTGGGTCGCTTCGTCGGCGACAGCGTCAACGTGGAATGTAAGAGCCTACTTTCCGCAGGCGTCTCGGCGTCGTTCAACCACCGGCTCGACGAAGCCTCGCTGCGCAGCGGCTGGTTCAGCGCGACGGGTTTTGACGGCCCGACCGATCTCGCCGAATGCGTGTTCGAAGCCTATAGCGATATAGAACTGAGCGACGCCCAGTTCCGCGTTGTCGTGAATCTGATGTCGGCGGTCACGCCGCACCCCGGCGACCCGTTTCCGCGCATAGCGGTCACCGACGTGCGCGTCGGAGGCTCACCCCACGAGCACATCGTGCGGTCTTTTGCAGGCGGCTCCTCCAAAGGCTAGAACTCTCTATTCGCCGGTGAGCCCCCGTAGCTCAAGTGGATAGAGCAACGGATTCCTAATCCGTAGGTAGCATGTTCGAGTCATGCCGGGGGCACTTATCAGGTAGTTACGGCATAAGTCTCTATCGCTACCTTAATGTTCGCAAAGGCGGTTGGCCGAGGTGCGCGAGTTGGTAGATCCGGCGCTGCCCGAGAAGCCGCGTCGTCGCGTGTCCCAATTCGGGTGACGGGTTCGAGGTTGCGCTTTGTTCTACTATGTCACGCCGTGGTCGGCGAAAAATAGCTTATATTGCATATCCTCTCCAAGGATGTGCCCAACCCACCAATTCCCTAGATATGCAAGTAACTCTTCAAGCGAGTGTTTCGTGGGGGATTCCAGAGTTCGGGAAAGCTCAACGGTTGTCTCCAGGAACTCCATGTGGAGTTCCTCCTGGTGATCGCCCTTTGGGTATCCGTACCTGTTCATGAGTGCCTCTTCGCAATCGAAGTGATCCTGAGAATACTGCGTCATCTCAAAGAGCGTGTCAGAGATAATATCCCAATCATCGACAGCAATCTGGCTATTCACGTGATCGATCATGCGGTTGATCATGCGGATGATACGGATGTGTTGTTCATCAAGCTGTTTAACGCCAACGCTGAGTCTGTCACTCCATTCTATCCTATCCATTTGCCTGCCCCCTTCGTAGTCTCCACTTGATTTAGCGGGCAAGCAAGGGCTTCGCGCCCTCCAGAACTGCTTACGGTACCTACTGCGCCGTTCGAGCGTAGCCGCTCGAGAGCCTCCTGCGCCTTGACCAGGGTGGCGTTTTTCTCGTTGTAGGTATCGTTCGCCTTGGCCCAGCTCACACAATTGTAGTCGGTACAGAGCTGCGGCATCTCTTCGCTTTCGTAAATGCGACAGCGGTACGCGGTTGTCGCGGGCGTATTGCCGATCTCAAGGTACTTGCAGTACCCCATGTCCAGGCGTGCATCGTGCCGCTTGTCGCAACAATCGGCACTCGTCGACGTGCGTGGAGGCAGCACTTCGTAGCCTATCTGCCTGAGGAAACACCGGTATCGCGACACCGTATCGCGCAGCGATAGCGTAACCCTGCAGCAAGCCGCACAGGTACGGCAGAGTATTGGTTCGACGTCGCGTTCGTGAATGTCAAGATTCATATTTCTGCTCCGGTACCCTACGGCTCCTTCAAGGACAGTCCAGGGTCACCGCCACGCCCACCGCTTTCTGGAGAACCAGAAGTGCGTCGGTCGCCGTCACGCCGCCCGAGGAATTCACGTCGCAAACGGCAGCGGAACACACGCCCAGACCAACGGCGTTCTTGAGAACCGCCAAGGCGTCCGTCGCGGTGATACGACCGTCGGAGTTGGCGTCACCGCACAGCCCGTTCGTATCGCAAAGGCTCGTGTACAAAATCGGCGGCACACCTTCTCTACCGTCGAAGCCGCTGTCGCTCTCGTCGATGGTCCCGACAAGCCCTGTAGTCAGGTTGATCGGCGAGCCGTCCTCGGACAGCCAGGCACTCGTGCGCGTATCGATCATCGCCGACGAAGATACATCGGCTCCCGACGCAAGCCTCAGCACACCGAACACCGCGACCTCCATCGATGCCGTCACGCTGAGCGGGCCGGTTACGATGATCGCGACATCATCGGGGATAAAAAAGCAGGTGAACTCGTAGTTTCCGGACAAGGCCGTAGCCGGCGGCAGTTCACGGCTGCCGTCGCCATTGAAGTCATCCACCTCAGGATCACCGCTGCAAGCGCCGTCGCCGTTGGTATCGGCCTCGAGGCTGCCGTCGTCGTCACAGTCGCGCAGAAACGGCCCTACCGGTGCGCCCACGCTAACCGTTTGTCCAGTCGCGTAGGTCACATCCGGGAAGAAGACGGCATCGGTAGCGTCGATCACGACGGCAGCGCGCGCGACGCCGTGCCCGAGCGCGACAGCGAGCGCGAGCGAGGAAATTCCGTATAACCAGTGCAACGTTCGACTGAGCCCTGCGCGGGCGAGGCGCCGGCCCGTCGATCGGCCGTTGCCTGCCAAGTCGAGCGCGCACGTGTCCTTGGCTGCACAGTCGGCCGGGCTGCGGTCGTCCCTACACAGGTCGCTCGCGCAAGGAAACGACGCATCCCGTACGCACACGTCGTGTTCAGTGCAGATTCCCGAGGAGTCCAAGCGGCAGCGGTCGCCGGTACAGTCGCCGGAGCTGTCTGATCTGCAGAGGTCCTCCGTGCAGGCTCCGGAACTATCTGAAAGGCAGTCGTCGTGGTTCCCAGAACCCGATCTATCTGAAATGCAGCTATCTACGTCGCACTGCCCGGAACTGTCAGCAATGCAAAAATCGGTACTACCGTCGCCCGACGAGTCGGCGAGACAGATGTCACTCTGACAGCCTTTCGAGCTGTCCGAGCCGCAGGAGTCGTTGGTGCAAGACCCTGAGCTGTCCGAACTGCAGACGCCCGAGTAATCATCGCGGCAGCCAACTTCGTCGGCCGGGCAGCTCTGATCCTCGATGCATGCCGGACCGCCGTCGTTCGTGCAGTCCCCTGAACTGTCGCTGCGGCAACGATCGCCGGTGCATTGGCCCGATTTATCGCTGAGGCACAGGTCGTTCCCACAATCACCAGATTTGTCGGAAACGCAGTCGTCGTTTTGGCACCCACCGGAGCTATCGGCAACGCAGAAATCCGTATCTCCACTGCCCGATGAGTCGGCGGCGCAGATGTCACTCTGACACTCTTTCGAACTGTCCGAGCCGCAGGAGTCGTTCGTACAAGTACCCGAGCTGTCCGAACCGCAGACGCCCGAGTAATCATCGCGGCAACCCACTTCGTCAGCCGGGCAGCTCTGGTCGTCGGTGCAGGCGGGACCGCCGTCGTTCGTGCAAGAACCCGAAGCGTCGCTTATGCAGCGGTCGCCGCTGCAGTCGAGCGATGCATCTTGGGTGCACTCGTCGTTGGTGCAGTCACCTGAGCCGTCCTCGTCGCATACGTCGCGTACCTGGCAGGTATGACCGACGCTGTCAGCTTGGCACACGTCCGAGATCGTGCAGGTATCCTGGCCGCAGGGCTCTTGCGCGCGGGCCTCGGTAAGTAACGCCGTGTTGATTCGCAACAATGGCGCAACGCCGGTCCCTGCTGCAACCGTGAAGTAACCGCCGCCGAACCCGACGATCCATCTGAGGAACTTTCTTCTGAGCATTGGCCTACTCCGTCATAAATCCGGCGCCGATCCTCGTGCCTTTAACGCTCCATTTTATCCCGACCAACTTCCTCCGAGCCAAAAGACTGTCGCCGACAGCCCGTAGAGCCACTTTGTCGCCCGGTCAATATCCTTTCGCGCCAGGTGCCGGCGTACCGAATGCCTGTTCTCGGCCAAGTCGAGTGCGCAGGTATCCTTTGCCGTACACTCAGACGGACTGCGGTCGTCGCGGCACAGGTCACTTCCGCACAGCGATGATGCGTCCACTACACAGATGTCCTGCGATGCACAGTCTCCCGACCCGTCGGCCTGGCAGCGGTCGGCTGTGCAGGCACCTGCGCCATCCGTGGCACAGCCGTCGGCGACACACGACCCCGCACCATCGATGTCGCAAGCGTCGGATCTGCAGGAAACCGAGCTGTCCTGCGTCGTGCATGCATCGTTCCGGCAACTTCCGGAATCGTCGCTTTGACAACTGTCGCCGCGGCAACTGCCCGAGCTATCGTTCGTGCAAGAGTCGCTAGCGCACGCGCCCGAGGTATCCGCCGAGCAGTCGTCGCTGACGCAGCTTCCTGAGGCATCCGTCGAACAAGAATCGGAAACGCAAGCGGGAACGTCATCGCCGCAAACCTCGCTCGGGCAGATCTCGTCGGTGGTGCACGCGTCCCCGATACAATCAACACTATCCGTATCGCACTGATCACTGGTACAGTCTCCCGAGGAATCATCCGTGCACTGATCACTGCGGCAGCTCCCCGACGAATCGCTATCGCAGTTGTCGCTGTTACAAGAACCGGAGTTGTCGGACTGGCAGGAATCGCCGCGGCAGTCCTCCGACCGATCGCTGCTACAGACATCTCCAGCGCAGTCTCCCGATTCGTCCGTGTCACAGATGTCGCGCAGCTCACATGTATGCCCGATCGTGTCTCCTAGCGCGCACGCATCGCGCGTCGCACACATGTCCTCGGTGCACGGCTCTTGCGCCCAGGCCTCACCGAGCAACACGGTGTTGATTCGCGCCAACGGCGCCGCGCCAATCCCCGCAGCAACCGTGAAACAGCCGCCGGTAAGGCGCAGCAACCAACTCAAGAACCTTCGTCTACGCACCGGCCTTTACCTCCGGGCGCGCCCGACCGTAGCGGTCGACAGCGGCCGGGTCGGTGCCGTCACCGAGGACCTCGGCATCGATCAGGCGCAGCTCGGTGTTGATTGCCATCGCGCACTCGATCGTGTGGCGGATGATCCGGCAACTCACCTCCTCTTCGGGCCGCTCGAGACCGCCGCTGTTGTCGACGGCGTGCTTCCAGCAACCACCACCACAAAAGTACCGGGCCCAGCAATCCTTACATGTGGCACGCGCATCGACCGTAAGCGCCAGAATCCTGTCTTGCAGGCGAAGATCGAGACCATTTTCGAGATCGCCCATGCGGTAGTCGTCCATACCGACGAAACGGTGGCAGGGATAGAACGCCCCGTCCTGCGATAGCGCCAGGTAGGTCCGGGCCGCACCGCAATAGTAAGCCAGGCGCTCACGCACAACACGGGTCTGGCGAACAAAGCGGACTAGGTTGGCGTAGTCTAATCGCCGGTCCGCGCGCACGCTCTCGACCAAGTTGCCGGCTAGCTTCTCGTTTTGACACATGATTGCCCTGACGTCGCTTTCGCTCACGGCCATGCCCTCAGGACCACCCACAGCGGGTTCGGCATGGACCGAGCCAAAGCCGAGGCCGAGCAGATGCTCGACTATCTCGACTACCTGCACTTCGTCGTGAGCAACCGTCGCACGCGCGCGAACCCGTCCCGGTCGCGCCTCGATCAGCCGTTGAACGCCGGGAAGCATTCGATCGTAGGAGGCCATGCCGCCGCGCAACGGTCGGTTGCGATCCTGGACTTCCTTTCCGCCGTCGATCGAAACCTGGCAGCCGATGCGATTGGCGACGAGGAACTCGACGACCTTCTCGCTGAGCAACGTTCCGTTAGTAGACAGGGACAAGCTAACTGTTTTGCCGGTCTCTGCTTCGCGTTGACGGACATAGGGGACGATCCGGCGTATCAGATTCAGTTCGAGCAACGGCTCGCCGCCGAAGAAAATCAGGCTTAAGTCGCGGTTCGTGCCGGATTCGCGAAACAGGAAATCGACTCCCCGAAGCGCCGTCTCAAGCGACATGCCCTTGCTCTGCGATCCGTACAGGTGCGGGGCATCGCTCCACCCGGCCTCGCCGTAAGCACCGTAACAGTAGCGGCAACCCATGTTACAGCCATGCGTGACCATCAATTCCAGGTGGCGGATACCGCGCCGCTTCCTTAGTGGTGGAGCCGGGCGATGGTCGGCTTCGTCCGGTGATCGCAGGAATCCTTCCCGCTCGAGATAGGCCAACGCTTGCTCGACCTCGGCGCGCGGATATCTCCGGCCCATGGCGTAGATCGGATCGACTTCCGCTTCGGTGGCCAGCTGCTCGACGAGTTCACGCACCAGTAGCGTGGCCTCGTAAAACAGCATGGTCTCGACGTTCAGGAGAATTGTGCGGCCGAGCCGTTCGAACAGGTGATACTCGACCAGGCGCCTAGCGGATATACAACCGCCTCGCCCGGCGAGCACACGTTGCGGCAGCCTCGGTAAGATGGGCATGACTCTGGAGCCCCTGGTCCGATCGCATTCAATAGTACTTGAAGCAGCCGTGTCAACCGTAAGCCAGTACCGTGCCAGAGCGATGCCCGCTGCGAAACGGACCCCAACGCGCTGCCAATCCGGCGCGGCCCGCGATATGATCCGCTCGATCGACGACCGTGCGTGATCCTGCGAACCGACATACGTGGCTAACCAGCCTAGCGCTGGCGGGCGCCGTGGCCTTGGCCGCCGACTGTAGTCGAGCGCCCGAGCCCCCCGTCCCCGCCTGCCCGGGCTGCAACGTAGTGCTGATTTCGATGGACACGTTGCGCGCAGATCACATGGGTGCCTACGGCTACGAAGCTCGCGATGTCACCCCCAACATCGATCGACTGTCAGCCGCTGCGGCCCTGTTCGAAAATGCGATCAGCCAGTCTTCCTGGACGCGCCCGGCGCATATGTCGATGTTTACGGGCCTCTATCCGGCCGAGCACGGCTACAAAGCGCTGCGCGACCGTGCTCGACTGTCCGATACCATACCGACTTTGGCAGGGGTCTTGTCAGGCAAAGGCTATGTGACGGCGGCATTCACAGGCGGTGGGAATCTCGATGCGGCCTTCGGCTTCGACAACGGCTTTGACACCTACCGTACCAACGGCAAGTACTTCCGCGACAATCTCGAAGCTACCAAATACTGGTTCGAACAGGATATGGAGGAGCCGTTCTTCCTGTTCTCGCACGGTTACGATGCCCATACGCCCTATCTCACCGATGCCTTAGATCGCGCAGCCATCGATCTGCCCGAGTCCCCGCCGAAACGCGGGTTGCGAAGTTTTTGCCAGAGCGACAAGCAGCGCAGTAGCATTCGACGCTACATCGCCGAATACGATGGCGCCATACATCGCGGCGACAGGTACGTCGGCAAACTGCTCGCATATCTGCAAGAGCGAAACCTACTAGACCATACGGTGATCGTATTTCTCTCCGACCACGGCGAGGAGTTTCTCGAACACGGTCGCTGCTTTCACGTAAACACACTGTATCGAGAGGTCCTGCACGTCCCTCTGTTGTTTGTGGGGCCGGGAATCGAAGCGCGCCGCATTCCCGATACCGTTCCGGCCTCGGTCACGATCGCTTCGACGATCTTGGATCTGGTCGGCATCCGCGAGCATCCACTCCCCGGCGCCTCTCTCGCGCACTTCATCGCCGGTGGTTCCGCACCGGTCGGCTTGGTTGTCAGCGAAACAGAACGCAGTCCCGACCGCGGCCAAGGCAAAGGCCATCTGCGCTCGGTCACGACAGCCGACGCCAAGTTGATCCACTGGATAACGCGCGACGAACACGCCTACTTCGATTTGGTCAACGATCCGAGCGAGCTACACCCGATCACCGAAGGCGGCCACGTAGACAAACTCAGCCGCGACTTGTCGAGTTGGTCGGAGCTACACCCCTCGCGATCGGGCGCTCGTCAAGAGTCGAGCGCTTCGGCGGATGACCACGAGAACCTGGAATTCCAGCTGCGCGGGCTGGGCTATATCGACTGAGTGTCGTCGATAGCCCCGGCGGCCTCTGGCCCCCATTCGGGGCGGCCGCACCGTGCCGCCGAGAGGAAAGTCAGTAAAAGACGGCAGTAGACCCTTGACCGGAAACAGACCGGTTTGCTAGCCTCTACCGTGGCCAAATCGCAACCAACGAGGGTCCGCCGCGTCGGAGTGTTGCCCGCGGTCGCTTTGTCCTCCGCTTCGGTTCTTCTCGGCGCCGCATTAATAGGAGTGCAAACGGCTGCTGCCACCATTTGCGGCGACGACATCGGCGGTGTGCGGGTCGCGTGCGCGTGCGGAGACATCGTCGCCGGTGACACCACTCTACGAGCGGACGACCCGGTCGTGACGACACGCTGCCGTTTGAACGGTCTGGTCGTCAGAGCCCCTTCTCTGGCCGAGAACATAACCGTCGATCTCGCCGGCCTGTCGATCTTGGGAACCAGCTACGGAGTCGGCATCCGCGTCGAGAGCGGCGGCAGCGAAGGCGCGTTGATCATCGGCGGAACCGGCAGCGAGGTGGGGCAGGTCGTCGGTTTCGGTACCGGCATTCTCGCGACGCGCAAGAACAGCCTGCGTCGCGTGGAACGTGTGCAAACTAATGGCTGCCGGCATCACGGCGTGCACATTCGCTCGGCCGGCGTCGTACTGGTCGACGTCGCCGCGATACAGAACGGCGGTGACGGCCTACGCATGTCCGGAGAGGGGGGTCGACTCGTTGGCGTTCGCGCCGAGCGAAACGCCGGCGCCGGAATCCGGCTCAAGTCACGCGGGGCACTCGTCGACGGCCGCGCAGCAGGCAACGGCAGCCACGGTGTCGTCTCCGACGGTCGCGGTAACGATATCAGCGGCGTGGTCTCGGTCGATAACGGGGGCCACGGTATCGTCGTACGCGGGCGTCACCAAGTCACGAAGGGATCGACAAGCGACAACAACGCCCGCGGTGCCATGCGCAGCCGCGTATCTGATGCTCAGCCATGAGTAAGACTCTGTACGCGACTCTCCTGACTTGGGTTTTCGCCGTTCCGGCCGGCGCGATCATCGTCGCCAACGGCCCCGACGATGTCTGCGCTCCCACTGCCGATCCCTGCGTGATCAGCGACGTGGTCGAAGTACTACCCCCCGGCGTTCTCGATTTCGGCCTGCGCACGGTGCAAGTAACCGGCGCCGGGCAATTGAA
Organism: Deltaproteobacteria bacterium; assembly: GCA_029262415.1. Classification (GTDB taxonomy): domain Bacteria; phylum Desulfobacterota; class Binatia; order UBA1149; family JAJCZL01; genus JAJCZL01. Next base: position 106,689 of record JAJCZL010000001.1, on the reverse strand, counting down.
AGGGACAAGCAGCGTCCTCTGCGGTGATTTTCTCGTCGACGTGGGCGCTAACAATACTGCGGTGGACCTCCGCTTGGGCGGGCAGACCGCAGGAACGTTCTCGGTAACCGCCCAACGCGGCTGTTCCGGGGATCCCACTGTTGCCTGTCTCGACGATGTCGCCTGCAGCGTTCTCGCAGTCGGCACCTGCAGCGTCGGGGGCGGCGTCATCAATTTTGACGGCAAGCTGATCGCCAGCGGCAACCCGGGCGGCGACGTTGTCCTCGACGCCTCCGGCGACGTCACTCTTTCGGGCACGATCAAGATCGACGGTTCGGTCGGCGGCGCCAATGCCGGCACGCTCAAGATCGAGTCGTTCACGGGATCGGTGATCTCGAACGCGAAAATCGAAGGCAATGCCGGACCATCGAGCGGCTATACCTACGCCGAGTATGCGGGCGACGTCACCATGATAGCTTCGCAAGACATCAGCACCGGGGCGAGCATGGAACTCTCCGGGGGACGCGGTGGTGCCGCTCAACTGGAGGCCAGCGGCAACATCACCGTCGGCGATGACATCACCAGCAATGGCGGTAACGTCTCCGGCGCCTCCGGCGGTTCGATCGGCTTTTCCGCCGGCGGCGACCTGCTCATCGCCGGCTCGACGATCCCCGGCGACAAGACGCGGCTGAGCGCCAACGGCAACTCGGTGCTCTATTACGGCTACCTGTACCAAGGCTACGGCGGCTACGGCACTTTTTACGCCGACGGCAACGTCATATTCGAAGACCACGCCAAGTTCATCGGCAACAGCGGCTTCGGTGGTTGTAGCGGCGAGCCCCTGGGCGCCAACGTGTACTTCTCCGGCGATACGATCACGCTGGATGGAGAGGTCGTCGCCCAAGGGCTGGGCCGTTGCGGACAGGGTGGCTTGATGAACTTCGAGGCCTACGGTGGAGGCTTAGCCGTGGGGTCGAGCGGGCTCATCGACGGACACTCGAAAACAGGCGCCGAGTTGACCATTCGCTCCGACGGTCCGGTGAGGATCGACGGTACGGTCGACGTGCGTGGTCGCAACCTCTCGGGCGCCGGCGAATACGCCTACGGCGGCTACGGTGGCATGCTGGATCTGCGGGTCGGCAATGACGTGACCATCGGAGGCAAGATTCTAAACGGCGCCGACATCAACGGCGGCTTCACGGAAATCGATGTGTGCCGATTGAGGATGCTCGACGGTGGGCGAATCGACAACGCGAACGGCTCGCCGCAAGAAACTGCCGGCGACAACGACCTGGTCATACGCGAAAGCATGATCATGGACGCAGGTTCCCAGCTTATCGCCGGGACATCGACGGATTATTGGCAAGGCCAAAACAACATAAGATACCGCGATGCCGATAAGCCGCCGATACTCGCCGGAACCGTCGCTCCATCGGTTTCGCTCGTTCTCGACCCGGCTCTCGGCGGCTGCTCGGTGTGCGGAAACTCCGAGATCGACCAGGACGAGAGCTGCGATGACGGCAACACGGCCGACGGCGACTTCTGTAGCGGCCAATGCCAGGACGAAGGCTGCGTTGCCGGGACTCCGGGCTTTCCCGGCGTATCGTTGTGCGACGACGGCGACGACTGCACTGTCGATACCTGCGACAACGTCGCGCACACATGCGAACATCTGGCTTCCTGTGAGGAGGGCATCGCCTGCACGGTCGACACCTGCGGACCCGGTAACGTCTGCCAGCACACTCCCTCGGACGCCGCCTGCGACGACGGCAACGACTGCACCGACGACATCTGCAATGCCACGACCGGATGCGTATACGCGAACTTGAGCGCCACGACTTGCAATGACGGCGACCTTTGCACGCCGGCGGGTACCTGTAGCGCCGGTGTATGCCAGAGCAACGGCGTACGCGCGGCTTCGCGCAATAAGATCACGGTCAAGTTCAAGGACGGAGCAGCCAACGACCGGCTCAAGGCCAAGGGAGAACTGCCGCTCTCCGATTTCAGCTCGGCACCGACGGTGACGGGGCTCTTGGTCGATCTGCGCGATGCAGCGGGGCAAACCATCTATACCGCCGCCATCGCCGCGTCCGACTTCGATGACAAAAGCTCGGCAACGGCCGGCAAGTACCGGTTCCGCGACTCGGCCGGGTTGATTCCGTCGGCCAACGGCATCGTCCAGGTCAAGGTAATCGAGGTGCCGTCCAAGGGCGTCGCTAAGTATCGCGTCACGATGAAAGGAACCGAGGTGACCGGAGCCCTATTGCAAAGCGAGCTTTCGTTCTCTTTGTTGTTCGGCGCCGATCCGGCCGTGGATGACTGCCTGACCGCCCGCGGCGTCCCCTGCAAGGCAACGACGAAGAAAACCGCCTGCAAAGACTGACCCTTACGTCTTCAACGCGCATCCTAATCCGTAGGTAGCATGTTCGAGTCATGCCGGAGGCACTTATAATGTAGGTACTAGCGGCGCCAGGCCTTCGCGCTCGTAGTGTCTAGTGGCACGCGTGCGAGTGAGTTTTAGTGTCCCACTTCGTGCGGAATTGGGACACGCCAGCGTGGGGAGATGACCGGGCGGACGATTAAGGTCCGCGGTACCGTCACGTTTCCGAACACCGTCGTCGACTGCTAACACTGATCAGGTGCAACGATAGGAGGACGACCGTTATGCAACGCTTCAAGAAAATTATGACCACAACCGATCTATCAGCGGAATCGTTCGCGGCGGTGCAATACGCGGCCCACTTGGCCAAGGACGAGGGCTCGGCACTGATGGTCCTGCATGTCCCGCACAGCATTTCACTCGCGTACACCGATTTTCATCCACCGGTCGATATGGCCGATATCGAATTAGCGATCGAGCGCTCGGCTATCAAGCAGCTGGAGGGCTGGGTGAAGCGGCATCTGCATACGATCCCCGACGTGGAAACCCGAGTCGTGCGCGGCGTTACCGACGACGTCATCTGCGACGAGGCTAAGAAATGGGACGCGAGCGTGATTGTGATGGCGACGCACGGGCGACGCGGGCTCGGACACCTGTTCATCGGAAGCGTTACCGAGCGAGTGATTCGTTCGGCTCCGTGTCCGGTGCTGGTCGTTCGTCCTCCCGCTTCGGCCGGGAGCGTTGAGGTGCAAGCCTCGTCGACTTGAAATCAACGCGCATCTGCGGCCCAGCTTGCGGGGAATGCAGCATCTCGCATCACGGCTGCGCTTTCGCTACTCCTCGTCACCGTCTGCTTGCGTGTCTTCGCCCACGCGTCCCTCGCGTCGATACAAGGTTCGGCGGTTCATTCCCAGGATTTTTGCTGCCTCGCCCTTACGACCGTGGACTGCCTGCAAAGTAGAATCGATATAGAGATTGGTGAGGTCGCGGACGGAAATCCGTCGTTCCAGGGCCAGGCGCACCAGAGTTTGTTCGAGGCTGCCATCGCCGTGAATGGGGTCGCTCGGAAGCAAGATGTCCGTTGCCTTGATCTCAGGGCTTTCGGCTAACGCGAGGGCACGCTCGATGGTGTTTTCGAGTTCACGGGCGTTGCCCTCCCAAGGGGCGTCCATCAGACGACGCATCGCCTTCTCGGAGATGTGTCTGGACCCTTTCTCGGCGTGTTTGAGTAGGAAAGCGGCCGCGAGCAGAGGAATGTCTTCGGGCCGTTCGCGCAGCGGTGGGATGTGGATCGGGATGACGTTCAGTCGGTAGTAGAGGTCTTTTCGGAACTCACCACTTTCGATGTTTCGCCTCAGAGCTTGGTTGGTCGCAGCAACTATTCTTACATCGACCTTGGTGGACTGATTGGCACCGACCGCGCGCACTTCCTGGTCTTGGATGACCCGCAACAGTTTACCCTGAAGACTCAGCGGCATGTCGCCGATCTCGTCGAGAAAAATGGTTCCACCGTTGGCGGCTTCGAACAGGCCTTTTTTCGTGGTGTGGGCACCGGTGAATGCACCGCGCACGTGTCCGAAAAGCTCGCTCTCGAGTAGCCCCTCGGGCATCGCCGTGCAGTTGATCGGCACGAAAGGTTGTTCGGTGCGTGCGCCCGAGAAGTGAATGGTTCTGGCCACGACTTCCTTTCCCGTGCCACTTTCGCCGGTAATAAGGACGTTACTCCGGTTGTTGGATATCTTTCGTATGAGCGCGTAGATCTCGTTCATCGCAGCGCTCTTCCCGACAAGGTCACCGAATGACGCCGTACGATCGACTGCGCGTCGCAGTCTTCGGTTCTCTTCTTCTAGTTCGCGATGGGCGAGCGCACGTTCGAGTGCAACCAAGAGGGCATCGGACTCGAATGGTTTGGTGACATAATCGAGCGCGCCGGCTCGCATGGCTTTAACCGCAGTCTGGATGCTTCCGAACGCGGTCATCAAGATCACCGGCGTTTCCGGGCGTAGGGTGCGCAATCGGAGGATGAGTTCTATGCCGTCTTGACCGGGCATTTGCAGATCGGTTAACACGACATCGAAGTCGCGCTCCTCGATCGCGGCGAGCGCGTCGTTAGCGCAACTGACCGTGGCTACGTCGAAACCCTCGCCGCTGAGAAGCTCGAGGATCATGTCGCGGACGACAGCCTCGTCATCCACCGCAAGAACGCTGCGAGAGTTCCTGAGGTTCATGTGGCTGCGCGGAAAGCGGCTCTGGGGAGTTCGATCTCGTTTCGACAGGTCATACCAAAAGCCTCCCAGGCATTGGATACTGCACGGCGGGTGCCAACGGAATCTGTCAGCACCGGCCCCTGTTCGAGATCGAGACACGTGGTTTGGCGCCTCGATTCGAGGCGGATTGACCCAGTGCGCTCCTGTGGCGGGGCTATTTCCCGTTTAGCGACACGGTTGCCGGGACTCGCTCGGTGGGTACCCAATGCGGCGGCGGCTCCTAGATCGGCAACACAATCGTGAACTCTGTACCGACGCCTGGTTGACTTGTTGCGGAGATCTCTCCGCCGTGCTCACTAATGATCCCCTTAGCGACCGCTAGTCCTAGCCCCGTCCCGCTGGTGCGTTCTTTGGTCGTATAGAGGGGCTCGAATATCCGCGGCAACACTTCCGGCGCGATTCCGGTGCCGGTATCGCGGATGCGGATCGCCACATGGCGGTCGTCCGGATTGGTCAGCGACACGTGCAGGGTGCCTCCGTTCACCATAGCGTCAGCGGCGTTGACGATGAGGTTGATAAATACCCTCTGGAGACGCTTTGCGTCGCCAATGACGGCCGGGACGGGGCCGAGGCTGGCCTCCACGCCGATGTTGCGTTTGCGCAGGTTCTCTCGATACAGCTCCAGCGAAGTCCTCAAAACAGCTGCCGGATCGACCGGTACGAAAGGCCGATCGCCGGGGCGGGCCATGTCGAGAAGCGCCTCCACGAGTTCGGAGACCCGATGCACCTGTTCGACTATGACGGCCGCACGCCCACGGTTCTTGTCGTCGGGGAGCTGTTTTCGCATCATCTCGGCGTAGCCGAGAATCGCCGTCATGGGAGTGCCGATGTCGTGCGCGATACCGGCGGTCAACGTGCTGATGGAGGCAAGAGCTTCTAGTTTGTGGCTACGTCGTTCGCATTCTGTTTCACGCTGCGCGGCCTCCTTGCGCTCGGTGATGTCGAGCACAATTGCGACGAATCTTTCTGCGCCCGCGTACCTGCCGAACTGGAGGTGAACCTCAACAGGATAACAACTGCCGTTCTTTCGTGCGTGAATTGTCTCGAATTGAAGCATGGTCTTGGCAGCAGCGCGTAGTGGCGCGATCAACGCTTCGAATCTCTCCCGTGAGAATTCCGGCATGATGTCGACGAGGGTGAGTTCGCATAGCTGATCGAACGAGTAGCCGAGGTTCTCACGCGCTCCGCGGTTGACGGCCCTGAAATGGAGCGTGCTCGAATCGACAACGAAGATCTCGTTCAGCGATTCCTCGATAATACCGGCGAGGTCGGCATGCGCCTCGCGTGACAGCGTTTGCTCGGTGATGTCGCGTGCGATGGCGGCACAGCCGACGATCTCACCGTTCGATGTACGAACGGGAAACATGGAAAGCGAGACCGGGACGATTTTCCCTTGTTTGCTTACTTGGAGCGTTTCGACGTGATCAACTCTGAGGCCCGATCGGGTTCGTTCAAGGATTTGATCGGTCTTACCCCTTTGGCCTTCCTGCGAGAGCATGGTGATCGGCTGACCGACCGCTTGGTCGGGTGTGTATCCAAAGATTGTTTGCGCAGCCCAGTTCCAGCTTACAATCTCGCCGTTGAGCGTTGTGCCGATGATGGCGTCGTCGGAAGACTGAACGATTGCCGCGAGGTGCCGGGCAATCTCATGGGCTTCCTTTTGCTCGGTGATGTCGTGGCCGGTCGCGAGAATGGCAGGATTGCCGGTTTCGTCGGCCACGAGGGCGGCGTTCCACACGACGTGTCGCAACCCACGATGGGTCTGGACGGCACTCTCGAATCTGTCCGTCGGCGTTCCTTCGCGTCCTATGCGCTTGATCTCGGCGTAGACGGCGTCGCGTTCTTCAGCAGGAATGAAATCGGCGTAGGGGCGGCCGATCACGGCTATGGCAGGCGCACCGTAGAACGACTCCGCGCGCGGGTTCCATTCAAGGACTGTTCCGTCCAAGCCGAGCAGCACAATGACGGCATCGACGGTGTCGAGCAGCGAGCGGAGGTAGTACTCGCGTTGTCGAGTCGCGCGCTGCGCGAGTTCGCGCTCCGTCATGTCCCGCAACACGACCGTATAGAGATCGCCGCCGTCGGTCTCGATCCGACCGATAGACGCTTCTATCGGGAATTCGTCGCCGTTCGCGCGCAGCCCGCGTATCTCGCCGCGCGTTCCTATTCGCCGTGAGGAGATATCTGCCTCTGCGAAGCGGCGGACGTGCTCGGCATGCTTGTCGCGGAAGCGTTCGGGCATGAATCGCTCGACCGGTGCCCCGAGCGCTTGGGCCGCTGAATAGCCGAACATCTGCTCAGCAACGGCATTGAAGAACACGACCCGACTTTGCGCATCGATCGCGACCACGGCGTCCATCAAGCACGATAGGACCGCGTCCACCTCTGCAGACTGGAAAGGTGGGACTCGTTTTTCCGCCATCACCTGCACCGCGGCTGTTTTGCGCTCACGCGCCGATCATACCGGCGCGGCGCGGCCCACGAAAGGTTGCAGTGCGCCGACGTCCCATTCTGGGGTTGCACGCCTCAGGTCGAGACGCAGGAGAAGCTGCAGACCTATGTTTGATGTGCTCGGAGCTTTACCGGTGGCTTGGCACGCTGCGTGCTTCTTCAGCAGGTGGTACGTGAGCCGGCGTTCCGGCGAGGGCCGTGTGCTCGGTATGCCGAGCCGACAAGACGATGGTCGCGCAAAGTACGGAGTTTGATAGCGAGCGTGAGGACATGGTCCGGGCGCAGATCCTGGCTCGGGGCATCCGCGATGAACGTGTCCTCCACGCGTTCCGCAGCGTGCCGCGAGAGTTGTTTCTGCCCCCCGAGCTATGGGAGTTTGCGTATCAGGATTCGCCGCTGCCGATCGAGCAGGGGCAGACCATCTCGCAGCCCTACATTGTCGCGATGATGACGATCGCACTTAAGCTCGGCCCCGACGACAAGGTGCTCGAGATCGGCACGGGCTCAGGCTATGCGGCGGCCATTCTCGCCAAGGTTGCGCGGCAGGTCTACACCGTCGAACGCCACCAAGAACTCGCCCGACTGGCCGCACGACGGCTTGCGGAACTCGGCCTGGGCAACGTCTTGACCCACCATGGCGACGGCTCGCTAGGTTGGTCCGAGCACGCGCCCTATGACGCGATTGTGGTCGCTGCCGGCGGTCCGGATGTGCCCCGGGCCCTGCTCGATCAACTAAACGTGGGCGGCCGACTGGTGATGCCGGTCGGTGAGGGACGCGAGCTACAGAAAATGGTGAGGGTGACTCGCCGGGGTAACGACAGCTTTGAGCGCGAAGAGTTAGGCGACGTCCGCTTCGTTCCACTGATCGGTGCACAGGGCTGGGAGGCCGATGAGGCCTGGGACGGCCACACGACGCGCGTGCCGAGCCGCCCAGCCGGTGTGGCTCGGCTTGTCCGCGAAGAAGCTCTAGCGTTCGAGAAAATCGAAGGCCACGATCTCGGGCCGCTGCTCGAGCGCATCGGCGATGCGCATTTGGTTCTGATCGGCGAAGCCAGCCACGGTACCTCCGAGTTTTATCGAATGCGTGCCGAGATCACCAAAGGGCTGATCCGCTCACGTGGGTTCCTCGTGGTGGCGGTTGAGGCCGATTGGCCGGATGCCGCCGCGGTCAATCGCTGGGTGCAGAGCGATCGCCCGATCTTGGCGACCGGCAGCGATACGCGTGTCTTTCGTCGCTTCCCAACCTGGATGTGGCGCAACCATGAGACCCTGCGCTTTGTCGAGTGGCTGCGCGAGCGCAATGCAGAGCTGCGCGGCGAGCGCCCACCGGTGGCGTTTCACGGACTCGATCTTTACAGCCTGTTTACGTCGATCCAGGCGGTGCTGGAGTTTCTCGATCGCGTGGATCCCGGGGCAGCCCGGGTCGCGCGACATCGCTACGCCTGCCTGACGCCGTGGGAGACCGATCCTGCCGCATACGGCCGCGCCGCTGTGTCCGGCCGTTACCGCGTATGCGAACGCGAGGCGGTTGCGATGCTCAGCGATCTGATGGCGCGACGCCTCGACTACGCCGAGCGCGACGGGGAGTCGGTTCTCGACGCCGTGCAAAATGCCCGCTTGGTTGCCGATGCCGAGCGTTACTATCGCAGCATGTATTACGGGGCGAACGAATCGTGGAACCTGCGCGACCAGCACATGTTCGACACGCTCGAGTCACTGCTCGCGTTCCACGGCGAGGGGACGAAGGCGGTATTGTGGGAGCACAACTCGCACCTCGGAGACGCCTCAGCGACAGAAATGGGTCTGCGCGGCCAGCTCAATGTGGGGCAGTTGTGCCGGGAAAAGTACGGAGACGCGGCGTTCCTCATCGGCTTCGGTACCGATCACGGCACGGTCGCGGCCGCCGACGACTGGGGCGCTCCGATGCAGGTCATGAACGTCCGGCCGTCCCACCCGGAGAGTTATGAGCGTTTGTGTCGTGACGCGGAGATTCCCGCATTCTTCCTTCATCTGCGTGAGCCCGACCGCGCCGAGTTACGCTTGGAGTTGGAAACGCCGCGCCTGGAGCGCGCGATCGGAGTGGTCTACCGGCCCGACACTGAGCTCCAAAGCCATTACTTCCACGCCAGTCTGCCTCATCAATTCGACGAATACGTGTGGATCGACGATACCCGCGCAGTTCGCCCCGTACTTGGCGCGGACGCCGCGCTGCTTGCGAGGAGTCACCCATTCGCGCCCTGATGCCGAAGCGCGAGCGAGGGCGGTCGGTGACGGATGCCGAAGCGCTCATGTTGCACTTTGCCGAACGCACGGGGCTTACAACGGAGGGAACGCCGCGCCGCTACCTGTGGACCGATGCCTTTGCTGTCTGCAACTTCCTCGCGCTTGCCAACTCGACAGGCGAACAGCGATACCGAGATCTCGCGCTTCGATTGGTCGACCAGGTGCATCACGTACTTGGACGCCACCGGACCGATGACCGCCGTAGGGGATGGATCAGTGGGCTCGAGGAGAGACAAGGAGAACTTCATCCGACCCGAGGCGGCCTGCGAATCGGTAAAGAGCTCGCCGAGCGAGCTCACAGCGCACCCCTCGATGAGCGCCTCGAGTGGGAACGGGACGGACAGTATTTCCATTACCTGACCAGGTGGATGCACACCCTCGACCAGGTGTCGCGTTCAACCGGGCTGCCGCATTTCAACACCTGGGCGCGTGAGCTTGCCGAGGTTGCCCATTTGGCCTTCACAACGGGGCCCCCCTCCCACCGCGCACCGGTATGGAAGATGAGCATCGATCTTTCACGCCCGCTCGTCGCCTCGATGGGGCACCACGATCCGCTCGACGGCTACATCACACTCGTCCAGTTGCAGACCACAGCCCGAAACCTGGCTGCTGCGTCGCCGGAGCCGACCCTGGAGGAGGCGGTGCAAGAGTTTGCAGACCTGGTGGAAGGGCGCGACTGGGCGACGTCGGATCCGTTGGGTCTTGGTGGTTTGTTGATCGACGCGTACCGGGTTGAGCAATTGATGAGAGAGGGCGCCCCGGTGGTGGACGGCTTACTTGAAGAACTTCTCGCGGCGTCGCTCGCGGGACTTGCCCACTACACACGTCAGGGCGACTTGAAGCGTTCCGCCTCACAACGGATTGCGTTCCGCGAGATCGGACTGGCCATCGGCCTTGTGGCGGTCACGGCGATTGAGAACGACATACGAGCGGCCGCCGACAGGGTCCACACGACGCCCGGCGTACGGTCGCGTCTTGCAGAGCTTGTTGCTTACCTGCCACTCGCCACGGCGATCGAAACGTTCTGGCGTAACGTCGAGAACCGACGCGATTCCACGTGGATGGAACATCGCGATATCAACGAGGTGATGCTCGCAACCCGCCTCGTGCCCGAAGGCATGCTGGTATTGCAACCCTTCGGCTAAGGGCGATAGCAAGGCACCTGGCCTTTGCTTTCCGATCGCAGTCCAAGCGCGCGCAGGATACGCGCCACCTCCGCGTTCGACGGTCGAGTTCTCTTGTTGGTTCGCTGTTGGGCCATATGTCACCTCCGATACTTCGGCGTTGCGGTACTTTCGCTTGCGCGGTCTCGGGACATTCGCTCCACGGCCACGAGCCAGAGCTGACCCGCTAGGAGTGGGAGCAGGCTCATCAAAAGGGCGAGTCCCCAGCCGTCCGCACCTGGATCCGAGAGCTTCAGCGTGGCCGCTAGCGGCGCCCAATGTACCGCAACGGCAACCAGCGCAACGCACAGGAGCAAAGCGCCCCAGATCCAGGGGTTGGCGGTGATTTCGTTCCTCCACCATCGCGAGCCCCTCTCGCGCATGTTCAATACGTGCCAAAGTTGTGCGAGCGCCAGAGTGAGAAACGAGATTGTCGTGGCCTGTCGGCCGGTCTTGCCTAGGACCTCGATCGCAATCAGCAGTGCGGCAAGTACGCTCAACGCGATCACGGCTGCGAAGCCGAAGATCCGTCCCCATTGTCGCCGCGTGATCAGGGGTTCTTCCACCTTGCGCGGAGGCTCTGTCATGAGGGTAGGCGACCCCTCACCGACGCCGAGGGCCAACGCCGGGAAGACATCGGTTATGAGATTCAGGAATAGGATTTGGAGCGGTAACAGAGGGAGAGGGCCTTGCGTGAATGATGCCACCGCAACGACCAGGATCTCACTTACGTTGCACGACATCAGGTAGAGCACGAACTTGCGGATATTCACGAAAATCGCACGCCCCTCCGTGATTGCAGCGACGATGGTTCCGAATTCGTCGTCTTGGAGCACCATGTCGGCGGCCTCGCGCGCGACCTGAGTGCCGCGTTTACCCATCGCCACGCCGATGTCTGCTTTCTTGAGCGCGGGGGCGTCATTCACACCGTCGCCTGTCATTGCGACTACGGCACCGTGGTTTTGATAGAGGGAGATCAACTCGAGCTTCTGTTTCGGTGTGGCACGCGCGATTACCGGCGCTGAAAGTACTTGTTGTGTTTCGCTATCCGAGAGGTTGTCGAAGCGCGGGATCGTCCGTGCGTCTAGAGAGGAGACCGACTCGGCTTGGTCGGCGTCGATCAGCCCGGTCACGCGCGCGACGTGCCATGCGGTACCCCCGTGGTCCCCCGTAACCATGACCACGCGCATCCCTGCCGCCCGGCAATCGTCAATCACGGTGCCGACACCGTCCCGAGGTGGATCGACTAGCGCCACCAAACCCACGAGGTTCAGGGCCTCGTAGCAAAAGGCGGAGTCTAGGGAGAGCTCCTTGGTGGCCAGCGCTAGGACGCGCTGGCCGCGTGCCGCCATCAATGCGGCGCGCGCGATCCACTCGGCCTGGGCTGCGGCGTCGAGTTCCTCGACGCCGCCCTCTGTCGTTCGGTATTGCGCGCAACACGGGATGACCGTTTCGGGAGCACCCTTGACGGCGGCAAGCACGCCGCCATCAATGCTGTGCAGCGTCGCCATCCGCTTGCCTTCGGGATCAAAGGCTATCTCTTCGAGTTCAGGCGTGGTCACCAGCAGCTGGTTGCGCTCGAGGCCGGCATCGCGGCCGGCGACCAAGAGAGCGACCTCGGTGGGGTCGCCTGTGGCGCGGGTCTCATTGCGGGCGTCTTCCGGCGCGAGTTCGGCGTTGTTGCACAGAACCGCTACGCGCAAGGCGTCGCGCAGCAGCCGTTGCTGCTCGGGATCGACCGTCGCTTCGTTCGACAACGGGATTGCGCTCGGCTTGCGCCCCGGCTCGAGACTGAGGATTGCTTCACCGGGCAGCGCGAGTTCTGCAACGACCATTCGGTTCTCGGTGAGAGTTCCGGTCTTGTCGGTGAGAATAACGCTGGTCGAGCCCAAAGTTTCGACGGCGGAGAGGCGCTCAACGAGCGCGTTGCGGCCGGCCATCCGCCACATACCGCGCGCGAGAGCCATGGTGGCGACGATCGGGAGGCCTTCAGGTACGGCAGCGACGGCTAAGGCGAGGGCGATTTCGATCGAAAGGTAGAGGCCACGGCCGGCCCAGATGTTGGTGGCAGCTACGAACGCGGCGATCACGAGCGAGAAGAGGATCAGGTGGTGGCCCAATCGAGCCAGGCGAACCTCGAGTGGCGTGGCTTCTGACTGGGCTTGCTCGACCAGCTGCGAGATACGCCCCAGTTCGGTTGCCATCCCGGTCGCAACCACGACGCCTTCGGCACTCCCATTAGTTACGGCAGTTCCTTTGAAGACCATCGCGGTCCGATCTGCGAGCGCAGCCTCGGCCGCACATGGTGCGACCGTCTTCTCAACCGCCAGCGACTCTCCGGTTAGTGTCGCTTCGTCGACCTGGAGGCCCGAGGCGCTCACCAACCGGAGGTCGGCTGTCAACACATCACCTGCGTCAAGCAGCACGATATCGCCGGGCACTAGATCGTCGGCTGCTACGACGCTCGATATTCCGGACCGGCGTACCGTGGCCTGAACACGCCCGAGGACGCGGAGCCCTTCCATCGAGCGTAACGCGTGCTTTTCGGTCCAAAAGCCGATCGCGGTATTAACTACGAGCACGGCTGCGATAGCGACGGCCTCGAGCTGCTCGCCAAAGGCTAGGGCGACGAGTACCGCGCCAGCCAGCAAAACCACGATCGGGCTTGCCACTTGGCTCCAAAAGATTTGCAGGACGCTACGCCGCTTCACCCGCCGTAGGCGGTTGGGCCCGAAGTGGCGTCGGCGGTGCGCTACCTGCGCCGGGGGCAGACCCCGGTCGCGCTCAACCTCAAGCGCCTTGAGAACGGCATCAACCGGAAGCGACCAGCTTTGTTCAGGCACAGTCGGGATGGATTCGTGGGTTCTACGATGTGCCGAAACGCAGTCCTCCCGACCGCCTGACTGCAAACGGAGTGCCGATGGCAGCGCGCCTGCGTCTGCGACACTGACGCGGCTGTAAACTGTGGTCGGTGCGTGGTCGGGTGTGGTCAAAGACGTCAGCTTGGGGCGTTTGGCCTCGTATTAGCGAAGGCGTTTACAACCAAGGCCTCTCCCATTGCTACCTCGCGTGGGCACGCGGCTTGCTGGCCTAGGTGCATATGGATGGCCGCGTTGAGGGAGTACAGGGCAGCGTTGTCGATGTTCGCTTCGCCGAAGGCAGCGAGCCCGGGGTTCGTGAAGCGCTTAGTATTCCCGGCCCGCCGCCCCGGGATCTTGAGGTGTTGAGTCACCCCGAACCCGGACTCGCGCGGGGACTGGCTCTCCAGTCGACCTCGGGGGTGCGTCGCGGTGATGTGGTACATGCGCTTGGCGGTCCGCTCACAGTACCTGTTGGTGAGGGTGTTCTTGGCCGGCTCATGGATTGCACCGGTCGCCAGCTTGATGGTGGTCCGCCTATCGAAGCGGCCGAGCGCCTGCCGATCCACCGGCCGCCGCCTACGCTGGATCGCCACCGATCGCTTCTCGAACCGCTACATACCGGCGTTAAGATCGTCGATTTGTTGTGTCCGTTCGCGCGCGGCGGCAAGACCGGCCTGTTCGGCGGCGCTGGGGTCGGCAAGACGTTGCTGCTTGTCGAGTTCATCGGCGCTGTTCTCGAGGCCCATCGCGGGTACGCGATTTTTGCGGGCATTGGCGAGCGTATTCGCGAAGGCCACGAATTGTGGAGCGACCTCCGACGCGCGGGCCTGATGGATCGAACCGCCATGGTATTCGGCCAAATGGACGCACCGCCTGGCTTACGGCTGCGTGTTCCCCACGCGGCGCTGACCCTGGCCGAAGACTTTCGTGATCGTGCCGGCGCCGATGTGCTGTTGCTGATGGACAACATTTTTCGGTTCGTTCAAGCCGGGATGGAAACATCCGCACTGGCCGGCTACGTACCTTCGCGCGTGGGCTATCAGCCGACTCTTGCGACCGAGCTTGCGGAGGTCGAGGAGCGCATTGCTTCGACAGTTGATGGGGCAATCACATCGGTCCAAGCGGTCTACGTTCCTGCCGACGATCTTACCGACCCCGGCGCTGCCGCGGTGATCGAGCATCTGGACGCACAAGTGGTTTTGACACGTGGCCGCGCCTCAGCCGGACTGTATCCGGCGGTCGATCCTTTGCGCTCTCATTCGCGTTTGCTCGATCCGGCAGCCGTCGGTTTACGCCACTATGAGCTTGCCGAGCAGGTCCGTGGTGTGCTGGCCCGCTACCGTGACCTCGAAGATGTGATCGCAATGCTGGGGATGGACGAGCTCTCTCGTGAAGACCGCCAGCTTGTCCAGCGAGCTCGGAGACTCGACCGATTCCTGACGCAGCCTTTCAAAGTCTCCGAAGCCTTCACAGGTCGCGGTGGCGTCCGCGTGCCCTTGTTGGACACGCTCGGCGGATGCGAGCGCATCCTCTCCGGTGAATTCGACGAACTCGAAGAGCACCACCTATTCATGATCGGAGGGCTGGCCGACCTGGAGAGAGTGAGCTCGTGAGCACCATCGACCTCGCAGTTCGCACACCGGTGTCGATTGTCTACCAGGGGGCAGTGCGTAGAGTTCGTGCCGAAGACCAGGATGGCTGGTTCGGCATCCATCCTGGGTGTATCGATCTAGCGGCGGTACTTCCGGCCGGCTTGTTGCTCTTCGAAGACGCAGAAGGCGAGGCCTTCATGGCTTTGGCCGGCGGGTTGCTCGACCTTTGCGGCGGGTGCTGCCGGGTGATGGTGCGCGAGGCCATCCTCGCCCGTAGGTTGGAAGAAGTAGCAGGTCTTGTGCAGCAGCATGCGCGCGCTCGTCGACAGCGGAGCAAAGCGCAGCGCGATGTCTTCGACGATCTCGCCAAGGAAGCAATGCGGCGTCTGGCGCGTCAGGAGGCGTCGCAGTGAGCACGGATGAAGATCCGCTTGAGCAAGAGTTCGTGCGCGAGGTTCGCGGTAAGGCCCGTCGACTTTCGCGTGCGCGCCGAAGGGGAGGTGGTTTCTGGCGCTATGCCGCCCACGTCGGCTCGCTGGGGTTCGTGTTTTCGCTTCCCCTCGTGGCCGGTGCGGTGCTCGGACACGTGCTCGCAGAGCGCATGGGCCGCCCGGGCTTGGCTGTCGGCCTCATCCTTGTCGGCTTCATCGCCGGTGCATTCGGCAGTTGGCGACTGATTCAGCAGAGCCTCCAAGAGGACGAGGAATGATGTTGTGACCGTAGAAGGACCCGTCTTCGCGGCCGCCCTGGGCGGCTTGGCGGCGATTGTGCATCTCACGGTCACAAGAGCCAGGGCCGCGCTTGTCGCGCGCGGCGGCGTGACGGTGGCGCTGGCGACGCTACCGTTGTGCATCGCTCTTCCCGGTCTGTTTCTGTTCGCCGCGATCGTGCTGGCGCCGGCTTCCGCTTGGTCGTCAATATGTGGGTTTTGGGTCGTGCGTTCGCACGCACTCGCGCGCGCAGGCGGCTGGTGATGGGGGAGGTGTTCCCACAGGAACTGCTTCGCTGGGGCCCAATCGTCCTGACCGACACGGTGGTCGCTTCGGGTGCGCTTTCGTTGATCATCGCCCTCACGAGCATTGTCGCGCTACGTTTCGACTCGGCACGTGAGGCGCTCGAGGTTATCTATGCGTTCCTCGAGCGCGCGATCGAGGATATGGTGAATATCGATGCCCGCCCGCTGGTTCCGCTCGTTTTGACCCAATGGATTTTCATCCTCTCTGCGAATCTGGTGGGACTCGTCCCGGGTATTTCGAGTCCGACACGTGATTTGTCGATGGCCGCCGCGCTCGCGGCTATAGCGTGGCTCGCTTCTCACGTCTTCGCCGCCCGCCGCGAAGGTTGGCGGTATCTTCGACACTATGCCGAACCGAATCTACTGCTTCTTCCCTTTAACCTGATCGGTGAGGTGAGCCGTACCATTGCGCTGGCGCTCCGGCTGTTCGGTAACATGCTGTCGACGACTCTGGTCGGAGCGGTTGTCCTCTACCTAGCCGCGTTCCTTGTGCCGCTGCCGCTGATGCTGCTGAGCGTCCTGACAAGCGCGGTACAGGCGTACATCTTCGGCGTGCTGACACTGGTGTTCAGTGCAAGCGCATTCCAAATGACCAATCCCCGCACTCTGCAAGGAGGACAACCGCCATGACCGACTGGATAGCCTTAGTCTCAATCGCAACCGCGGGTTTCGCCGTCGCGATAGGGTCAATCGGCCCGGCACTCGGAGAGGGACGTGCGCTCTCTCGGGCGCTTGACGCCATCTCGCGGCAACCCGATAGCGCCGACACGATTACACGTACCTTGTTCGTGGGAATGGCGATGGTCGAATCGACTGCCATCTACGCGCTGGTAATCGCGCTGGTTCTTCTGTTCGCCAATCCCTTCGTTGGCTGAGAATGTATGAGCTTCGACTGGACTACGTTTGTTTTTGAGATCGTAAACTTCCTCCTTCTTCTCTGGATCCTTCAGCGCGTGCTGTACCGCCCGCTACGCGAGGGGATCGAGCGCCGACGCGAGGAACTCGCGCGCGAGCACGGACGGGCCGCCGCCGAGCGGGATGCTGCGCGAGCACAGCGTGAAGAGGCACAGGCACGCCTTGCCGAGATCGAGCACCTTCGTGAGACGATCGTTGCCGATGCAAGGGAGCAGGCCGCGAAGGAAGAGGCGCGCATCCTCGGGCAAGCCCGCCAGGATGCCGTCGCTGAACGCGAACGCGTTCAGCGCACGCTCGAGCGCGAACGTATTGAAGAGCTCGAGTGGTTACGCGAGACGACCGCCGACGGTGCGGCGGAGATCGCGGGACGGCTGTTGAAAGAACTGCTCCCGGAGTCCGCTGACAGCGTCCTCACCAAAGCACTCGTGGTTTCGCTCGGCGAGCATCGCGACACACTAAAGAAGGAATCGATCGCAATCGCCGGCCCGAGCGGCCGTTTGACGGTTGAGCTCAGCGTGCCGAGGCCTCCGTCAGAAGAAGCTCTCCATTCGCTTCGCCAGGCTCTTACGCAGGTCTGCGCTGTAGCCTTCGACCTCGTTGTACGTGAAGACGCAGATCTCCTGGCCGGCCCTGTTCTTCGCATCGGCGACCGTGTGCTCGATGCATCGGTTGCCGGCCATCTCGCCGTCTTGCGCGACCGCGTGCGTGAGCTCGTCGAGGAGGAAACTGCGAGTGGCTGACCCACGCGCCCGGGCAGTGCTGCAAGAGGTGGCTGGTGCGATCACCAGGGCTTCGGCCGAAACGCGTCCGCGCGTGCGGCTTCTGGCTGAGGGAAGGGTTGAGGCTGCCGCGCAGGGGGTGCTGCAGATCCGCGGTCTGCCCGATGTCGGTGCCGATGAACTCATCGAGGTAGAAGATAGCGGACCCGCATTGGTTCTCGGCCTACGCCGAGGAGCGGTGGAAGCGGTTGCCCTAGATGCGGCGCGGCCGGTGAAACTGGGGGCAAGAGTCCGCGCGCTACACCGTCTGCCAACCGTTCCTGCAGGCGAAGCGATTCTCGGCAAAGTGCTTGACCCGACCGGCCGGGGGCGAGACGGCCGGTCGTTTGGCGGTCGCATGAGCGAAATGCCGATCGATCGGCGCGCGCCGGAGATCCACGAACGGGCGGCAGTTCATGAGCCCCTCTATACAGGGGTTCTTGCGATCGACGCCCTGTTCCCGATCGGTCGCGGCCAGCGTGAGCTTATCCTCGGCGACGAAGGAACCGGCAAGACCGCACTTGCGGTCGATACGATGCTGCGTCAACGCGAAACCGGTGTTGTTTGCATCTATGTGGCGATCGGCCGGCGTCGTGCCGAGGTGTCGCAGATCTTTGCAAAGCTGCAGAGAAGCGGGGGCCGCTGGGCGATCGTCACTGCTTATCAGGACGAGAGCCCGGGCCTGCGTTACCTCGCACCGTACTCGGCTACAGCCATGGCGGAGTGGTTTGTCGAGCGCGGGGAAGACGTATTGATCGTCTACGACGATCTCTCGGCGCACGCCGTGGCGTGGCGCGAGCTTTCGCTGCTGTTGCGGCGGCCACCGGGACGCGAGGCCTATCCCGGGGATATATTCTATCTACACTCGCGGCTTCTTGAGCGTGCCACGCTGCTTTGTGCGGAAAGGGGTGGCGGCTCGCTCACGGCATTACCGGTTGCCTTGACCGAAGACGAGCGGCTATCGGCGTACATCCCGACAAATCTTATTTCAGTTACGGATGGTCAGATTGTCCTGTCACGCAAGCTATTCGCCGCAGGGCAAAAGCCGGCTGTTGATGCCGCTACGAGCGTGAGCCGTGTGGGTGGAAAGGCGCAATCGCAGGCGTTTCGTGAACTGGCCGGACGCTTACACCTGGAGTACGCTTCCTTCCTTGAACTCGAGGTGTTCTCACGGCTGGGTACTCGGCTCGAACCGGCCACGATGCGCAGACTCGAGATCGGCCGGCGTGCCCGAACTCTCCTGCGCGCACCTCACGGTGCTCCGCTTGGGGTGTTCGACGAAGTGCTCCGGCTGCTGTTGGTGGATCAGCAGGAACTCCTGCTACGAATCCCCGATGAGGGCTTGTCCGACACCGTCTGCAAGCTTGTGGGCGAATGCCGGAGCCGCTTGCCCGTGGTTGTCGAACGGATTGACCGCGAAGCTATCCTCAGCGACGACGACCGCCGAGCGATCATTGCGATCCTGGCACGCGAGCGTACGGGCTCTGAGGCAAGCGTCGCCGGCGCCGAGGAAGCGCCGTGAGCGAGCGGCCCAGCGATCTTCACGCCGCGGAGCGGGCAATTGACGGCGTAGCCGCCATACGCCAGGTCGTACAAGCGGTGTGGACACTTGCACGCGCGCAGCAGGCGAGAGTCGAAGCGGCCGCGGCCGAGGCTTCGGCTTATATCGGCTGGGTGGAGGAGATGGTCGCGCGCTTTGGCGGCAAGCCGCGCGAAGAGGAGCCGGGGGCCGCGCTCTGGGTGCTGGTCGGACCGGAACGATCCTTCTGCGGCGGGCTCGCGCGGCGATTGTTGGAACAGCTGCCGCGTGAGGGTCCGCTCCTACTGGTTGGCCGACGACTCGCCGACACCGTTCCTGCTGAGGGGGTGTTGCAGAAACGTATCGTATCGTCGTTGCCTGCGGCATCGGCTCCCGAGGAGGTTGACTCTGCCGCACGACGAGTCGCGTGGACTCTTCTTGACATCAATCATGTAGGACCGGTGACGATGCTTCATCCAACCGGTGGCGGTAGCGAGCTGCACCGGGCCCCGCTGCTAGTGGGCGGTGCGTTTGATCCACGTGTTGCGCCGCAGACCTACTCTCCACCGGCCGCGGTCTTGGCTGCCGCGATCCAAGAGGCACTCTCGGCACGACTGGTCGTAGGCCTTGCCGAAGGTCTGCGCAGCGAAGTTCGTGCACGTCTACACGCCGCCGATTCGGCACGACAAGGTTGTGACCGCAGCCTTGGTCGGCTCCGCCAGGATTGGCGTGTACTGCGGCAGGAGGCGATCACCGACGAACTCCTCGAGCTGTTCGCGGGCCGACTGGCGGACTTGCCGTGAGTCCAGGCGCGGCGTCACCTCAGCGGGTACAAGGTACCGACTGAGGTGTCGGCGCTTGGCCCAGCTCCTCCCGCCAAGTATTCGAATAGTCCATGATTTCGGTTCATCACAAGAAATGGGCGGGCTAGCCGTGGCGATACATCCGAGGGCGGGTACGCCGGCGCAGCAGGGCGACCTCATCGACGTTCCATCGCTGATTCGCGCTTACTACACCGGCAGCCCCGACCCGGAGCTTGCAGAGCAACGCGTCTCCTTTGGGACCTCGGGTCACCGCGGGTCGCCTCTGCGCGCGAACTTCAACGAGTGTCATCTAGTTGCGATTGCCGAGGCGGTCGGCCGCCACCGTGCGAGCAAGAATGTAACGGGGCCGCTGTTTCTGGGCGCCGACTCCCATGCTTTGTCCGAACCGGCGAAGACGACCGTTATCGAAGTCCTTGCCGCGCACGGAATCGAGGTGCGGATCGACTCGGAGGATCGCTTCACGCCCACGCCGGCAGTCTCTCATGCGATCCTCGAGGCTAACCGAGGCCGCCGCAACGGCTTGGCCGACGGCATCGTGATTACGCCGTCGCACAATCCGCCCGAGGATGGTGGCATTAAGTACAACCCGCCCAGCGGAGGACCAGCCGGTGGTGAGGTGACGGCATGGATCGAAAGCGAGGCAAACCGACTGCTTGATGGTGGCAACCGAGATGTTGCAAGGATTCCGTTCGAGCGCGCCAGGTGCTTATCCACCACCCGCGGCTACGACTATGTCGGGCGCTACGTTGCCGCACTCCCTGACGTACTCGACGTCGATGCTATCCGCGGATCCGGCCTGCGTGTCGCCGTCGATCCTCTCGGCGGCGCGGCGCTGCCTTACTGGAAGCCGATTGCCGAAGCTCTGGATCTCGACCTGACGGTTGTCTCCGACGCGGTCGATCCGCGTTTCGCGTTCATGACTTTGGACTGGGACGCGCGGATTCGTATGGACTGCTCGTCGCCTCACGCCATGGCTTCGGTGGTGGGCTTACGCGACCATTTCGACATTGCGTTCTCGAATGACACCGATGCCGATCGGTACGGCATCGTAACTAAGGGCGCCGGGCTTCTCCCCCCGAACAACTATCTAGCCGTCGCTGCGGGGCATCTCTTTGCACATCGATCCGCGTGGGCGGACTCGGTGGGAGTTGGAAAGACGATTGTCACCAGCGCACTCCTTGAACGCATTGCAGGGTCTCTTAAGCGGCCGGTGTTCGAAGTGCCGGTTGGCTTCAAGTGGTTCGTCGATCCGCTGCTCGACGGCACGTGCGGTTTTGTCGGCGAAGAAAGTGCGGGCGCATCGTTTTTGCGACGTGACGGCACTGCATGGACGACCGACAAGGATGGAATCCTTCTCAATCTCCTGGCCGTTGAGGCCACTGCCCGTGCAGGCCGCGATCTTGGCGAGGTTTACCACGATTGGACGCAAAAACTCGGCGAGCCGCACTACGCACGCATCGACGTGGCTGCTGACGCCGATACCCGCGCACACCTCGGTAAACTCAGTGCATCAGACGTTACCGCCTCCGAGTTGGCCGGCGAAGCCGTCGAGCAGGTTCTCACCAACGCGCCCGGAAACGATGCGTCGATCGGCGGCCTCAAGGTCACCAGCAAGAATGCTTGGTTCGCCGCGCGACCTTCAGGCACCGAGCCGATCTACAAGATCTACGCCGAAAGCTTCCTCGGCAGCGATCACCTGGCGCGGGTGCAGGAAGAAGCGGAGGCTTTCGTCGCGCGTGCGCTCTTGTGACGGGCACACGCAGAACTCTCCTCTCAGGCTGGATTGTTCGGTACTAGGGCTGCCGGTTGGCCGGATCGGGCACGGGCGCGGGATGGTGTTCGGGAAGGTATTCGACCGATGGCTGCCGTCGTACCGGTTGCGGGTAAAGGTCCATGAGCTGCAGGATCTCGTGGGGGATGTCGGTTTCGACAGGCAGACCCATCTCGCGCGCATCATCGGGGGTTATGCCATGGTCGTGTGTCCACGCTCCGCGGGTTAACAGCTCAGCCAATTCCTCGGTCTGCGTGGGTGGCAGTCGGTCGGTCAACAGGAAAGTGACAGCCGAACGGACCTGGCGAATCGCCTTCTCGGCTTGGTCTGCAAGCATGAGCGTTTCGTCGTCGACTTTGTCGACCGGTTTCTTCGCTACTGCCGCTAACACCGAGGCCGCCGATTTCTGTCCAAGCTGTGGGTCGACCGGACCCAACACCGCATCCTCACACATGACAATTTGGTCGGCAGCCAAGGCGATCAGCGCGCCCCCCGACATTGCGTAGTGAGGGACGAACACGGTGACGTGCCCCTTGTGGCGCTTGACCGCGCGCGCGATTTGAAGGGCCGAAAGGAAAAGACCACCGGGTGTGTGCAAGACCAGGTCGAGCGGGACGTTCGGATCAGTAAGATGTAGCGCGCGCAAGATCTCCTCTGAGTCGTGCACATCCACGTAGCGCAAAACCGGAAAGCCGAGGATCGACATTGTCTCTTGGCGATGGACGAGCAAGATTACGCGGGAACTACGTTTCTTCTCAAACTGAGCAATCAGGCGCCGGCGCGAACTCTCGAGAAGGCGCTGCTTGAGCATGGGCTGCATGACCATGAGGATCACGAAGATCCAGATGAAGCCGGATATATCCATTGCGAGCGGGTGTACGCACCTGTAGCCGCGACCGCCGTAGAAGTGAATCTCCACCGCCTGGGAACCTGGCGTCGTCGGGGCGTCGTAGGGGTTGAGAACCGATGCCTCGCGATGTGGCGTACCGCCCAAACCGGGCGGGCAGTTCGTAGGACGCGCGGTCAGGATCGCCGGGGGGCCGCCCGGCGACGCCGTCTATGAGGCAGCTTGGCACGAACAATGCTTGTTGCAGGATAGGCGGACTTGGCAGCGGGTCTGCGTTGGGTGGGAGTCATCACGCCGGTAATAGGCGAGGGGCAAGCTATGAAATACTACCGATACACGTGGAGCCTCTGCCCACTTACGGGCATACGAGTGAAGGTCGAGGTCGCAGCGCTGAGCCTGATCGTGGCTCAGCGTACGGTAAACGGCTTCCTCGTTGAGCACAGCGGTAGCGAATGGACGGTCGAATCGGTCGAGCGAGTACCGTGTCCATCACTGCAGCCGCCGATGCATCTGCCGACCGCCGACGGCTGCGCAGAGAGCAGGGCGACGGACAGCGGAGTCGGCTGAGTCGAACGAGCCGCGCGGCATAGCGGTTGCGGATGTCTTGGCGTTCCAGACTACAGCAGTTCACGAACGTGCTTGTAGCCGTCCTTTATCTTCTTCACGAGCGTCTCAGCTGCCTCTTCGATCTCGGTTGCCGACTCCTGCGTGGCATGACCGACACGTTTGAGTCTCGCCTCAAGGTGCCCCCAGTTCTTCTCGATCCCCTCCCAGACTTGCCGAGCCTCGGCTGCACCGAGGTGAATCTGCACGCGTAACTCGTCGCGTGCCTGGCGCAGCGTATCAATCTCGACCCCAAGCCGCTTCTTCAGTTCGCTTTCCATACCAATGCCCTCCTCACGTACGACTAGGGTGCTCCGAGACTAGGGCCAAAGGACCCGACAACTCGAACAACCCGAATATACTTTTGCAACCGGCGTACCACCAGCGCGTCCAATCAGCCCTGCCGGTCGAGATCCGGCGTGTGATAGCGAGCCTCAAAAAGGGACAATCGGCCACACCAATCAAGTCACGCTGCCGCGGGTTTCCTGCCGGCTGAGCGCCAGAGGCGGGTCGGCGGTGTGTACCCGTCGGCACAGTCGTTGCAGCTTCATAAGTGCTCGGCAGACGCGCGCTCCGTCAGCGCCGGAGGAGTCAATGAACGTAGAGTTATTCGCACCGATGGGTTTGAGCTCTCATTCGTTGGTTGGCCCGCCGCATCCGGATCCTCCGCGGCGGCACCTAGATAAGTCCGCGACCAAGTCGAGTTGCGTCGGTGAAATGGTGGCCTGCCTCGATGGCTCTGAACTCGGAAGCGGAATCGTTCCCCACGCGCGGCTCATCGCGCGAGCACTAGGTGCACGGCTGACGCTGCTCCACGTACTTGATTCCGAGGCGGGAGTGGCGGGTGACGTGCCGGCAGACCCGCTTGATTGGGGTATCCGCCAGCTGGAGGCACGGGCGCTTCTCGACATAGCCACAACGCGGCTCGGTAACCGTGACACAGTAGTTTGCTCCGAGGTTATTCAGGGTAATCCCGCGGAGCAGATCTGCAACTGGGCCAAGCGCCACGATGTCGACCTCACGGCTCTCTGCAGTCATGGGACGCGCGGGCTGACCGAGTGGGACCTCGGCGGGACGGCCCGTAAGCTTATCGATCGCGTACCGGGATCGCTGCTGCTGGTGCCGGCTGCCGCAGCGGCGAAAGGCAACAGCGTGCAATACCAGCGGATTTTGCTGCCGCTCGACGGGTCGCCTCGCGCGGAGAGCGTCGTTCCGACCGCGATACGTATTGCCGCCGCGCAAGACGCCGAGATTCTCCTCGTTCATGTCGTTCCAGACCCCGAGATTATTCAGATGGGTTCGCCGGACGCGGAGGGAGCAGAGCTCAAGCGCACTGTGATGGAGCGCAACGAGCGGGTAGCAAGCGCCTATCTCGACCGTCTTCGTGCTCGCATCAAGCAGAGCGGAACCCGCGTTCGTACCTTGGTGGTCGGAGACGGAAGGGTACGTACGAAACTCGAGCAACTAATCCGCGAAGAGAAAGCAGATCTCGTTGTCATGTCGGCTCACGGGGCATCGGGTCGGATCGATTCTCCTTGTGGCGGCGTCACCGAGTACATATTGACCCATGCTAATATTCCGCTTCTGGTCGTGCGCGACCGCGATGGCCGTCGGGCACGTCAGGTCGGCCAACCGTCCGCCCGACCGTCGGAGCGGTCGCCTTCTTCGGGACTCGGTAGGTTGTGACCGCTTCGGCAGGCTCGGAATCTCCCGAGCATGCTCTCGATTTCGTCGCGAGCGAGTTCGCCCGTGGGCACGCATTGGCCGACAGGCCCCCGCACCCGGCGCCGTCGTGGTCGGAGATCGCCCGCGTAAAGGCTTGGCTCGTGCGGGCACGGGCGGGGTTGTCGCAGCCGGAACGCAGTGCCGCCAAGGCCGCTGAGTGGCTGCTCGATAACGACTACCTGGTTCACCGCGCCGTTATACAGATAGAACAGGACCTGCCGAGCGGTTTTTACCACCAGTTGCCGGCACTGGCCGGAGAAGACCAGGACCGAGCGCCACGCATCTTGGCGCTCGCACGGGGGCTCCTAGACGCATCTCTTCTTCAACTTTCGCTCTCGACCGTGACCCGTTTCGTTGACGTATACCAACACGACGCGACACTGACGACCGCGGAGCTTTGGGCGCTTCCGACTGCACTCCGGATCGCCTGCGTCGAAACGCTCGTCGCCGCGGTGGAACGAATAATGCCGTCACTGCCGCCACCCTTCAAGGTGCGGCCGAGGCCGACCCCGATCCTGGAAGACACCGAGTGTGTGGCTCGTGCACTCGGTAACCTGCGCGTGATCGCATCGATCTCGTGGAAAGACTTCTTCAAAAGCTGCAGCCGCGTTGAAGCGGTGCTACTTCGCGACCCGGCCGGCATCTACGCCCGAATGGACTTCGAGACGGCCGATCGCTACCGCCGTACTGTCGAAGTGTTGAGCCGCGCGACGATGCATTCCGAGATAGAGGTCGCCGAACGTGTAGTGGCGTACGCGCAACGCCACACTCTCGGCGATCAGCGTCGCGGCCACGTAGGTTTTTGGCTGACCGGCGCGGGCAGCGAGGAGTTCGAGCGTTCGTTGGCCTGTCGCGTACCGATCAAAGCGCGGATCAGACGCTGGTTGGGTCGCCACAATACAGGTGCCTACGGTCTCACGCTCGTCAGCGCAATCTTGGCTGTTCTAGCACTTCCGACGGCGTATCTAGCCAATCTCGGTGCGGCGCCGAGTATGTGGGTGACTGCATTCTTCGTTGTAGTTCTGCCCGCGTCCGTCCTCGGCATCACCGCGGTTCACTGGGTGCTGACGCGGCTGGTGTCGCCGAGCGTCCTTCCCAAGCTCGACTTCGCGGACGGCATACCACTTGAATTTAAGACCGCGGTGGTAATCCCCAGCCTTGCGGGGAATCGCGGCGAATTAGACCGCCTGCTCGAGAAGCTCGAGGGACACTACTTGGCCAATCCGGAGGCGGCGCTTGAGTTCGTTTTGTTGACCGACTTCACCGACGCGGATGCGGAGCGCATGCCGGGCGACGATGCAATCACCGATGCTCTCGTCGCCGGCGTGACAAGCCTCAACCAGCGCTACGCCGGCTCCGAAGTGGGTCCCTTCCATCTGCTGCACCGCCCACGCCTCTACAACCCGTGCGAAAAGCGCTGGATGGCATGGGAGCGAAAGCGCGGGAAGCTCGAAGATCTGAACCGGCTACTGCGGGGCGATGAATCGCCGATGTTTTCGGTTCAAGCCGGCGATGCGCAACGCTTGCATGGGATTCGCTTCGTGGTGACTCTTGATGCGGATACGGTTTTGCCGCGTGGCTCGGTGCCACGGCTGGTCGGAATCATGGCGCATCCCCTCAACCGTGCGCAGTTCGACGAAGAGAGCGGTCGAGTCGTCGCGGGTTACACCGTCGTCCAGCCCCGCGTCGAGATCGATCCCGCAAGTGGCAATCGTTCTCCATTCACCAGGCTGTTTGCCGGCGACACCGCTATCGATATCTACAGTCGTGCAGTTTCGGATGTCTACCAGGATCTGTTCTCGAGCGGCATCTATGTCGGCAAAGGAATCTACGACGTCGATTCATTTGCCCGGAGCCTAGAGGGGCGTGTGCCGGAGAATGCCCTCGCCAGCCACGATCTATTCGAAGGGATCCACGGGCGTGTCGCACTCGCCACAGACGTTGTGCTTTACGAATCGTTCCCACGCCGTTACCCGGAGTTCGTGCGCCGCATGCACCGCTGGATCCGTGGTGACTGGCAGCTTCTCCCCTGGCTGGGCCGCCAAGTTCCGGGACCGCACAACTCCCGGCTCTCGAACCGGCTCGAGGTGATCGATCGCTGGAAGATCCTAGACAACTTGCGTAGGAGTCTCCTCGCGCCGAGTCTCATCGTGATGTTCGCGGTGGGATGGTTGCTTCTACCGGGGAATCCTTGGTTGTGGACCATCTTGGGCGTGCTTGCGCCCGCCGGTCACCTGTTTACCGATCTGGTGACCGGGTTTGGTTGGGGACGCCGCCGTAGCGCGGTTCGGCCGGCTTTTCGACGCTTTCTCGACCACGCTGGACGCTGGCTGCTTCTCGTCGTCTTTTTGCCGTACGAGGCTTGGATCGCCCTCGACGCGATCTTGCGCACCTGCGCGCGGATCTTCATCACCAGGCGCGGGTTGCTTGAATGGACGACTGCAGCACACACGGCACAGCAGTTCGAGAAGTTTTCCGGCCGCGCGCTCGAGTGGCGCACGATGTTCGCAGGACCGATCACCGCCGTCGTGCTGGGTGCTCTGTTGTGGTGGATCCGTCCTGATGCTCTGCCGAGTGCTGCGCTGCTTCTCGTGGCTTGGCTTGTCTCTCCCGAAGTGGCGTTTCGGCTGGGATCGGAACATGAGGAGCGGAAGGCTCGGCTCTCGCGTGAAGACCGTCGTTTCCTGCGTCAGCTCGCACGCCGGACCTGGCTGTTTTTCGAGACCTTCAGTGGTCCGGAAGATCAGTGGCTGCCGCCCGACAACTTTCAAGAACACCCGGGCCCTGTCGTCGCCCATCGGACCTCTCCAACAAACATCGGGATGTTGTTGCTTTCGTCGCTTGCCGCGTGGGATCTCGGCTACCTGGGGACGGGCGAGCTGGCATCACGGCTGGCCAACGTGCTCGACACCTTGGAGCGTCTGGAGCGCTACCGCGGGCACTTCCTGAATTGGTACGACACGCGCTCCCTCGAACCGCTTGCACCACGCTATGTCTCGACCGTTGACAGCGGAAACCTTGCGGCAAGTCTGATTGCGTTGAAGCAGGGATGCTCGGAGATCTCCGAGCAGAGCGCGTTCCGGCCGGCGCGCTGGGACGGAATCGTCGATCTGCTTGCGTTGCTGGAGGACGACCTCGCGAAGCTCGGTGATCACAATCGTCGCGAACGTCTCGGCTCAATGCTGCGCGCGCTGCAATCCAGCGGTGAGATTGCCCGGGACGATCCGATGCAATGGGTAGCGACACTCCGCGTCTTCATCGACGGCGAGGGGCAATCTTTCGAACGCGAACTCAGAGAAGCTCTTGACGACGGCAAAGGTGACCTCGAGTTGGCGGTTCTGCGCGACGTTCGCATCTGGCTCGATCGGGTCCACCATCAAATTGACGAAATGCGCCGCGAGGTTGATACCTACGCGCCGTGGGCGCGGTTGTGGACATCCGCCCCCGAATCAATGGGCTTGGTGGCCCACGAGTTCGAACACCTGCTCGCTTTGTCGCTTCCGCTCGCACTGACTGCCAGCCGGATTGTCGAGGTGCGTGAAAAGCTGGCGGCGCTGGAACAATGCGAAGCGAACACACCATGGTGTGAGCGACTGGCGGTGGCGCTTGACGATGGCGAGCGTGCCATTAGCCGGCTTCGTAGCGAACTTATCAGCCAAGCGGCCGAGGCGGACAGCATCGCACTGGCCATCGACTTCCGCTGGCTCTACGACACGCAGACACGCCTGTTTCATATCGGATACAACGTCAGCGCCGATCAGATCGATTCCCACCATTACGATCTTCTTGCATCGGAGGCGCGGATTGCCAGCTTCGTGGCCATCGCCAAGGGAGACCTGCCGCTCGAGCATTGGTTCCATCTCGGCCGGGGGCTCACGGTGGCCGGGGGGAGGCTTTGTTTGGTCTCCTGGGGCGGCTCGCTGTTCGAGTACCTGATGCCTGCGCTGTTGTTTCGTAGCGAGAGAGGCACGCTCTTGGCGCAGAGCGAGTGCGCGGCTATCGAGGCGCAACGACGCTACGGTAGCGAACAGAAGATGCCCTGGGGTGTTTCGGAATCCGGGTTCGCAGCGCTCGACGCCGACCGCAACTACCGCTACCGCGCCTTCGGCGTTCCCGGCTTGGGGCTTCGGCGCGACCTTTCCGAGGATAGCGTGGTCGCACCGTACGCGACGGTCCTCGCGCTCGGCTGTGACGTATTCACTGCACTGGAGAATCTACGCGAACTCAAGTCAATGGAGATGATCGGCGAGCACGGACTGTATGAGGCCGCCGACTTCACATCCGACCGTGTCCCCTGGGGTTGTCGCATGAATCCGGTCCAGTCTTACATGGCACATCATCAGGGCATGATCCTCGCGGCGCTTGATAACGCTCTTTGTGATGATGTTCTCATCCGACGCGTGCACGCCGACCCTCGCGTGCGATCGGTCGAGCTGCTCCTACACGAACGTGTGCCGAGCGAGCGGCCTCTGGAAGTGCTACCGCTGACCGAACCCCATGCGTCGCAAGTACACCCTACGTCTCTGCCTTCGCCACAGTCGTGGTCGCCTACAGGAGAACGCGGCACTGCGCTCCATCTACTCGGGAACGGTCGGCTTTCAAGCGCGATCACCGATAGCGGGGCAGGCGGCCTTCGCTGGCACGATTACGCTCTGACGCGCTGGACGCCGGATCCTACCTGCGAAAGCCAAGGTCTGCGGTTCTACGTAAAAGACGAAGACACGGGCGAACAGTGGTTAGCCGTACCGGGCCCGTCTGAAATAGCCGATGACGAAGCTTCCGCCGTCTTCTCTACTCACCTGGCGGAGTTTCACCGGCATGATTACGGGATCGGCATTCACATGGAAGTTGCCGTCATGCCCGCCGACGATGTCGAGGTTCGCCGCTTCACGATCGTCAACGAGACCGAGCGTCCCAGAACGCTCACGCTTACCAGTTACGCAGAGGTCGCTCTTGCATTACCGCGTGACGACGAACGACACCCGGCCTTCAGTAAGCTCTTTGTGCGCAGCGAGTGGGTTGAGAACCATGCAGGTCTTCTCTTTACGCGCCGACCGCGCGGGCCGGAGGAACGGCCGCCGGTTCTGTTACACCGACTGATCGCGGATACGCCGGGCGTCAGGCTTATCGGGTTCGAGGCTGACCGACACGCGTTTCTCGGTCGTGGCCGCGACGTGCGGAATCCGGAGGGTCGCGTGCGATCCTCGGACGCCTCAACCGGGTTTACGTTGGATGCCGTTGCCTCGCTGTGCGTGCACATCGAACTAGAGGCCGGACAGAATCAGTGCCTCGCGTTTGCGACCCTGGCGGCGGGATCGCGCGAATCGGTTCTCGAGATAGCCGATCGCTATCAGACACCCAGCGCGCTCGATTGGGTGATCGCAGATGCTGCGACCGACGCGTGCCGGCAATTGAGCCAGATCGGGCTGGATGGTTCGCGGCTGCCGGCACTGCAACGCCTTGCCTCGCTCTTGGTCTACCCACAACGCGTGCGACGATGCGCGCCTGAGTTACTGAATGAAAACCGTCTCGGGCAGCCGCACCTTTGGGGGATGGGTCTGTCAGGAGATCTCCCGATCCTGCTGTTCAAAACCCGCGTGGCAGAGGTGAGCGAGCTATTCCAGGATCTCGTCGCCGGCCACCGCCTATGGCACGAGAAGGGGCTTGACGTCGACCTTGTGGTGCTACGCGAGGCCGCGTCTGGTTACGTTGAACCGGTCGGCGAAAGACTCCTCGCGCTTCTTCAAGAGTTGGGCGCGTACGAGCGCCTCGGCCGGAACGGCGGTGTCCACGTCCTGGCAGCCGACCAACTGTCGGATACAGACACGCGACTGCTGCATGTCGCTGCCGGTGTGATTCTAGACGCGGACCGTGGATCACTCGAGCTGCAGATTTCAGAAGTAGAGGAGCCTCGCGCGGAACTTCCGACTCTTTCACCCAGCCGCTGGGAAGCAACGAGCGAGCCTACGCCGGTGCTCAAGCGGCCTTGCGGCTTACAGTTCGACAACGGATTCGGCGGCTTCAGCGCGGATGGGAAGGAGTACGTGATTTTTCTGGGAGCCGGCGAAACGACCCCGGCTCCTTGGTCGAACGTACTTGCCAATGAGGGATTCGGCTGCCTTGTGACCGAATCGGGCGGAGGCTTCACGTGGGCGGTGAACAGTGGAGAGAACCGGCTCACGCCTTGGACAAACGACCCGGTCTCGGATTCCTGCGGCGAGGCTTTGTACTTGCGTGACGAAGAGACCGGACGCGTGTGGACACCGACGCCGTTGCCTGCCGGACAGAGCGTCGCGCACGAGGTGCGTCATGGCGCGGGAAGCACGCGATGGAGTTCCAACGCAGAGGGGCTCGAGCAGGTATTCGAAATTCTGGTTCCACCCGACGATCCGGTCAAGTTGATTCGCTTGCGCCTTCGCAACCACTGGGGCCGCCCGCGACGACTCACCGCCACGTATTACGCAGAATGGGTCCTCGGCTCGCGACGGAGCGAAACAAGTCCGTTCATCGTTCCGGAATACGACCCGGCCTGCGGTGCTCTTCTCGCCCGTAGTTCTTGGCTGCCGGAATTCGGCGAACGCGTAGCCTTTTTGGCCTCGAGTATTGAACCACACGGACTCACCGCCGACCGCGAGGAGTTCCTCGGCCGAGGCGCAGACCTGCGTTCCCCTGCAGGTCTGCGGCGCTGGGGGCTCTCTGGTCGCGTCGAGCCCGGTGGAGACCCGTGCGCAGCTTTGCAGGTACATCTCGAACTCGGCCCTGGAGAGGAAACCGAGGTGCATTTCGTGCTTGGTCAGGGGAGCAATCGCGAGGAAAGCCTCGAACTCATCCGTCGCTGGCGGGAACCCGCCGCGATCGCGCCCGCGCTAACGCGCATACAGGCCTACTGGGACGATCTACTCGATCAGGTTCAAGTGCGCACGCCGGATGCGGCCATGGACCTGATGCTGAATCGCTGGCTGCTCTACCAAACGCTATCCAGTCGACTCTTCGCGCGCAGCGGGTTTTACCAGTCCGGCGGCGCGATCGGATTCCGCGATCAGTTGCAGGACACGTTGAGTCTCGTGCACGTCGCGCCGACGCGGCTGCGATCGCACATTCTAGAGTGCGCCGCACACCAGTTCCCAGAGGGCGATGTCCTCCACTGGTGGCACCCGCCCGCCGGACGCGGCGTGCGTACGCGTTGCTCGGACGATCTGCTCTGGCTTCCCTTCGCCACAGCGGTCTATATCGAGGCGACGGGCGACGATTCCATATTAGACGAAGACGTGCCGTTTCTAGACGGTGCCGCGTTGGCTGCCGAAGAGGGCGAGCGCTACGCGCTGTTTGCGCGTAGTGGCCAGTCGCGTTCGCTTTTCGAGCACTGCGAGCGTGCTCTCGAGCGCGGTGTCTCCCGGGGTGCGCACGACCTTCCGCTCATGGGGAGTGGTGATTGGAATGACGGAATGAATCGCGTCGGCGCCGGCGGGGTCGGCGAGAGTGTCTGGCTCGGCTGGTTTGCGATCGCGACGATGCGCGGCTTTGCGGATCTCAGCGATCGACGGGGTGAGGGGGAACTGGCCGACCACTGGCGGCGCAGAATGGCGGAACTCGCGCGTGCGGTCGAAGCGAACGGTTGGGATGGCCAGTGGTATCGGCGTGCACTTGACGATAGTGGTGCGCCGTGGGGGTCGCGGGAATCCGAAGAGTGCCGGATCGACTCCATCGCCCAGTCCTGGAGCGTGCTCTCGGGCGCGGCTCCTGAGGCGCGAGCACGAGAAGCTCTCGCGGCGGCTGAGAGTTCGCTCGTGCGCGAGGACGATGGTCTCGTAAGACTTCTGTGGCCGCCTTTTGACAAGACGTTCCGCGATCCGGGTTACATCAAAGCCTATCCGCCCGGGGTGCGCGAGAACGGTGGCCAGTATACCCACGCGGCTGCATGGCTCGGCTGTGCATTGACGGAAATCGGTGAACCCGATCGCGCGATGAGGATCTTTCGAGTGATAAATCCCATCGGCCACGCGCTCGACCGCGCCGCGGCCGAGCGTTATCGCGTCGAGCCTTACGTAATGGCGGCCGACATTGCGAGCGTCTCACCTCATTGCGGGCGTGGTGGCTGGACGTGGTACACCGGGGCCGCGGCTTGGACATGGCGCCTCGGTGTCGAAAGTATCCTTGGTATCCACCGGGTGGCCGGCGGCGTCCGCATCGAGCCGTGCATCCCTACGGGTTGGGGGCACGCAGAGATTTCCGTACGTGGGCCGGCCGGTGCATTGGTAATTTCCATCGAAGACCCGGACGGCGTGGGAACGGGTGTGGCGAGCCTGGCTGTCGACGGTGGGTTGACAGACGACATCGTCGTGTCCTTTCCCCAAGACGGCCATGACCGGCACGTACTCGTTAAGCTCGGGGCATCGGTTCCAGCGCCGCAGAGCCTAGAGCTTTGAAGCCTGTCCACGAAGGATCGATGCGATGAGCCAGATGTTACCGACCGCTCTGCGCGATCAAATGGACGCCTACTGGCGTGCCGCCAACTATCTTTCGGTAGGGCAGCTTTATCTCATGGCCAACCCCCTGCTGCGCGAGCCGCTTGCAATCGAGCACATCAAACCGCGCCTGCTTGGGCATTGGGGAACGACGCCGGGATTGAACTTGCTTTATGTGCATCTGAATCGTGTTGTCGTCGAACGCGATCTCAACATGATATTCATCACGGGTCCAGGGCATGGCGGTGCCGGACTCCTCGCGCAGACCTGGCTCGAGGGCAGCTACAGCGAACACTACCCCGAGGTGTCACAAGACGCCGAGGGCATGCGCCGGCTCTTCAAACAGTTCTCGTTTCCCGGGGGTGTTCCCAGTCATTGTTCTCCGGAGACGCCCGGTTCGATACACGAGGGCGGTGAGCTCGGATACTCGCTGGCGCATGCATTCGGAGCAGCATTCGATAACCCGGACCTGATCGTTGCGTGTGTGATCGGCGATGGAGAAGCGGAAACGGGCCCGCTGGCAGCAAGCTGGCACTCCAACAAGTTCCTGAATCCCGCGTGCGACGGCGCGGTTGTTCCGATCTTGCATCTGAACGGCTGGAAGATTGCGAACCCGGCATTGCTCGCGCGTATGCCCGACGAAGAACTGGAACAGCTATTTCTCGGATACGGCTACCAGCCGTACTTCGTCGAAGGTGACGATCCTGAATCAGTCCACACAAGCCTGGCCGGCGCGCTTGACCGGGTACTCGATGAGGTTGGGGAGATTCAACAGAGCGCTCGTGGCCACGGACTCGCCACGCGTCCGCGCTGGCCGATGGTTGTACTTCGAACACCGAAGGGTTGGACGGGGCCGAAGCAAGTTGACGGCAAGCCCGTAGAAGGAACCTGGCGCGCACATCAGGTTCCGCTCGCAGACCTACGTGAAAACCCCGCACATCTGCAAGCGCTGGAAGATTGGTTGCGGAGCTACCGCCCCGATGAACTCTTCGACGAAGAGGGGCGCCCGCGCGCCGAGTTGCTCGGATTGGCACCACGCGGCGCGCACCGGATGGGCGCGAATCCCCATGCGAACGGGGGTCTGCTGCTGAAACACCTACGGCTTCCCGACTTCCGCCAATACGCGGTTGAGGCTGCGCAGCCAGGTGTCGCAGCTGCGGAATCTACACGCGTCCTGGGCGGATATCTCCGCGACGTAATGAAGGCGAATCACGAGTCGAAGAACTTCCGTGTTTTTGGACCCGACGAAACTGCTTCCAATCGACTGAGCGCGCTGTTCGAGGTCACCTCGAAACGCTTCATTGGGCCATTTTGCGACGTCGATGAGAACCTCAGCGCCGACGGTCGGGTAATGGAGGTCTTGTCCGAACATCTCTGTCAGGGCTGGCTCGAGGGATACCTCCTCACAGGCCGTCATGGGTTGTTTCCGAGCTACGAAGCATTCATTCACATCGTCGACTCGATGGTCAGTCAGCATGCGAAATGGCTGAAGGTCAGCGCTGAAATTCCCTGGCGACGGCCGATCGCGTCGCTCAATTATCTGCTCACTTCACACGTTTGGCGTCAGGACCACAACGGTTTCAGCCATCAGGATCCCGGTTTCATCGACCATGTGGTGAACAAGAAGGCAGACGTGATTCGTGTATATTTGCCGCCGGATGCCAACACGCTGCTATGCATTGCGGACAAGTGTTTGCAGTCGCGTGATTTTATCAATGTCATCGTCGCCGGCAAACAGCCCCAGCTTCAGTACCTCGACATGGACGCGGCCATCAAACACTGTGAGGCCGGTATAGGTATCTGGGAATGGGCGAGCAGCGACCGCGGCGGCGAACCTGACGTGGTGATGGCATGTGCCGGCGATGTCCCCACGCTCGAGACGCTGGCGGCCGTCTCGATACTTCGCAAGGAGTTTCCTGATCTCAAGGTACGCGTTGTCAACGTTGTCGATCTGATGACGCTCCAACCGGACAGCGAACACCCGCACGGTCTCTCGGATCGTGATTTCGACACGATCTTCACCAGAGATAGGCCCATCCTGTTCGCCTACCACGGATATCCGTGGCTCATCCATCGGCTGACATACCGGCGAACCAATCACGCGAACCTCCATGTACGTGGATACAAGGAAGAAGGCACGACGACGACCCCCTTTGATATGGTTGTGCTCAACGACTTAGACAGATTCCACCTGGCCGCAGACGTCATTGACCGCGTCACTCAGCTGGGGCCCGCGGCGGCCTATGCGAAACAGGCGATCCGCGACAAGTGGATCGAACACCGGCGACACATTCGCGAGTATGGCGAGGATCTACCTGAAGTCAGAAACTGGAAATGGGGTGCGAACAGCGACTGAGCACTTGCGTAGCAACTGCGACGCCTACCGCTGATGCGCCATCTTCATGCCCGCAACCGGGCTGCGTGTCTTGATGACGTAGTCCGCCTGGATGCTGCCGATGTAGAGGTCGCGCATGTCGTCTCCGCCCCAACTGATATTGGTGGGGTGATTCAGGATTGTTCCGTCGGGGTCATGTGCGACGGTAAACACGCTGCGGTCGGGACGGATAGCGACGATCTTGTTGGCAGCGGGTAGCGTGACCCACAGGTTACCCTCGATGTCGAAGCCGTTGCCGTCGGTGTAGCCGAGGTTCTGGGTGATTTCGGGTGGAGGCAAATTGGCGGGGTCGACGGGGCCGTCGAGCAGCGGACCGAGTTTCGGTCCGTAGGTCTCGCGCCGACCGAGTTCACCCGGGCCTAGGATCGGAAAGCGCACCACGTCGGCGCCCGAAGTTTGGTTCACGTAGAGAAACGACTCGCCTTCATCAAGGCAACAGCCGTTGGCGAACTTGAGACCGCCGGCCGCGTGCTTGACCGCTCCATCGGACAACAGCGCAAAGACGAACCCGTCGCTGCGCCCGTCGAGTGCTTCGGGCCATTGCGCAGCCGAGGTCGAATGCGTGCACCAAATGGTTCCGTCTCGCGCGAGCACCGGGTAGTTGCTCGAGGTAAGGCGTATGCCGTTAACTGCCGCGACCAGTGTTTCGTGCTTGCCGGTTGCAGGGTCGAAGCGTTCGAGCGCCCCTTCTTCACCGTCGTAAATGCCGAAATTAGCAATTAGAATACGCCCTTGGGTGTCCATGTTAATGCCGTTTGGAGCTCCGCCGCGGGGCCCGAGGCGCGCAAACGAGCCGTCTGCGAAGATCTCGGCTACCGCGCATCGGTGATCGGATGCGAATACGCGACCGTCGCGGCCGATGACTACGTCTTCGGGACGGTCGATGCCTTTGGCGGTAGCGTGCATGTCGGACAGGGCGATCTCACATAGCGGCATGGCTTTGCTCCTTGGTCGAGATGAGAGCGTCTGCGTACGCGAGACGCGGGGTTAGTGCGAGAACGGCGCGAAACAGCGCGGCGCGTTATGGGCTACCTAGTGATTGCTGATCTCGAAAAGCGAACGCTGTAGACTAAGCAAATGAACTACGAAGATCGTCTCACTAGGCTGGAAACAAGCAACAAACGACTTCGCCGACTGAGCGCGTGCTGCGTGGCGGCCGCGGCTCTTGCGGTTTTGACCGGCGCCCGCGGCGACGACATCGCCGACGTGATCCGCACGCGTAAGCTTGAGCTGATCGGCATCAACGGACCGGCGTTGCTTTCGATGTCGGTCGACGTGCGCGGCTTGATCAACTTCAAGAGCCGCGAAGGCCGTACCCTGCTGGCTGTAGGGCATAACTCAGAGGGCGGAGGCAATATCGTGACCTTCGACTCCAAGGGCACGCCGTTGGTTCGCCTCGATGCAACGACCGGTGGCGGAGGCTCGATCGAGACTTACGGCCGCAAGGGTGAGCCGGCAGTCGGGATCAACATCATCGAGGCCAGCGGCGCCGGTGCGGTTGCGACCTACGGTGACTCGGGCAACCGCATGATCGTTATCGGCTCGACCGAAAATGGCCGTGGCACCATCGCCTCGTTCGATCGCGGCGGCCAGGTCACATCGCAGTGGCCCTACTGAGAAGACTCTGCCGGTTTTGACCTGCAACCACGCGTGGTCCAGGCTGCTGGGGTGGTGTGGTGTGGAAGCAGGGCCGGCCTCGGCCCGCCCTTAGGTATCGTAGCGGCTCTGGTCGTGTTGGCGACGGTGTCGGGCTGCACGCAGCCGGCGCCGCGCAACATAGACGACAGCTGTGCCATTTTTGCTGAGTACCACTCTTGGTTTCGCGCAGCCGAACGTTCCGAGCGACGCTGGGGCGTACCGATTGGTGTGCAGTTGGCGATCATCCACCAAGAATCCCGTTTTGACGCTAAGGCAAAAGCACCGCGCGGTAGGTTCTTGTGGGTGTTGCCCGGGAGGCGCCTGTCGAGTTCGTACGGGTATACCCAGGCCGTCAAACCGACTTGGAGCGAGTACATAAGATCTACCGGCAATCACGGCGCTGATCGTGACAACTTCTCCGACGCTATCGACTTCGTCGGCTGGTACACCAACCGCAGCGCGCAGCGTCTGGGCTTGCGCCGAAACGACGCATTTCGGCTCTATCTCGCCTATCACGAGGGTGACGAAGGTTTTCGCCGCGGCACGCACAACTCGAAAGCCTGGCTACTGGGCGTCGCAGATAAAGTCAGTAAACGGGCAGGGCGATACCAAAGCCGCCTTGCGACCTGCCGCAAGCGTCTTCAGCGGCCGTGGTGGAACCCGTTTTGACGGGCACAATGCGCCGCTTGTTCTCCTAGGTTTATGTATCGTCTTTATCTTTCGGCTACTTTGAGCAGCACTGTAGGCCCGCGTGTTACTTGAGAATTCTCGGCTTCAAGGTATCGTCTGCGGCAATGCTTGAGGGGGCTGACCGCCGGGTCCCTTGGATCGGGCCGGTCTCGGCGGCATGAACGGTGGGGAAGGGAGGAGCTGCATTGATTCTTCGACATCAGATCCGGAAACACCTCTCCGGACAGTTCCTTTTCGCGGCGTCGGCAGTGGCGCTCGCGCTTGCCGCAGGCTGCGGCGGTAGTAGTTCTCAATCTAGTCCGCAGCCGCCCGATGCGCGGCTGGGTTTCGAGAGTTTTCTGGTTGATATCGGCGACTTGTTTGAGTTGAACGGTAGTGCCAGCACTTCACCGCGGGGCGGCCGCTTGGATTACCAGTGGAGTTTTGTCAACTCCGACAGCGCCTCGACCTTCGCGGATCGCTGTGGGTCGGCCCCTGCCGAGAAATGCACGGTTAACGCCGATTGCAGCGTCGGCAGCTGCGCGGTCGGCTTCGGCGACAGCAACGAGTTTGCGACTTTCGGTGCCGATGTGGCGGGCCCGTATTCGGTCAGGCTGGTTGCCGACGACGGCACCGCCAGCGCCACCGACGTAAGAGTTTTACAAACCCATCCTTCGTTGTTCGTGGTCGGTTCACTGCGCGCATTCGGCGGTACCTCAGGCACCGATCTCGGCGAGTTCGGTGCAACCGGAACGTTCGCTACAGGCGCGGTCTCCGGTGCGTCCAATCCTGCCGACGGCAATATCTTCGTTATAGTTCCGACGCCCGCGGGTGGAATCGTACGTGAGTTCGATCTGCGCACCGGTCAGATCATCGCCAACCCTAACGACGAGACGGACAGTGTAAGCGACCCTCAGGCACTAGCGTTTGACGGCAACGGCCAGCTCTTCATCGCCGACGCGGATGGAACCGTCTCGCGCTTTGCTGCACAGGCCCCCGGCAAAGGCTTGTTCCTTGGCGTGCTCGGTGACGTAACCGCCGGCTCTGAAAGTGTAGCGGCGATGGCGTTCTCACCGGTTAACGGGGCCTTGTTGGTTGTCGACGGAGCGGTAGGTGCCGGTCTGCGCCGCTACAACGAGAACACCGGTAACCCCCAGGGCGTGTTCGGCGATACCGCCGGTGCGGCTGGACGAGCCGTCGACTTGGCATTCTTATCGGCGTTGGTCTGCCGCCACGATACTGCGGTTTCGTGCAATACCAGCGCCGACTGCGAAGCGCTGAGTTCCGCAAGCAAGTGCATGCCCGGAGATGCCGCGCTGTTGCTGATCGCCGATGCGACCGGCGACGTTATTGCATGCGACCCAGACGGCACCTCCTGCGCAAGCTTCGGCAGCGTGGCAGCTTCGGTTTCCGCGCCGACGTCGGTGGTTGCCAACCCGAGCGGCGGGTTCACCGATTCGAAGGTGTTGATTTCCGACCCGTCGGTCGGAGCGGTCATCGGATGCGGCGCGGCCGGCAACAACTGCACGACGTTCGGTGCCACCTCGGGGGTCTCTTCGGCTTTCAAGGATATATTTTTTGCGCCACCGCGGACGCCGACTACGACTACAACAACGACGACGCTGCCGACCGAATAGGCCCGCAGACAGGGAGGGAGCGTGCGCGACCGCAAGTACTTCGAGGACTTGGAAGACCGTACGCTTGCACCCTACGCGATGCGTTCGGCCGACAGCCGTGGCCGTAGGCATCCAGAGCCCGAACACGACTTTCGCTCAGCCTTCCAGCGCGACCGCGACCGCGTGATTCATTCCACGGCTTTTCGCCGTTTGGAATACAAGACCCAAGTCTTTGTCAATCACGAGGGCGACTACTATCGCACGCGCCTTACCCACACGATGGAATGCGCGCAGATCACCCGCACCGTTGCCCGCGCGCTCGACCTCAACCAAGATCTAGCCGAAGCTATCGCACTTGCTCACGACCTGGGCCATACCCCATTCGGTCACGCCGGCGAACGGATACTGTCTGATTTGATGGAAGAACACGGCAGCTTCGAGCACAACAGCCAAAGTCTGCGCATCGTCGAAGTGCTCGAGGAACGCTACCCAGGGATCCGTGGTCTCAATTTGAGCTATGAGGTTTGCGAGGGAATCGTCAAACATTCTACGTCCTATGCCCGCGAAGAGATCGCCGATTACAACCGCGACGACGCGCCTCTCTTAGAAGCGCAGATCGTCGATTACGCGGACGAAATCGCCTACAACGCCCATGATATCGACGACGGGTTGGAGTCGGGAATGCTGCGTATCGAAGACCTCACCGGCGTGCGGCTCTGGGACCGACACTACGGTCCGGCTGCAGAGGTTTGCAAGGGCGCCAGCGTACAGGTGGTTCGCTATCAGACCGTCCGGCGCATCATCGATGCGATGGTGCGTGACTTCATCACCAACATCGAGGCCGCGATCGCGGCGAACAAGATCGATTCGGTTTCAGGGGTGCGTGCGGTTAAACCCAAGCTGGTCGCCATGAGCGATGACATGGAAGACAGCGTACGCGAACTCAAAGACCGGCTGATGGCGCATCTTTACCAGCACCAGCGTGTCAGACGGATGGCCGGAAAAGCCCGTCGTGTGATGACAGGAATCTTTCGCGCCTATATGGAAGACCCTCGGCAGATGCCGCCGCACATTGTCGCGAAGGCCGATGCGGAGACGCCTATGCCTCGCGTGATCGCAGACTACATCGCAGGGATGACGGATCGCTTTGCGTTCGAAGAGTACAACAAACTCTACGATCCATT
Organism: Deltaproteobacteria bacterium; assembly: GCA_029262415.1. GTDB lineage: Bacteria > Desulfobacterota > Binatia > UBA1149 > JAJCZL01 > JAJCZL01. Next base: position 65,769 of record JAJCZL010000001.1, on the reverse strand, counting down.
TGAACGGGTCTGAGGCCGTTAAGAGCCGGAGCTCGTCAGCGACGATAGATCCGCCGGTATACTGTAGAGAGTTGCCACCATCTCATCGCGCATAGCAATGACGGCGCCCAGCATCCCGACGGTGACCACTGCCAGCAGGAGTGCATACTCGGTCAAAGAGGCTCCCTGTTCGTCGCTCCAAAGCGCTTTCATAACATTCATCACTGGTTACTCCTGTCGCCTGCGTAGGCCGACTTGCCATCAGGCCCGTACTCGCAATAGCCGTACCAACCGCGGGTCGCCGAAATCAGGTGTTTTCGCCTGCATTCAGCAACAAAGCGCTCCACCGTCGTACAGTTCGGTGCGCACACCGTCGAAAAATATGACGTTACGAATCGGACGCTGCACATAAAGGTTTGTTGCTTCGAGCGTGCTCGTGTTTCGGGCTCAGCCCCGCGTAAACCGCAAAGCGAACACGACAGCGCAAAAAAAACGGCCGGGTGCGAACACCCGACCGTTTTTAGCTCGAGAGGCTTGGCTACTTACGAGCCGGCCGAACCAGCGGTGGACAGAGTGGTCGTGGCATCCGTGAAGATCGTGATGATCTGATCGCGCAGCGCGGTAATCGCGCCGATGGTCGCGACAGCGATCAACGCCATAAGAAGCGCGTACTCAGCCATCGATGCACCCTGTTCGTCGTTCCAAAGAGCTTTCAAAACTTTCATCTGTATTTTCTCCTGCTGCCCTTGCGGGCGCTCGTGTTAATGCGTTATTGGAAGCAACCCGTGTGCCAACTGTGAGCCTACTAGAACCGAGGGTTTCAGGCTGTTTTTGTAGGAGGGGGGTCCGGGTTCGTACAGTGTTGTGCAGACGCCATCAATAAAAGTAACGCTAACCGTCGAACGCTGCACGCTCGGCTGTATCGCTGCGGTGTAGCCATTCTTGCTGCGTCTGCCCACCCGAACCGCAAAGCGAACACGGCAGCGCGCAAAAAAAACGGCCGGGTGCGAACACCCGACCGTTTTTTACTCGAGAGGCTTGGCTACTTACGAGCCGGCCGAACCAGCGGTGGACAGAGTGGTCGTGGCGTCCGTGAAGATCGTGATGATCTGGTCGCGCAGTGCGGTAATCGCGCCGATGGTCGCGACAGCGATCAACGCCATAAGAAGCGCGTACTCAGCCATCGATGCACCCTGTTCGTCGTTCCAAAGAGCTTTCAAAGTATTCATGTTCTATCCTCCTGACCCCTCTGGGGACCGTGTGTGTACTTGCTCGTTTAGCAGCAAGCTGCGTGCCATAGGCAGGTCGGGGAAAACGCCCATTTCATAGGGCAAAAATCCGTTGGCGAGGATATGGAAGGGCGCTTGCATGTTCACGGTTGTGCGCCGCGCGTCAAAAGCCTTACGTTTTTACGCATCCGGCATAAGCTCCTCCGCGGCGCATGCTGCGAGCGGGTGCGCGAGTTTGCCGGCTCCGCTAGGATGCCGTAACTATGCCTGAGCCCAGTTCTGCTGAAGCCGCGGTCGCCGCATTCGCAAAGCGCAAAACGGATTGTCTTGCCGACCTCGAGCGTCTCGTGCGTATCCCCAGCGTGTCCTTTCCCGGCTTTGATCCCCAGCGTGTGTGCGAATCGGCCGCTGCCGTCGCCGAGCTATTGGGTGCGAAAGGGTTCGATGGCGTCGAGCTTCTTGAAATCGAAGGCTCGCATCCAACGGTGTTCGCACAGATCGTCCGCGACTCCTCGTTGCCGACTCTGCTCCTCTACGCCCACCACGACGTACAGCCGGCCGGCGAGGACGCGAAATGGCGTACGCCGCCTTTCGAGCCAACCGTCGTTGACGGTCGCATGTTCGCGCGCGGCTCGGCAGACGATAAAGCCGGGATCTCCGTACATGTTGCCGCCGTTGAGGCGTGGCTCGCGTCGGCGGGTGAACTGCCTGTCAACGTAAAAATATTAATAGAAGGGGAGGAAGAAACCGGATCTGAGCACCTCGGCGAATTCCTTCGTACCTACCGTTCAAAACTGGATGCCGATGCGATGGTGTTGACCGATACCGCCAACGTCGATGTCGGCATACCGTCGATCACGACCTCGCTGCGCGGCTTGGTGGTTGTCGATGTCGAAGTCCGAGCACTCGAGAACGCGCTGCACTCAGGCATGTGGGGCGGTCCTTTACCCGACGCGGCAATCGGCTTGGCGCGGATGCTTTGCGGTTTGGTCGACGACGACGGCCGCATTGCGGTTGACGGCATCTACGACGATGTCCGGCAACTCAGTGATGATGAACGTGCATCGCTGGCGAGTCTGCCGGTCGACGGCGATGCGTATAGAAAACAGGCCGGCCTGATCTCCGGCGTGCGGATGTTCCGACCGGGCGGCACGACGCCCTTCGAACTTAACTGGCGCCGGCCCTCGGTTGCCGTCAACGCGATGCAGGCCTCGGATAGGAAAGACGCCCGTAACATCTTGGTCGATTCGGCCTGGGCCCGTGTGGGCCTGCGCATCGTGCCTGACATGAGCCCGGAGAAAACCCGCGACGCATTGATCGCGCATCTCCGAGCCGCCGTGCCGTGGGGCTTGCAAGCGGAATTTTCGTGCGAAGTAGCCGCGGGCCCGTGGCACACGCAAACCGATCATCCGGCATTCGCAGCCGCCGCGCGCGCGCTCGAGCGCGGCTTCGGGCGCGACTCGGTCTATATCGGCTGTGGGGGTTCGATCCCGTTCGTCGAGCCCATGACCCGCGAGCTCGGCGGCATCCCGGCGCTCCTTATCGGAGTAGAGGACCCATACACCAACGCCCACGCCGAAAACGAGAGCTTACATCTGGGCGACTGGGAGAAGTCGGTCCGTGCTGCGATCTACATGTACGAGGAGCTGGCGGGGGTTCTGTGAGCCCGCCGCGGCGTGGGCGGCCTCTGGACCGGGCATCCGGTACCTAAGTTGACATAATATATCTTATCGGACGTTACGCTGAGACCTAAGGGCGGTTTTCAAGTATCGAGGTGGGAACGCTTTCGCCCTCGCCGCCCGGGCCGGGGGATCAGGCGACAGCGGTGGCTTCCAGCTCGATCATCAGGCCGGGGAACGCCAGACGCGCGACGCCTATCAGAGTTTGCGCGGGAGTGACTCCGGCATCGCCGAGACGGCCCGAAAGCTTGGCGAAATTCTCCAGGGCGGCGTCCATATCGGTCGTGAATATGGTGAGCCGGACTACGTTGGCCAGAGTCATGTCGGCTGCTTTGAGCACCGCCTCCAAGTTATCGAGCGCAAGCTCGACCTGGCCACCCATGTCGTCTACGTGCTGGGGAGCCCCGCTGCCGTCGACTGAGGTTTGGCCCGCGCAAAACAACACGCGTTGCTGGTCTTGCACGAGCTCTCCCTGATTGAACCCGAACTGCAGTGACCAGGGCCATGGATTAACGGCTTTTCGATTCATGGTGGGTCTCCTGTGCGCCGGATCAGTTCTGCGTGCGTGCGGCGAGTTCTTCTGCTTGTTCGGCTTCGGGGAACCGTTGAACCAGAGCAGCTGCGGCTTCGTCAGCTGCCGCGGTGTCGCCCAGTTTATCGGCCGTACGGATGCGGCTGAGCAGCGAGTCCAGGGTGTAGGGACCGTCGATCTCGGCGGCCTCGGCGTAACGCTTTGAAGCGCTGACAAGGTCGCCGGCCATCTCTAGTGCGTAGGCGTGCCCGCGAACTCCGATCTGTCGCAGGTAGTCGTTGTCGGCTACGTCAACAAAGCCCTGGTAGAGGCTCAGTGCGTCGTCCCAGCGTTGCTCGCGTACGGCGATATCAGCACCGTACAACACGGCCAGATCGCGGTAAGGTTGCGCCCCGTTTTTGTTGAGGTCGGCGAACACCGTCTTCGCAGCTTCAAGGCTGTTGGTCGCGACCGATTCTGTGGCCCGGTAGAACGCCGCAGCTGCACGTTCGGTACGGCGCGCCCGGTAGCCGTTCAGCGCGAGCACGCCGACGAAGAGTAGCAGTACGGCCACACCCGCGGCAATGACCGCATTGCGGTTCTCAGCCAAGCTCTTGCGCAACCCCCCGACGGCCTCGAAGAACGGGTCGGGTGCGCGGAGGTCTTTACGGTCGATGTGTACGCGTTGAACTTTCTCTGCCACAGCGCGGGATAAACTATGTGCTTAGACGCCATTTCACAAGTCTCGGTGCACGCGCCCCGTGGCAGGTCCCCTTTCGGGGGCTAGGTGTAGATGCCGCCTGTCGGCGGCCGGAGTCGGGCTACATCTTGTACTTGAAATCGTCGGGATCGAGATTCTCAAGGATGTCTTGCCATTCGTCGGGACTGACATCGGAAATGTCCTTGCCCGGGCCCGGCTCGCCATCGCCGTCGGTCGCGCTTTGTTCGGTCAGCGTTGAAGAGGCAGCTAGAACGGCCTCGGCCACGAAGATAGGGCTACCCACGCGAAGTGCCAGCGCTATGGCGTCACTGGGACGCGAATCCAGCCTCATCACCACGCCGTTTACCTGCAGGTGGATGGACGCGAAAAAGGTGTTGTCACGCAACTCGGTGACCTCGATGCGTTCGACCTGCGCGCCGAGCTCTTGAATCATCGTGCGCAGCAGGTCGTGAGTCATCGGACGGGCCATTTTGATGCCCTCCAACTCGGTCGCCATCGAGGTAGCCTCAAGCAACCCGATCCAGATAGGCAGGTTTAGGCTGTCCTTCTCGTCACGCAGCACCACCACCGGGGTCTTGGTGACGGGATCGAGCGTGAGTCCACCCACCCGCATCCGCACATATCCTTCCTTGGCAACCATCAGATTCGAATTCTGACCGGGCACCGCCCAATCGTCAACAGCTTGAAGTACAGTTTGTGCACATCGTTGCGATAGTGCACGAACCCACCCGGTCGGGCGGCTAGTCCATTACCAGATGGTCAACGACCTTATACAGTTGGCGCAGATTTCTACACTCTTCGACGAGGTCGCAATGCTTGCTATAAAGCGCCATTTCACTATCGCCGAACCCCCATGTTGAGGCGTTCTCCGGGTTGAGCCAGATAACTTTTTTCGCCCTTTCGGCAATATCGCGGATCGCCCAATCGTGCGCGGCGTTGTAGTTGTTGCGGGCGTCGCCGAGGATGATCACCGTGGTACGTCCGTCTATGACCTCGAGGTGGTCGCGGTGAAAGTTTTTGAACGCACGTCCGAAATCGGAATGCGCATAGACGTTGACAAAATCGCCGTTGATCGCGCCCTGTATCGCCGTCTGGATGTCGTTGTCGGAGAACAGTTTGGTGACCTCGGCGATGTCGGCGACGAACACGTAGCTACGCACGCGCGAGTACAGATCTTGAAGTCCGTGAACAAATTGCAGCATGAAACGCGAGACGTTGCGGACCGAATCCGATATATCGCAAAGGATGACGATTTGCGGCCGCTCACGTCGCTTGTTTTCGTAACGGACACGGAACGGAACACCACCGAACTCCATCGATGAGCGCAGCGTTCCCTTAACGTCGAGTCGGCCGCGCTTCATACGCTTGCGCCGCGTCGCCATCATGTTCTTGAGCTTGCGCGCCAGCGCTGTGACTGCCTCACGCATCTTCTTGATCTCCGTCGGCGACAGATAGTAAAAGCTCTTGTCGAGAAGACGGTCGAACTCCTTGACCTGCTGTTCGGGCGTCTCTTTTTGCTCTTGCTTGAAGCGCAGCATTCCCTTGATCATCTCGCCTAGGTCTTTGGCGCGTTGGGCAAGGTACTCTTTGAGCTTCTCGAGCGCCTCTTCGCTCATGCCTGCGTCTTCGGCGGCTTGAATCAGCCGCTGGAACTCCCCTGCCAGACTCTGCGCACCCAGCGCGTCGACGGCCTCGCGGACCTGCTGGGAGGGGTTGTCGCCGGGGGGAGTTTGCATGGGTCGTGAGTCCATGAGTTCGCGCAGCATCTGTTCGAGAGCGCCTGCGTCTTGCAAGGCAAGCGCGCGGGCGAGATCAGAGATATCGATGTCTTGGTTTTCGATGAGGTCGCGTAGACTATCGAGGAAGTCTTGCAGCTCGGCGTCGCTCATCTCCCCTGCCGACGCACTCGCGAGTTCGTCGACAAGGTCGCCGAGTCCTGAGAAGAAAGTCGTGAAGAGCTTCTCGTAGGTCTCGAGATCGCTGGTGCGCTTGACCATCGCTGCGCGCAGCGTGGCGCGGAAGGTCTCGCGGTCGCCGAGGCCGGTTACGTTGGTGCCGCGCAACGCATCGAGCGTCTCTGCGGTTGACACGCGCACGCCGTGTCGTCGAAGGACCCCGGCAAACTCGATGATGCGCGATTCCATAGATACGGCCCAGCTAGTGCTTCCTAGTGGAGAACGTCCTTGTCGGATTGCTCCGGTTGCGCGGCCGCCCCGGATGCCGCCACAGCTTCGGCGCGCTTTTTCTTGACGTGGGTATCCAGCTCTTTCTCGGCTTTGCGCAGATCGCCTTCGTATTTGGCGATCGTCGAGAGCGTATCTTTGACGATGTCATCACCGAGATCGGAGATGTTCATAACCGCTAGAGCACGGGTCCAGTCGAGCGTTTCGGAGATGCTCGGTGCCTTTTTGAGATCGAGTAGACGCAGTTTCTGCACGATCTCCGTAACCTCGCCCGCCAGTGACTCGGCAAGCCCAGGGATACGCACGCGCAGAATCTCTCGTTCGAGTTCCAGGCTTGGATAGTCGATGTATAGGTGCAAGCAGCGACGTTTGAGCGCGTCGGACATCTCACGGGCGTTGTTACTGGTCAGTACCACGATCGGGATACGTTTGGCCTCAATCGTGCCGATCTCGGGGATCGTAACTTGAAAGTCGCTGAGAATCTCCAACAGGAACGCCTCGAACTCCGCATCGGCCTTGTCGATCTCGTCGATCAACAGCACCGTGCGGTGCTCGTTGGTGATGGCCTGTAACAAAGGTCGCGGTAATACGAAGCGGTTTGAAAAGAACACGTCGTCTTGAGCGGTCAAACGATCGACTGCTTCCGAAAGCGTCTTGGTCCCTTCGGTGACCTCGCTGATCTTCTCCTTCAATATCTGCGTGTACAGCAGCTGTTTGGCGTACTCCCACTCGTACAACGCCTTGGCTTCGTCGAGCCCTTCGTAGCACTGCAGTCGAATCAACTCGGCATCGATGCTCGCGGCGATAACCTTTGCGAGTTCGGTTTTGCCGACACCGGCCGGGCCCTCCACCAGCAAGGGTTTTTCCAGCTGCGTGGCCAGGTACACAACTGTCGCGATGTTACGGTCGCAGATGTATTTTTGTTCGGCCAGGCGCGTGCGCACCTCGTCGACTGAACTATAGGCGGGATCTTTTGCGTTCATGTAGCCTCGGATGGGGGACGTCAGCGAACGCAAACGCTAACACGCCGTCCGCAGCAAGACAACGCAGGGTGCGGCGAGCCGCCCTGCGGTTGGTACCGTCGCGGCTAGTCGACGATTCGAGCGCGATTGAGGCCCGCAGGGCTCATCACACGGCATGACTATTCGGTGGTTTTGCCGTCGCCGCTTGCCGCATCTTGGTTCCCGTGTTCTTGCTGCCGTCGCCACATCAAAGCGTACTCTGCGTCGGCGGCAAGTAACTCGGTATGCGTTCCGCGTTCGACGATGCGGCCGGCGTCGATGACCACAATTTGATCGGCGTCAATCACCGTGGAAAGCCGGTGGGCGATTGTAACCGTGGTGCGTCCCACCGAGAGTTCGCGTAGGTTCGCCTGAATGCTCTGCTCGGTCTTTGAGTCCAGGGCCGAGGTTGCCTCGTCTAAGATCAGCAGTTTGGGGTCTTTCAAGATAGTGCGGGCGATCGCCACGCGTTGCTTTTCTCCGCCGGACAATTTGAGTCCGCGCTCCCCCACTACGGTCTTGTACCCATCGGGCATTCGCATGACGGATTCGGCAATATGTGCGAGTTCGGCCGCACGCCGGGCCTCGACCGGAGCCGCTGACGGTCGGCCGTAGAGCAGGTTGTACTCAATCGTGTCGTTGAACAACACGGTGTCTTGCGGGACAATCCCTATCGCCGCGCGGAGCGAACGCTGGGTCACACTGCGAATGTCCTGCCCGTCGATCAGGATGCGTCCCGACCCCACGTCATAGAAGCGAAACAGCAGCCGGGCGATTGTCGACTTGCCGGAGCCCGACGGGCCGACGATGGCCACGGTCCTACCCGCTGGTACGTTAAAGCTTATACCTTTGAGTATTTCGCGTCGCGGATCATAGGCGAAGTGAACGTCTTCGAAACTTAGTTCAGCCCCGTTAAGCGAGAGCTCGGGGGCATCCGGCGCATCGGCAACTTCGTGAGGGACAATCAGCAGATCGAACAGCTTTTCCATGTCGATCAGCGATTGCTTGATCTCGCGGTAGACGAAACCGAAGAATCCGAGCGGCTGGTAGAGCTGAAGCAGGTAAGTGTTGGCCAGAACGAAATCTCCAAGCGTCATGGTGCCTGCCACGATGCCGCTTCCGGCCATATACATAACCGCCGTCATACCGGACGAGATGATCACGGCCTGGCCTATGTTGAGAACCGACAGTGAGGCCTGGCTGAGGACGCCCGCTTTTTCATAGGCGCGCAGGGCTTCGTCGTAGCGCTGCGCTTCGTGATCTTCGTTGGCAAAGTACTTGACGGTTTCGTAGTTGAGCAGGCTGTCGATCGCGCGGGTGTTGGCGCGGTTGTCCTGCTCGTTCATCCTGCGCCGAAACTCGAGCCGCCACTCAGTTACGGTCAGCGTGTAGGTTATGTAGGCGATCACGGTCGCGATCGTCACCAACGCGAACCACAGGTCGAGCAGCGTCCAAAGGATCACAAATACCAGTACCATCTCAAGGATGGTCGGCAGGATGCTGAAGAGCATGAAGCTGAGCAGCGTGCTGATCGCCATCGTTCCGCGCTCTATGGAGCGTGACAGGCCGCCGGTCTGACGCTCGAGGTGGAAACGCAACGACAGAGCGTGGAGGTGGCGGAATACCGAGAGCGCGATCGTCCGGATCGCACGTTGGCCGACCTTGGCGAAAACCGCGTCGCGCAGCTCGGCAAAGGTAAGCGAGGCCACGCGCGCCGCACCGTACGCGAAGATCACCCCGAGCGGCAGGGCGATGACGCCGCCGCTGCCGTCCAGTGAGTCAATCGCATACTTGTAAAGGATCGGGACGTAGACGTTGGCGAACTTCGCGGCAGCCAGGCAGGCAAGTGCAACGACGACGCGCACCCGTAACGCAGGCTGACCGGGCGGCCAAAGGTAAGGGATGAGTGTTTTAAGCGGGCCTACGCCGCCGCGACGATGGCTGGGTATGACCGACAACCCTCTCCCACTACGGGAGGGGCTCGCCAGTGTCGAGTAGCACTGGCCGTCAGAACGAGATGGTCAGGCGTGCACTGCTGCTTAGATCGAGATTGGCGACCCCGAGCACTGAAGAGACCGGACGAAGAGAATAGGCCACGTCCACCTGCACATTGGATCCCGGGGTGTTTGCCGGGTCCCACTGCGCAGTCACCGTCATGCGTTGTGGGTCCAGTCCGGTATTCTGCGCGACGATCCAGTCCTCGATCGCGGCGACGTTTGCCGGATTGCCGCTCTCGTTACTACGCACCGATGCGAAACGAACAGCACCGCGCGAGACGTAGCCCAATGACGTATGCGTCCAGACCGCCCGTCCTACATCGATCAAGCCTATTGTCATGATAAAGAACACCGGGATCGAGACTGCGAATTCGACGAGTGCCGCTCCGCGCTGGCGACGGTTACCCTTTGTTGCCGGCTTCACGGTCAGCGCGCCCTCATATGCACTTCTTTGCTCATCGGAACCATGTGAGGCACCCCGGGATAGTCGAGCATCGTCGTGAATACCTTATCGACTCGCACCCGAACGTAGGTGCGCTTGGTACCCGTCGACGATGGGCAGGTGCCGCCGTCGCACGCCACGGCCGTTCCGCTCGTGCAGCTGCACAAACGCTCGGCGGTGACCGCGACGTCTGCTGTGCCGATAGTGTTGACGAGGTCGGCTTCAACGGCTGCCTGGACCCCCGAAATATTACTAGCGTTCTCGGCACTGAACGCACCGAACGTTGCGCCCGCACGCGCCGCATTGGTCAGCACCAGTGAGTGGTAGTAGGCGCGGCCGAAGTCGGCTGCACCGACTACTACGAGCAACAGCAGCGGAAGAATGATCGCGAGTTCGACCAGCGACGCCCCGCTCTCGCGGTTGTTGCGTCTCAGTAGATGGCGTCGCGCACCGCCGGTGCTGTAGGTTCCCATGGCTGCGGGTCTATCTATCCGTATCCGCTATTCCATCATACGCGCTTGGCTGAGCGCGCGTGGCATATACTCCGAGCCCAGCGACGCCAGCTGCGAGGTGCCGAGGAACTGCACCTCATCGGCCACGATAAGAGTGTTACGGCCGCTGCTTGCCGCGTTGCCTTCGTAGACCACGTCAGTGGTCGGAAAGTAGAGTACACCCTTAAAATGAGTATCGGAGGTTCCGCGGAACCGGTTCGTAAAGTGGCTGGAGATCGTCCTGTCTTGGAAGAACAACACACCCTTGTAGACGCCGTCAAGGGGTGCCGAGATCTCGCTCGAAGTGTTGCCGCCGAAGTCGGCCGGGCCGTAGGTCTTTCCGGGGGCCGCGGTCAAGTAGATGGTTATTCCATCGCCTTGGATGCGGCCGCCGTTGCTTTGGAAACCGCCGCCTTTCATGACGTACATTCCCGGCTGCAGATACGCGACGCCGCCGGCGGAAACGTTGATTCCGCCGCAGTAGATGCCTGGGTAAAGGGTCAGCGGGGTCTTCACGTCGACTCCCCCGGTGTGGTCACAGCCGATGCTCGCAGGGGCCGGCAGGTCGCCCAAGGGGTCTTCAAACGCGGCGACGCCGGTTTCGGGAGTCGGCGTAAAGCCGCTTCCGCTGTAGTCGCCCACAACGCCGATATTGCCGGCGGTGACTGTTCCACCTCCGTTCGTGACTGCGGCGCTGCCGTGGCTGCTGTTCACGAGGATACCGCAGGTACCTAAGTCGACGTCGGCGGTGCCGTTGGCCTTGAACGCTTGCGCCGACGAAGGGTTCAACGCGTACACACAGGCACCGTTCGGCTGGATTCCGGCGACAGCTCTGGCCGTCACCTGGGTTGCCGATTTGTTAAAGAACTGCATGAACACCGGCTCTTGCGAAGTGCGGATGACAACTTCAACGAAGTTAGTATCACCCATGCGCGGACCCACGGAGGGCGGACGGTTGACGTCGATCTGTGTCGCGCCGACAGGTTCGAATCCGTTCAGGTACGCATCTTCGAGTGCGGCCGAGTGGAAGCCGGTCTCATTGCCTTTGCGAATCTCCTGCATCGCAGCGATCGCTGCGGCGTCTGCTCCGATCTGCAACTCTCGTCGCAGCGCGTACGAGGTTCCGACGTCGAAGATAAGGCCGAGAAATCCGAGAATCACTGGGATCCCAAATGCGAGGTAGACGACTAACACGCCTCGTTCTCCGCTATCTGATCTGTCCATATCCGCAACTCCGTTGATAAATTTACCCTGGATGGCCGTAGCCCGGTAGCGACGAACTTTTCACGCTACAACTTTCACGCTACTCCCTATTGGTGCGCTCCGGTCGGCGGAACCCCCCGGGGTCTATGGGATTTCTCAATCTGATGTCGCGCAGTGCTGCGCAAACGCTGTGTATACGGCGCCATCGATGCTCGGATGTGTTCAATCACGCGATCCGGGCTAAAAAACCGTGGATGTGCACGCTTGCGATATTCCGAGAAGTTTCCGAGCGCTTCCCTCTCGTCGTCGCCGCAAATCGCGACGAGTTCTACGCTCGCCCGAGCGAGCCGCCGGCTACTCTGCCAGAGGACCGCAGGGTCGTTGCCGGGCGCGATCTGCAAGCGGGCGGCACCTGGCTCGGGGCGACCGTCTCCGGCACTCCCCATCTCGCCGCCCTGCTCAACCGGCGCATCCCTGGCGAAGAGGCCTCTACAGCACCGGGTACACGCAGCCGCGGCGAACTCTGCCTGCGCGCCCTTGTCGGGCGCTACACCGCCCGCGAGGGGCTTGGCGCCGTCGTTGCTGGAGGAGTCGAGGGCTACGGCCTTTTTAATCTGTTAATCGCAGACCGCGCGGCGGCCTATGTGATCGACAACGCGGATGGGTTGAGAACCACTGAGCTACCCGCGGGACTCTCGGTGTTGACCAACCTGCACGTCAACGACGTCGAATGCGCGCGCCTTGCCAACGCAGTGCCACGCTTCGAAGAGGCCGGCAAAGTCATACAAAAAGCCGACGAGGAACGGGAAATCGTCGATTGCCTGGCCGCAGTGCTCGGAGATCACCGCAACACCATCGATCCCTCCGACTCGAGTCCACTAGCCCGTCTGTGCGTACACACCGATTCATACGGGACCCTTTCGTCGAGCGTGATCTGCTTCGATCGACAGGGAAAGGTATTCTACTACCATGCCCCCGGCGCACCTTGTGATACCCCGTTCGAATCCGTTGATTGCAAGGCTGAGTCTTGATCCCGGTGCGTGGAGCGACTCAACCTTCGCTATGCGCCTGGTAAAAGCGGATCCCATCCACGACATAGCCGGCACCTGAGATCAGCGTCGCGATTCCGGTTGCGATGAACCATCCTTCGCGCAGAGCCGACGGCGCCGTCCACCAACCGGCCAGGTGCAACATCACCAGGCCGATCGACGTAATCTGCAAAAACGTCGTCAGCTTGCCCGAAATCGAAGGGCGCATCGGCATGGGTGTGCCGAGCACCGCAGCGGTGGTCAGGAATCCACTGAGGATCACCGCATCGCGGGTGATAACCATGATCATCAGGCGGAGCGGGATCTCGTGGAGAATGCCAAAGGCAATAAACGCGCTGATTACCAATAGTTTGTCGGCGAGTGGGTCAAGGTGCGCACCGAGCTCGGTGCGTGTGTTGGTCAAGCGGGCGACCGCACCATCAACCGCGTCGGTAACGCCGGCGGCGAGAAAGACAAGGAATGCGAGGTCGTAGAGTCCGTCAACAACGAAGTTTAGGTAGAGAGGGACCGCGAGGATTCGCAGTAGCGTCAAAGCGTTTGCGACGTTCAGCAGTCGCGGTGCTGTTGCCGGATCCGGTTTCATCGGTAGCTCAACCTACAGGCGGTACCGTCGATCATCGACGTAAGGCGCCCCGCCGCGCGCCGATCGATCGAGGCGACGATCCGTAGTTCGCCGGTCTCCTCGTCACTGCCCTCTTCCAGGACACGTGCGTTTCGATATAACCATGCGCGCACGCGTCCTTCCACTGAAGGCAACCTCAAAACGATGGTTTCCTCACGCTTGCCGAGCAGTTCCTCGATCCGCGCGCCAAGCTCGTCTACCCCTGCGCGGGTCAGGGCCGAGACGCAAGAGGAGTCGCAGGGCACCGGCTCGGAAAGCGCGAGGTCGCATTTATTGAATACCCGCAACGTCGGGATTGTGTCGGCCTCCAGTTCTTCAAGGATCTCTTCAACTACGCGGGCGCGCCTGACGCGCTCGGGGTCTGCGGCATCGGCTACGTGGAGGATGAGATCCGCGCCGGCCACGTGTTCAAGTGTTCCTTTAAATGCTTCGATGAGCTCGTGGGGAAGCTTGGAGACGAACCCAACCGTGTCCGCCAACATGACTATCTGGCCCGAGGGCAGAGCGAGCTTGCGCACGGTGGAGTCGAGGGTCGCGAAGAGTTGATCGGCGACGTACAGATCGGCGCCGGTCATCGCGTTCATCAGCGAAGATTTACCGGCATTGGTGTAGCCGACCAGTGCAACCACGGGGAACGGCACGGCTTCACGCTCGGAGCGGTTCAGACGCCTGGTGCGGTCGATCTCACGTAGGCGCTTTTTCAGTTTGTTGATCTTCTCGCGGACTTGCCGGCGGTCGACTTCGAGCTGGGTCTCACCGGGGCCACGGGTACCTACGCCGCCGCTGATGCGCGACAAATGGGTCCAGTGCCGCGTGAGCCGCGGCAGCAGGTACTCCAGTTGCGCAAGTTCTACTTGAAGTTTTCCGGCCCGCGTCTGTGCCCGTGCCGCGAAGATATCTAGGATCAGTTGGCTGCGATCAACGACCTTTACGTCGGTGGCACGCTCTAGATTGCGGCGTTGCGCCGGGGTTAAGGGATCATCGAAAACGACAACTGCTGCGCATGAGTCTTTGACCAACGTGCAGATTTCCTCGACCTTGCCTTTACCGACGCGGGTAGCGGCCGACGCTCTTTTGATGTGCTGGGAGACGCGCCCGACGACTTCGAGTTCGGCTGTGGTGGCGAGCAGCGCCAACTCATCGAGCGAGCCCGCGGCTGCGTGGGCATCGGTGCCCGACCACACAAGCAGCGCTCTCTCGGGTTGGGTTTCCCTCAATATCACCGAAGGCTAGCCGTGCCGGGACCGAGGATGCGCTCGACTTCGACAAACAACTCGTCGCAGGGATCGATACGTAATCCGGGAAACTCGATCGTGGTCTGGCTGTCGCCGGGGCGCACCACCGACAGAAAAGGCCTGCACGAGCCGGGAAAACGCTTAAGCGTGCGTTCGAGGGCTTCGATACACTCGGGCCCCAGCCGGCCGGATTCAACTGTGAGGGTGACCCCGATCGCGCGATCGCGGCGGGCTTGGACCAGCGGGATGAGCTTGTCGGCGATGATCTGGCACTTCGCCGTGAGGTCGGGCCCACTCGTCGCGCCGTCTGCGTTGTCTGCACCGCCCGGACGCATCCGTGCGCCCGCTGAATCTCCTACTTCGAGACGTCCGGTAACCAGAACCGGTGTGCGCCCGAGCAGGGTTTCTTCACAAGCCTTATAGGTCTTTGGCCAGGCAATTACTTCGACGACGCCGTCGCGGTCTTCGAGATTGAACGTCGCATAACGGTCGCCTTTCTTGCTGTTCTTGCGCTTAATCGAGTTGGTAACGCCGGCCACAGTGACCGTTTCTTGGTCCATACGGCTCCTAAGTTCAGAGGTCGGTGTTGGTGTCAGAAACTCAAGGTCGCGAATGTAGCTGTCGAGAGGATGGCCGGATATGTAAAAACCGACGACTTCGTGCTCGTATTCAAGTCGGGTCGTGTCATCCCAGTCGGCAACCCGTGGTAGGTCTTCTTCTGCTTCGCTTTCGCTGCTGCCGTTCGCGCTTGCTGCACCGAAGAGTCCCATCTGCCCTGCTTTGCGATCTTCGATCACACGCTGGGCCCGCGACATGGCGCTCTCGATTCCGCTGAGCATGCGTGCACGCGAGAGTTCGATGCCGTCGAAGGCGCCCGCTTTGACCAGACATTCGACGATACGCTTGTTGACCTGGCCTGCTGCCGTGCGCGCACAGAAGTCCGAGAGGTTCTTGAACGGCCCTTCTTCGCGGGCTTCGAGGATGATGTCGATGGCCTTTTCGCCGACTCCCTTCACGGCGCACAGTCCGAAGCGGATACCTTCTGGAATCGGCGTAAAATTGGCGCGACTCTCGTTGACAGAAGGCGGCAGGATTTTGATGCCGTGACGGGCACAGTCGCCGAGGTTCTTGATGGTGCGATCAGTGTCGCCCATCTCCATGGTCAGCAACGCAGCCATGAACTCTGAAGGGTGGTAGTGCTTGAGATACGCCGTGTGGTACGAAACCAATGCGTACGCGGCTGAGTGCGACTTATTGAAGCCGTAAGCCGCGAAGGTCTCCATCTGCTGAAATATCTGCTCCGCCACGCCTGGATCACGGCCCAGCGCCTTGGCGCCTTTCAAGAAGCGCTCACGCTGCTTGGCCATCTCCGATGCTTTCTTCTTACCCATCGCGCGGCGCAGAAGATCTGCGTCGCCGAGCGAGTAGCCCGCAAAGACCTGCGCGATCTGCATGACTTGCTCTTGGTAGACGATGACGCCGAAGGTCTCTTTGAGCATCGCGCCGAGAACCGGATCTGGGTAGACGACCTGTTCGCTGCCGTCGCGGCGTTTAATGTACTGTTCGACCATGCCGCTATCGAGCGGACCCGGGCGGAACAACGCGAGAACGGCGATAAGGTCTTCGAACACGCGCGGTTTGATCTGGGTAAGCAGCTTTTGCATGCCACCGGATTCCATTTGGAAGATCCCGACGGTGTCGGCGCGGCTGATCAACCAATACGGACCGGGGTCGTCAAGGGGTAAGGCCGAGAGCACGATATTCTTACCGGTATTCTCAGCGACCATGCGCACGGCGTTTTCGAGCAGCGTGAGAGTCTTGAGTCCGAGGAAGTCGAACTTGATCAGTCCTATAGCCTCGATCTCGGGCCCCGCAAACTGCGTCATCGTGGTGCCTTCTTTGTCGACGAACAGCGGAACGTCTTCGACCAGCGGGCGGTTCGAGATCACGATTCCCGCTGCGTGTTTTGAGACGTGTC
Organism: Deltaproteobacteria bacterium; assembly: GCA_029262415.1. Classification (GTDB taxonomy): domain Bacteria; phylum Desulfobacterota; class Binatia; order UBA1149; family JAJCZL01; genus JAJCZL01. The sequence goes on along the minus strand of JAJCZL010000001.1, from coordinate 49,449 downwards.
GGGCCAGCCCCTCGAGCTTGAGCGCGTATTTAAACAGATTTGCTTCGCGTTCGCCCGAGTCGCGTATCGCCGCGAGGCGCGGTTCCATCGTCAAGGCCTGTGCAAGCGGGAAGTCGCGACCCTGTTTGGCGGCGGGATACAGTTTACACATCCTATCGGTCTCCGCGAAAGTAAAGTCGAGCGCGCGACCGACGTCACGAATCGCGGCTTTAGCCTTGAGCGTGCCGAAAGTGATGATGTGAGCTACCCGATCCCGCCCGTATTTGTCGCGAACGTACTCGAGCACTTCTTCGCGGCGCTCGAAGCAGAAGTCGACATCGATATCCGGCATCGAGATACGTTCGGGGTTGAGGAAGCGTTCGAAGAGCAGACCGTAGGGGATAGGGTCGATATCGGTGATGCGCAGCGCGTAACTGACCAGGCTGCCCGCAGCCGAACCACGGCCGGGGCCCACCGGGATGCCCTGCTCTTTTGCCCAGTTGATAAAGTCGGCGACGATTAAGAAGTAGCCGGCAAAACCCATCTGGTTGATCATCGCCAGCTCGGTGGTGACGCGATCGCGGTAGGTGGTTTCGTCGATCGTCAGTCCAAGAGCGCCGGCCTCCGCAATGCGCCTGTCCAGACCGTCCTTTGCATCACGCTCGAGTTGGCGCTCGAGCGTGTAGCCTTCGTCGGTGGTGTAAACCGGGAACTGGTAGTCACCGAATTTCAGTTCGAGATCGCAGCGATCGGCGATGTCGAGCGAGGTCTTGATCGCCTCGGGTGCCTCGGGGAAGGCCTCGATCATCGCCGACGCATCTTTGACGAAGAGTTGATCGGTTCCGAACTGCCAGCGAGTATCGTCGCTCAGGCTTTTGCCGGTTTGCACACACAGCAGAACTTCGTGGGCGACGTGGTCCTCGTGCTCCAGGTAGTGGCAATCGTTGGTCGCTACCAACGGGATGCCCATATCTTTGGACATTGGGATCAGGAAGTCGTTGAGCCTGCGCTGGTCTTCAATGTGGTTGTCCTGAATTTCCAGGTAGTAACGGTCGCCGAACAAGCGAGAGTACCACTCGATCGCCTCGCGCGCCTTGTCTGGACGGCCCTTTGTGAACGTCGTCGCGACCTCACCCGCCAGACATCCCGACAGACAAATGATGCCCGCGTTGAACTCTCGCAGGATCTCCTTGTCGATCCGCGGCTTGTAGTAGAAACCGTCGATGTAGCTCTGCGATACCAGGCGGCTGAGATTGCGATAACCCTCGAGGTTCTGCGCAAGTAAGATCAGGTGGTTATTGCCGGCGCGTTCGTAGTCATCGCTCTTGACTGATGCCCCGCGTTCGGTCCGGCTGCGCGGGGCGACGTAGACTTCGCAACCGATGATAGGCTTGACGCCGTGGGCGACGGCGGATCGGTAAAAGTCGACGGTCCCGAACATGTTGCCATGGTCGGTCATCGCTGCGGCGGGCATCCCGGCCGAGCTGACGCGCTTCATCAGCGCGTCGATCTTGTTAGCTCCATCGAGCAGGCTGTAATGGGTATGGAGATGAAGGTGGGCGTAGCTCAACGCATCACTCCCATTCAACAGTTGCCGGAGGCTTCGAGGAGATGTCGTAGGTTACCCGATTCACGCCCGCGACCTCGTTGGAGATTCGGCTCGACATCCGTGCAAGCACCTCATGAGGATAGTGGTACCAATCGGCAGTCATTCCGTCTTGGCTAACTACCGCGCGCAGCGCGATCACGCGGTCGTAGGTGCGATCGTCGCCCTGCACGCCGACTGTACGGACGGGTAGTAGAACCGCGAAGGCCTGCCAGATCTCGTCGTACAGGCCGGCTTTGCGGATCTCTTCGATGTAGATTTCGTCAGCGTCGCGCAAGATCCTCAAGTCGTCCTGATTAACCGCCCCAAGGATGCGGATAGCGAGACCGGGACCGGGAAACGGATGGCGGCCGAGGTAATCGGCTGGTAGGCCGAGCACTTTACCGGCGCTGCGAACCTCGTCCTTAAAAAGCTCACGCAGCGGTTCAACCAACTCGAGGTTCATGCGTTCGGGCAGGCCACCGACGTTGTGGTGGCTCTTAATCGTCGCCGAGGGCCCGCGCACCGACACCGACTCGATGACGTCGGGGTACAGCGTTCCTTGTGCGAGAAAGGCGGCGCGTTTGCCGCGCTTGCGTTCGTCTTGGTGGGCCGCTTTCTCGAAGACCTCGATGAACACCCGGCCTATGATCTTGCGCTTCGTTTCTGGGTCGATGACGCCGTCGAGCTCGGTCAAAAACTCCGTCGATGCGTCAACGTAGACGAAGTCTGAGGCGAAATAGTCCTGCAACGCGGCGCGCACCTGATCGGCTTCGTTCTTGCGCAAAACGCCGTTGTTCACGAATACGCAGGTGAGCTGTCCAGGCACGGCCTTCTCGATCAACGCGGCGGTGACCGTCGAGTCCACCCCACCGCTGACGCCGCAGATCACGTGACCGTCGCCGACCTGCTCGCGAATCCGTCGGCACGCAGCTTCGACGAAGTTCTCCATCGTCCAGTCGGGAGCGATCCTCGCTACATTGAACAGGAAATTCTCGAGGATCTGCCGCCCGTCCTCGCTATGGACGACCTCTGGATGAAACTGCACCCCGAATCGTGTGCCGTCGCGGTTACGGACCGCTGCATAGGGCGAATTGTCGCTGCTGCCGAGCACGTGCCAGTGCCGAGGCAAGCGCTCCATGCGATCGCCGTGGCTCATCCACACGGTGCTGAGACCCGAGGGCGGCAAGCCCGCAAGAAGATCGCCCGGGTCGTCCACCGCAAGCGTGGCACGTCCGTATTCGTGCTGTGCCGATTTCACAACCGCGCCGCCGTGATGGAGTACCAGCAGGCCTTGCCCGTAGCAGATGCCCAACAGCGGAACGTCAACATCAAAAACAGACGGGTCGGGCCTCGGGGCGTCCTCGTCGTAGACGCTTGCCGGGCCGCCGGAAAGGATCACCGCCTGCGGAGCCAGGGCACGCAGCTTCTCCGGCGCGAGGTTGTAAGGGTGGATCTCACAGTACACCCCGGCCTCACGAATCCGCCGTGCAATCAGCTGGGTGTACTGACTGCCAAAGTCGAGGATGACAACCATCAACAGGCCTCAATCGACCTGGTAGTTGGGCGGTTCTTTGATCATGGTCACATCGTGCACGTGGCTCTCGTGCAGCCCGGCGGGAGACACGCGCATGAATCGCGAAGTTTCGAACAGCGTAGCGAGATCCTTGGCCCCCGTGTAGCCCAGCCCCGCGCGCAGACCACCGACCAGCTGATCGACGGTTGCAGCCAAGGAGCCTTTGTAAGGGACGCGACCTTCGATGCCCTCAGGTACGAGCTTCATGTCGTCGCGGCCTTCTTGGGAGTAGCGGTCTTTGGACTGGCCGCCGCGCATGGCTTCGAGCGAACCCATTCCGCGGTATAGCTTGTAGGTCCTGCCTTGGAACAAGATCGTCTCACCCGGACTTTCTTCGGTGCCCGCAAACAGGCTGCCGATCATCACGGTTGATGCGCCTGCGGCCAATGCCTTGGTGATATCGCCGCTGAAGCGTACGCCGCCGTCAGCGATGATCGGCACTCCGGCACTGCGCGCGACCCTACAGGCCTCGACGATGGCGGTAAGTTGCGGGATGCCGACGCCCGAGATGATCCGTGTCGTGCAGATCGAGCCTACGCCCATGCCGACTTTCACCGCGTCGGCACCGACATCGATCAACGCCTTGGTGCCTTCGGCGGTAGCGACGTTACCGGCGATGACCTCGAGGGCCGGGAAGCGCGTCTTGGTACGTTTGACCATGTCGATGACGTTCTTGGTGTGCCCGTGCGCGGTATCGATCGCGATGACGTCGACATGCGCTTCGACGAGAGCTTCGACGCGTGCGTCTGCGTCGGCGCCTACACCGACCGCCGCTCCGACCAGTAAACGCCCGAGGTCGTCTTTCGAGGCCTCGGGGTATTCGATGGCCTTCTGGATGTCTTTGACTGTGATCAGTCCGTCGAGGCGGCCTTGTTCGTCAACAACGAGGAGCTTCTCGATACGGTGTTTGTGGAGAAGCTGGGTCGCCTCGTCGAGCTGGATTCCGGTCGGTGCGGTGATCAGGTTTTGGTCGGTCATTACCTCGGATACTTTGCGCGCGAGGTTCTTTTCGAAGCGTACGTCGCGGTGGGTGAGAATCCCGACCAGGCGGTCACCTTTGGTCACAGGAAGTCCCGAAATCCCATGCGCCCGCATGATGTCAAGCGCCTGGTTGAGCAGCATGTCCGGCTCGACGGTGACCGGGTTGGTGATCATCCCCGACTCGCTCTTCTTGACGCGCATGACCTCGGCGGCCTGGATCTCGATCGAAATGTTGCGGTGGATGAAGCCGAGTCCGCCCTGCTGCGCCATGGCGATCGCCGTCCGCGATTCGGTTACGGTATCCATCGCGGAACTGACGATCGGAATGTTGAGCTCGATCCTGCGCGTAAGCCTGGTGCGAACGTCGGTGTCGGCGGGAAGCACGTCGGAGTCCCCGGGTACGAGGAGGACGTCGTCGAAGGTCAGAGCCTCTTTGAGGCCGTTGGGGTCTACCATGTTCTTTTATAAGAAGAGTATCGCCCCGGTTCAACAGTCCGTCGGGCGCATGCGTACCGGAAACACCGCGGTTACGCACAAACCGGCCGGCCTGAGAGCGGGTGTGCCGAGGTATTTCGCAATTGTTCAGCTAGACAACTAATCTGATGACCTGGCCGTGTCGCACAGACCGGCGTAGCCGGAGCGTTTAATGGCCCTGTACGCGTATAACGACACGCACCCCCACGTTGACCCGAGCGCGTGGGTGGCTCCGGACGCTTCCGTTATCGGCGATGTCGAGCTTGGACCGTTAGCCTCGGTTTGGTTCGGGTGCGTACTGCGCGGCGACGTTTGTAGCATTCGCGTAGGCGCGCGCAGCAACGTCCAGGATTTGACCGTCCTTCATGTCAACAGCGACGGTACGCCCACGGTGATTGAAGACGATGTAACGGTCGGGCACAGCGCTGTCTTGCACGCCGCGACAGTCAAGACCGGCGCGCTGATCGGTATCGGCGCAGTCGTACTTGACGGCGCCGTAATCGGCGAGGGTTCGGTGGTCGCAGCGCGGGCGTTGGTAACACCGCGCACGATAGTCCCGCCGGGGATGGTCGTTATGGGTGCACCGGCCAAAGTCGTCCGCGAGGTCAGCGACGCCGAACGCAAGTGGCAGGCCGAGACCGTCGCTCGCTACGTTGCGCTCGCCGCCAACTATAAAAAAGCCGGTTGAGCGCGGCTAGCCGTCTGCGTCTATAAAAGTGGCGATGACCGAGAGTTCGAGCCCTTGAAAGACGTTTAGACGCCGGATCTCGGCGAGTCGATCGAGCATTTGTGAAGCCACGGCGAGTTCGCCGTCGATCTCCAACCCCTCCCCGAGGAAACCGAACTCGTAGACGTCGAACACCCAGTGGGTGTCGCACTCGTAACAGGCTGCAGCGGCGCGCAGAGTAATAAAGCTCTCGCCGTCGATCGCTGCGCGTACAGCGCTCACTGCTTTGTCTCCACATGCGTACGCGCACCCCCTTGCAACGTCGCAGGGCCTTTGCCGGCGGCTTCGGCCAATAGCCGCTTCTGCTCGTCGGTGAGTCCCTCGGGGAGCGCCAGACGAACGATCGCGAAGCAGTCGCCGCGCCCGCCGCGTCCGTCGGCAAAGCCTTTAGCGCGCAACCGCAGGCGGGTTCCGGCGCGAGATTCGGGTGGGATCGTCACCTTGAGATCGCCGGCCGGAGTCCTCACCCCGACCTTGGTGCCGCTGACGGCCTCCCACGGCGTGATCGGAACCTCGGCGTCGAGGTCGTTGCCGTTTACGCGGTAAACATCATCGGAAGCGATGTGCAGCACAATGAAGAAATCGCCGGTCTCACCACCGTGCTCACCGTGCTCACCCATGCCTTTGAGGCGTATTGAGACCCCCTCGCGGATGTCACCGGGGATCTTCAAATCTATGGTCTTGCTATGACGTATACGTCCGATTCCGGCGCATACCGGACACACGTGTTCGCGCGCAAAACCGACGCCTCCGCACTGTGTGCAGGTTTTGGTTGCGGGAATATTGTAGCGGCGCTTGCCGCCGGCAATCGCGTCGCTAGCGCTGAGGGTCAGATCGGCGCGGACGTCGGCCCCGCGTTGCCGAAAGCGCGGGTGTTGGCTACGGCCCGAGCGTCCGAAGCCACGCACGAACTGGTCTCCGAACTGTGTTTCGAAGAACTCGCTAAAACCGGCGTTGCCAAACCGCGCCTCGAAATCCTTGCGCGACATCGTCTGCCCGCCGGGGGGTGGACGGAAGTCTTGGCCGTGTTCCCAGTCTTTGCCGAAGCGATCGTACTTGCTGCGTTTCTCGGGATCCGAGAGCACTTCGTAGGCCTCGTTGACGCGCTTGAACTTCTCTTCCGCTTCTTCTCGTGTACCGCTCTGATGACGGTCGGGGTGCCACTTCAGGGCGAGCGCGCGGTAGGCTTTCTTGATGGTGTCGGCATCTGCGTCGCGGGCGACACCGATCACTTTGTAGTAGTCTTGGAACTCCATGACGACAAGGACGCAGCGAGTCTAAGCATGCCTCGACGATACGCAAGGTCTACGGTGATTCACGGTTCAATGCGAAGCGCGACGTTTGAACAAAATGCGCAGCGGCGAACCTTCCAGATCGACGGCTTCTCGTATCCGATTCTCTAGGTAGCGATGGTAGTGGACCGGGATCTTTGTACGATTGGTGTAGATGCGAATCGTCGGCGGCCGCACCCTGACCTGGGTAGCGTAGAACATCCGCATGCGGCCGCCCGAGACGATCGGCGGTTGCTTGCGTTCAGCGGCCAGATCCAAGATCCGGTTGAGATCGGAGGTGACGAAACGGCGGTTATAGGCGGCGAAGGCCGCATCGATCGCTGAGAAGCAGCGGTTGATGCCTTCCTCCTTCACCACCGACATGAACCCGATCGGAACGCTGGACAGGCTGGCATAATCGGCCCGCAAAGAGGCGATGACCGCTTCGCGCGAGGTGCGGCGTGAGATCAGGTCGGTCTTGTTGACCATGATAACTACGGCCTTGCCGTTCTCCCAGGCGGTACGCGCTATGCGTGCGTCCTGATCGGTCATCAGCTCTTCGGGTTCGATCATCAGCACCACGACGTCGGCACGTTCGACCGCATCGAGGCTTCGCCGCGCGCTGATCTTCTCGATGCCGCGTTCGACATTTGATGGTCTGCGCAACCCGGCGGTGTCGAGCAAAACGTATTCGCGTCCGCCTCGGGTGATGTTGATATCGACGACATCACGGGTGGTTCCAGGCGCGGCATCGACCAGCGAAAGCGCGCGACCCGCGACGAGATTGAGGAACGAAGACTTGCCGACGTTGGGTCGTCCGACCAGCGCCACGCTGCACAAACCGTCCGCAGTAGGGAAAGCGGACTCGTCGACCGGATCATCATCGTCGTCGTCGGCGAGCTCTTCCGCGTCGACCTCGTGACCTACTTTGTCACTGACTGGACCGCGCCCGGGATCGCCGGCCTCGGCACGCACGTTGAGTCCGAGCTCGTTTAGAGCGTTGACGATCGCACGTTTTAAATCGAAGATTCCCAGGCCGTGCTCGGCGGAGATCGTCAACGGCGGGTCGATGCCGAGCTCGCAAAATCCGATCGACGCATCTTCAGTCTCGGGCGATTCTGCCTTGTTGGCGACGTAGATCGCCGGTGTTCGCGAGCGAGAGACGATTTCGACGGTTTCTGCGTCGAGCGGACTTACACCTGCGCGGGTGTCAAACAGTACGACCAGCAGATCGGCTTGCTCTACCGCGGCTAGGGTGTGGGCGTGGACCGCATCGGCGAGGGTGATCTGCGACTCGCCGCCCAACCCACCGGTATCGACGAGCGCGAGCCGGTTTCCGTCCCACTCGACCGGCTCTACGATGGGGTCGCGGGTGACTCCCGGGGTGTTCAGGGTGATTGCCTTGCGCCATCCGGCAAGGCGGTTGAACAAGGTCGACTTGCCGACGTTGGGGCGGCCGACGATGGCTACGCGCGGAAGTCCCTCGGAGGGCATGCCCATTCGCGCTCCGCGGGTTCGGCTTCGGGATTGAATTTTCAGCGCCATCGGTCTCGTTCGCGGGGGACTGCGCGTAGCCGACCAGTCTGTGGTCAGACTCCCGGCTGGTTCAGATCCCGAGCTCCGAGAGGAACTGTCTATCTTGCTGCCAGGATTTGCGAACCTTGACCTCGAGTCGAAGGTCGACCGGGCACTGCAGATGGAGCTCGCAGCCCTTGCGCGCCGCGATTCCGACCGCCTTGATCGCCTCGCCGGCCTTGCCGATGATGATCTTCTTGCTCGAGTCGGTATCGGTGTAAATGAGGCATTGGATCCAAACCCTGCCCTGCTTTTCTTCGAAGCCCTCGGTCACGACCGCCAATCGGTAAGGCATCTCCTCGCGAAGGCGGCGAAACAGCTGCTCGCGGACCAGTTCGGCGACAAAGAACCGGTCGGTCTGATCGGTCAAAGCGTCCTCGGGGTAGAGCCAGGGGCCCTCGGGTACCATGCGCGCCAACACCCTAATGAGTTCGTCGACACCGTTGTGTTTGAGCGCCGAGACCGGGACACACTCGACCGCCGGTGCCACCTCTGAAAGTTTCGCCAACATCGGCAACAATGAGCGCTTGTCGATGGTGTCGACTTTGTTCAACACCACGACCGTCGGTTGTGGTGCGAGTGCCACGATCTCTTCGATATCGCGTTGACGCAGACCACGGCCGACGTCGATGATCCAACAGGCGATATCGGCGTCGCCAACACTCTCCCTCGCGCGCTCCACCATGCGCTGGTGCATAAGGCCGCGTGGACGATGAATACCGGGCGTATCGACGAAGATCAGCTGCGTCTCATCGACGTTATGGATACCGAGGATACGATTACGCGTGGTCTGCGGCCGCGGCGCGGTGATGCTGATCTTGATTCCGAGAACGGCGTTGAGCAGCGTCGATTTACCGGCGTTGGGCGCGCCGACGAGAGCAATAAACCCGGCTCGCCCTCCCGGCGGTTCGTTGAATACCTCTGCGTCGCCGCCGCCGTTCTCGTCTTCTTGGTCGTTCATTCCCCTATTCTCTCAGCCCTCTCAACACGGCCAGCGCGCGCTCGGCCGCGGCCTGCTCGGCACTCTTGCGGCTACTGCCTCTGCCATCGCCCAAGACTTTGCCTTCGACAAGAACACGCACGTGATAAATCGGCTCATGCTCCGGCCCCTCAACGCCGGTGATTTCGTATGACGGTATGACCTTGGAGCGCTGCTGGGTGAGTTCCTGAAGTTTGGTTTTGTGGTCGCGCAAAGCCTCCGCTGCTCCGGCGATGGAGTCGGCCAGGTGAAGTTGGATGCAAGACCGTGCTTCAAGGTAACCGCCGTCGCGGAATACAGCCCCGATGACGGCCTCGTAGACGGAGGCGAGGAGGCGTGGTTTTGTCCGGCCTTGGCTGCTTTCTTCGCCTTTGCCGAGCTTGATCGCAAGGTCAAGACCCAGTTTGCACGCCACACCGGCAAGCGCGTCTTCGCTGACCAAGGCGGCGCGGCTGCGGCTGAGTTCTCCTTCGTCCATATCGGCATCGCGATCCATCAGCATCTCGGAAACAGCGACATCCAGCACCGCATCGCCGAGGAATTCGAGGCGCTCGTTATCACTGGTGCCCTCTTCGGCGGCATACGAGCGGTGGATAAGCGCTAGGTCGAGCAATTCAGGTTGCGAAAAAGAATGTCCGATTGCGGATTCGAGCGCGTCTCTACGCGTCGTATTGGTTTGCACGTCGGCCACGTTGCTTGCTCAGGCGGCGTGTAACGCGACCGCCTGCACTCGTTTTCCGCGTACCTTTTCTAAGAAGACCGGTGCCAGGGTGTTGCGCAAGGGGTCTCCTCCAGCGCACAACACCGGAACGTAGTTGTCCGTATATCCCTTGAGTAGCCCGGTTTCTCCGTCGCGCGCAGTTTCGAACAAAGCCTCTCCATTGGTTCCTGCGTTGCGCTGCAGAAAGCGCCGACGAAGATCACCGTCGAGTTCACGCATGCGGCGGGCACGCCCATGGACGACGTCGTCGGCAAGCTCTTGCCAGCGCTTGGCGGCCGAGGTCGATGAGCGTTTCGAATACGGGAACACGTGCAGATAGTCGAGGGGCAAGGACTCGGCGAATTTCAATCCGTCTGCGAATTGCTCGGCAGTCTCGCCGGGAAATCCAGTGATCATATCCGTCCCGACGCAGACACCGGGGATGCGTTCAACGAGCATTTTCAGAATATCGGCAGCTTGCGCGCGCGTGTACTGACGCTTCATGCGCGCCAAAACATCGTCCTCGCACGCTTGCAGCGGCACATGGAAGTGACGGCAAAACAGTCGCGAAGAAGTAACGACGTCGACCAAGCGTTCGGTGATCTCCGGTGGGTCTATAGAACTGATACGCACGCGCAGACCGGGGCGGCGCTCGGCGATCGTCTCAAGGAGAAAGGCAAGGTCGCACTCGGGCTCGAGATCGGCTCCGTATCCACCCAGGTGGATCCCGGTCAGAACCACTTCTTTGTAGCCACGTGCGGCCAGGAGTTCAATCTCATCGACCACGGCGCGCGGAGCAACGCTGCGGCTGCGCCCGCGTGCGACCGGAATGATGCAAAACGTGCAAAACAGATCGCAACCTTCTTGCACTTTCACGAAAGCGCGCGTGCGTCCCGAGAAACTCGTGATCCCTGTGGTAGCAACCGTCGCGGCCTTGCGCAGATCCGAAACCACCGCCCGTTGCGCGAGTTTGCCTTCGACCGCGGCGAGAAGGTCGGGCACCCGTCCCAATCCCACTACGTAGTCGACGTAGTCGAGCGCTGCCACCTCGTCGGGACTGGTCTGCGCGTAGCAGCCGGTCATCACGATTCGTGCGTTGGGGTTGGTACGACGCGCCTTACGCGCCAATTTGCGAGCGTCGGAGTCGGCACGATCGGTGACTGTGCACGAATTGATGACGTACGTATCGGCTTTTTCCTCGAAACCTACCCGCCGCCAGCCGCGCTGGTTGAACAAGCGTTCGAACACCGCAGTGTCGTATTGGTTGACCTTACAACCGAGGGTCGCCATCGCTACGCGCACGTACCGTCCTCGATCGAGGCCGCGATCCAACCGCCACCCACGACTTCGTCGCCGTCGTAGAACACCGCGGCTTGGCCCGGCGAAACACCCTCTTGAGGATTGTCAAAGAACACCACGGCACGGTCGCCTGCGACGCGCTCAAGTGTGCAGCCGACCGGACTGTGGCGGTGCCTGATTCGTACAGCGCAACGGTTGCCCTGAGCCGGCTGCTCGCCGGATGTCCAACTGACATCGTGCGCGACCAATCCTATTCGGCCGAGGCGGTCGCGTGGCACCGCGACGACTTCTGCCGCATCGGCGCGCAGTTCTGATACGTACAAAGGTTCCGCGGCCGCGACACCGAGGCCTCTGCGTTGGCCGACGGTGTAGCGATGTACGCCATCGTGTGAACCGATCTGCTTACCGTCTTGGTCGACGATACGACCCGGCCGAGTACGCTCGGCCGCGATCTTCTCAACGAACTCCGCGTATCGGCCGTCGGCTACAAAACAGATTTCTTGTGAGTCGGGTTTGGATGCAACGTCGAGCCCGAGTTCGCCTGCTAAACGCCTGACCTCGCTTTTGTCGAGTTCTCCGATTGGAAACAGTGTTTCGGAGAGCTCGTCCTGGCCGAGTTCGAACAGGAAGTAACTCTGGTCTTTGCTGCCGTCCAGACCCGTACGCAGCCGGAAGCGGGCGCCGTCGTATTCGCGCCGCGCGTAGTGACCGGTCGCGATATATTTCGCGCCGAGCTCGCGCGCTTTCTCGTGCAGCAGGCTGAACTTGATCTCACGATTACAAATGATGCATGGGCTCGGAGTGCGTCCTGCCAGATATTCGGACGCGAAAGGCTTGATGACCGCGTCCTCGAATTCGCGTCGCATATCGAAGACGTAGTGAGGGACGCCGAGTGCTCCAGCCACGCGGGCGGCATCGCGGAAATCGTCGAGACTGCAGCAGCCGCTCGAGTCGCTGCGTTCGCGGTGGTCGGCGAGCCGCAGCGAGATGCCGACGACTTCGCAGCCCTGCGCGACCAATAGTGCGGCCGCGACCGAGCTATCCACGCCGCCGCTCATCGCGACAACAACGCGGTCGCGGGGCCGAGGGCCGGACGCCACCAGTTCACGAGGCGTCGTAGCGATGCTACGCGCCTCACTGAGGCCGGTTTCACTCAGACCGCTCATGCCGCCAGCTTGGCACGGCGCACGACACGCTCAAACGCCTGTGGGAACGCCTCTACATCGGCCGCTTCGGTCGACCATCCCATGCTTACCCGCACTACGCCGTCGCGGTAGCGCTCGGGGGTACCGATAGCTTCGATCACGGGAGAGCGTTCAGGTGAACCAGCCGCACAAGCCGATCCGCTGGACACACAAAAACCTTCTAGGTCGAGCCCGGCGATCAGCACATCCGAGCCGATTCCGGTTACCGCCATGGTTAGGGTATTGGGTAGGCCGTTGTGTGGCGTAATACGCAATACATCAGGCAATGCGGCCGCGATCTTCTCCCAGATCTGCTCGCGAAGGGCACTCAGCCGGACGGCCTCTGAGGCCGCAGTCTCGGTTGCGGCCGTTACCGCCACCGCCATGCCGACGATGCCCGCAACGTTCTCAGTCCCCGCGCGTAGGCCGCGTTCGTGGGGCCCGCCGGTAATCAGCGGATGGAGTTCTTCGGCCGGTGCGACGAGAAGCCCGACACCGGCAGGCCCGCCGATCTTGTGCGCGGATAGCGAGAGCATGTCGACCCCTTCTGGAATCCGCAAAGGTAGCCGTCCGAAAATCTGCGCGGCGTCCAGATGGACGATCGCTGAGCGTGCGAGTTGCTTGAGCAAAGCCGCAGCGTCTAGAACATGGCCGGTCTCGCCGCCGGCCCAGCCGAGGCTTACCAGCGAGAAGCGTTCAGCCGCCGCTCTCATGAGTTCGCGGCCGGACGGTGAACCGGCGGCGTCAACAGGTAACACCACGGTATCGGTGCCGTGTGCGGCCAGATCCCTGACCGTTGCCAGCGTCGAGACATGCTCGGCCGCCGAGGTAATCACGCGCAGCGCCGGGCGTTTGGCGACTGCGCCGCGCAACGCCAAGTTGTTGGATTCAGTTGCACCCGAGGTGAAGACTATCCGTCGCCTGTCGATGCCGAGCGCGGCGCCGATACGGCGCCGCGCATCGTCGATCATGGCCGCACTGCGGCGGCCTTCGAGGTGCATGCTCGAGGGATTACCGACGGATGCTTCGAGTGCCTCGCGCACCGCCTCAAGAACCTCAGGGCGGACCGGTGCCGAGGCGTTGTGGTCAAGGTAGCAAGGGGTCTTCGCGCTCACACCGCCGCGCGCTTGGCTGGTAGTACGCCGTCTTTGTGGAGTTTGTACACAAGCGAGTCCACCAGTGCCTGCCAACTGGCCTCAACCAGGTTGTGCGATACCCCGACGGTTCCCCAACGCGATTCGGTGTCACCGGATTCGATCAGCACTCGAACCAACGAACCGGTGCCGTCGCTACCGGCAAGCACGCGAACTTTGTAGTCGTGAAGAACAACGTCCTGAATCTGCGGGTAGAACTTAACCAGAGCTTTGCGTAACGCGAGGTCGAGCGCGTGTACCGGGCCGTTACCGGTCGCAGCGGTGTGTTCAATTGTCCCATCGGGGCCTTCGATCATCACCGTTGCCTCGGAGACCGATGGTTCGGTCTCGACGCGTTTCTCGTCGATCACCCGAAAGCCCTTGAGTTTGAAGAACGCGAACTTGTTGCGCAGGCTTTTGTGCATGAGCAGTTCGAACGAAGCTTCCGCACCTTCGAACTGAAAACCCGTATTTTCCAGTTCTTTGAGTTCACCGAGCAGATGCTTGAGCTCGTCGGCACGCCCGTCGATATCGATACCGAATTGCTTGGCCTTGTACTCGACGTTGCTTTTGCCCGAGAGGTCTGAAACCAGCACGCGTTGTTCGTTGCCGACCAGTGCCGGATCGATGTGTTCGTAGGTCTCGCGGTTCTTGCGCACTGCCGATACGTGCAACCCACCCTTATGCGCGAAGGCTGAACGACCGACGTACGGCGAACTCTTGATGGGCTCCAGGTTGGCGAGCTCGTAGACCAGACGCGATAGCTCGCCAAGCTTCGTGAGTTGCTTGGCGGTAACGCAGCGGTACCCCATCTTGATCTGGAGGTTCGGCAGGACGGTGCACAGGTTAGCATTACCACAACGCTCACCGATTCCGTTGATGGTGCCTTGCACCTGTACGGCGCCGGCACCGACGGCACGCAGCGAATTGGCGACAGCGAGCCCGGAATCGTTGTGACAGTGGATTCCGAGATCGATGCCGAGCTTACCCGCGGCAGTTACCGCCTCCTCAACCTCAAACGGCATCGCTCCCCCGCGTGTGTCACACAGGCAAAGCACCGAGGCTCCGGCGTCGCTGGCCGACTGCAAACACGCCAATGCATATTCGGGGTTGGCGCGATAAGCGTCGAAGTAATGCTCCGCGTCGAGAATCACGGACTCGACGCGTTCGGCAAAGTAGGCGATGGTGTCGGCGATCAACCCGCGGTTCACATCCAGGCTGATGCGTAGATCCTCGCGGACCGTCATGTCCCAGGTTTTCGCTACGATAGTCACTACCGGTGTCTCGGCAGCGAGCAGCGCTTTGACATTGGCATCTTCCGCGACGTGCTTTCCCGGCCGCATGGTCGAACCGAACGCCGCTATCCGCGCGTTCTTCAGCTTTAGCGATCGCACTTTCTTGAAGAACTCGGCATCGCGCGGGTTTGAGCCGGGCCAACCACCTTCGATGAAACGGACGCCTATTTCGTCGAGCTTTTGAGCGATTGTTAACTTGTCGGCGACAGTGAAGCTGACGCTTTCGCCTTGGCTCCCGTCGCGCAGGCTGGTGTCGTAGATATCGATCCGCCGCGCTTTGGCCACAGCACTCATTGCACCTCCGCGGCCGCACCGGTTTCTGCAGAGATGAACGCAGCGTGAAGAGCCTTGACGGCTTTATCGACCAATTCGCCATCGACGATTACCGAGATCTTGATCTCCGAGGTGGAGATCATCTGGATGTTGATACCCTCATCGGCGAGCACCTGGAACATCCGCGCGGCAACGCCGGCGTGGTTGCGCATCCCGAGTCCCACCACCGAGACTTTCGCGACGCGTCCGCTTTGCATGACCCCTAGGGCGCCGACGCGGTCGGCCACAACATTGATGATACTGACGGCTTCGTTGAGATCTTTGCTGCCGACTGTAAACGTGATGTCGGTACGGCGGTCTTCGCCGACAGTAGCGGTCTGAACAATCATGTCGATGACCAAGCCCGCATCGGCTAGCGGTCCGAAAACCGAGGCAGCGAGTCCTGGCGAGTCGGGCAACCCGTGAACGGTCACCTTCGCTTCGTCACGCTCAAAGGCGACGCCTGAGACAAGAACTTCTTCCATGATCTGTTCCTCGGGAACGACGTAGGTCCCCTCTTCGTCGCTGAAGCTCGACCGTACCAAGACTCGAACCTTGTACCGACTGGCGCACTCGACCGAGCGAATCTGCAAAACTTTAGCGCCGACACCCGCAAGTTCGAGCATCTCGTCATAGGAGATTCGGTCGAGCTTGACCGCATCGGGGCATACCCGTGGATCGGTAGTGAAGACCCCGGACACATCGGTGTAGATTTCGCATACGTCGGCGTTCAGCGCCGCCGCGAGAGCGACGGCACTGGTATCGGAACCACCGCGACCTAGCGTAGTGATGTTGTGGCGTGCATCAACGCCCTGAAAACCAGCGACCACGGCAACCGCCCCCTCGGCGAAGACTTCTTCGACACGACTTACGTCGATTGATTGAATGCGCGCACGTCCGAACGAGGAGTCGGTGGTGATACGTACCTGGTCGCCGAGCAAGCTCACCGCGGACACGCCGATATCGGCAAGCGCGATGGTGAGGAGCGCGACCGAGACTTGCTCACCACTGGCGAGCAGCACATCGAGTTCACGCCGCGGCGGGTTGGCCGACAACTCTCCGGCCAAGCCGAGTAACCGATTGGTCTCGCCCGACATCGCAGAAACCACGACTGCAAGCTCGCTGTAGGTTTCGCGGGCTCTTTTTATGCGCTCCGCGACCGCGCGGAAGCGGTCTGGATCAGCAACCGAGGTGCCACCATACTTTTGCACGACCCGTTGGTACGAACCTGGCGCGCCTGCCTGTCTTGTTGTCGTTCTGGCCATGTCGCTCACTGCACCGCGCCGATCGACCTTGTTGCCAGGACCGTCCGGTTATCGGCTACACCTACGGCTCACGCGTACCTGCAAGGTCCAGCCGCCGCAGGACATCGGCGCAGTGTTCTAAATCTGCGCCGGAGAAGCGGAAATCAATCCGCCTATCCTCTGCGGATTCAATCGAAAACTCAACATTCACAAGCCGTTGCGGCGTCGGACCTACGTAGTGCTTCCACCATTCGACGGCCGTAATGCCGGGTCCGGCCAGTGCGGCCGTCAGACCTATGCTTGCGAAAACCGCAGCTGCCTCGGTTTCGGGAGTCTCGCTGAGCCGGTAGAGGTCGGCGTGTACCAGCGGCGTGCGCCCACCTTCGTACTCGACGAGGTAGACGAAAGAAGGACTGCAGACCTGCGTAGGTTCGATGCCCAGGCCCTTCGCAAGGCCGCGCACGAAGCAAGTTTTTCCGGCACCCAGACTCCCGTCGAGGGCGATGCAGACCGAACCGACGAGCGATGCAGCGAGGGTCTCTGCGACGTACTCGGTGTGTGCATCGCCCGACGTAGCGACAACGACTCGGGTCGCCGGCTTCACGGCACTGAAGCGTAGCGGTCGCCAAGCAACGCCGCCAGCGCGCGGGGAATCGTATCGGCAACCTCGGAGGCGAGAAAGCCCGGGCCTCCGAGTTCGGCGGCAAGAATATCGCCGGCCAGTCCGTGGGCGTGGACGGCAAGTGCCGCTGCACGGAACGGGTCGTCCTCGTGCATTGTAATTGCCGCGCATACGCCGGCGAGCACGTCGCCCATACCGGCGCTTGCCAAGCCGGGGTTGCCCGAGGTGTTAAAGCCGATCCGTTTGCCTGAGCCGATGATGGTCGCGGCCCCCTTGAGAACAATCGTCGAGGGGCTGCCGTGGGTAAGATCTTCAACAACCCCGAGGCGGTCGTCTTGAACCGCCGCGGAATCAATCGCGAGCATGCGTCCGGCTTCTCCGGGGTGAGGAGTAAAGATTGCCGCGCCGTGCCCGACACGCCGCCGTTTCGTGAACATAACCGCGAGGTCCAAGCGGCTCGCCGCGAGCTCATTCAATGCATCGGCGTCAACGATCAGCCGACCCGGAAAATTACGCACCAATTCAATGACGAAATCACGCACCCCGATACCGGTACCGAGCCCCGGTCCGACGGCGATACAGTCGAATGCTCGAAGCGGTTCGGCCAGGACCTGCCAAGCTTTTTCCGCCAGTGCACCTTGGCCGTTGTCGGGAAGCGCAAACGTCATCGTTTCGTGCATCGCCGTGTCGGTCTGCAGCGCGAGCGTGGCCGGCACGCCGATGGTCACCAATCCCGCGCCCGCACGTAACGCGCCACGCGCCGCCAAGAGCGGCGCGCCGATTCGACCTAGCGAACCGCCGATTATGAGAACACGCCCGAGACTCCCTTTGTGCGTCGTGCCGCTGCGTGGCTTAAGCCACGCAGCGCAGGTAGTACCGTCGATCACCTGTCCGACATCACGGACGCCGGCCTCTTCTGCGTTGAGTAGGCCTATGTCGACAACGCGAACACGGCCGGTAAAGTCCGGAGCCTGGTCGAGAAATAACCCAGGCTTGGCGCCGCCGATGGCAACGCAGAGCACCGCCGGAACGCATACCCCGAGCACCACGCCGGTATCCGCACACAGACCCGAGGGAATATCGACGGCGGCAACAGGAAGTCTTGCCTCAGCGATAACACGCAGGATTTGCGCCGCTTCACCCTCGACGCTACGGTCAAGACCGGTCCCGAATACTGCATCGACGATCGCATGAAAACCTTCGCTACGGGCGCTGCGTATCGCCTCGGCGGCGTTTGCGGGCGCCAGCACCTCGCCGCCCTGTTCTCTCCAGCGAGCCGCAACCTTGGCGCAGTCGGAGTCCTCATGTGGCTGCGCAAGAACTTGCGCCACCACCGCGCGGGCACCGCTCTGCTCGAGAAGTCGAGCGATCACGTAGCCGTCGCCGCCGTTGTTTCCAGGGCCGGCGGCTATCAGAACTCGAAAGGGGATACCCGAAGGTTTGCGTGCCCGGAGCGGCTCGTACGCGAGGATGCAGTCGGTTACTGCCCTGCCCGCGCGCTCCATCAATTCGATAGATGGTGTGCCGCGCTCGATCGATACGCGATCGAGCGTGCGCATCTCCTCACGGCCGAATACAGGGGTGAAATTGTCGCCGAACACCGTGCGTAAGGCTAGCCTGGTTTTTTCAAGAAGTCTCGGTGCGGCAAGCAATTAACATTTCGCGTACGGCCGCTTCCATGCCCACAAAGACGGCACGCGAGACGATGCTGTGGCCGATGTTGAGTTCGACCATTCCGGGGAGTGCAGCGATCGGCCCGACATTGTCGATGGTGAGGCCGTGGCCCCCGTTGATCTGCAGCCCAACGCCACTACCGTGCACGGCTGCAGTACGGATCCGCTCGAGTTCTTCAGCTTTGGCCTCAGAGCCCGCCGCTCCTGCGTATGCGCCGGTGTGCAATTCGACCACCGGCACCCCGAGAGAGGCCGCTGCATCGAGTTCGCTCGGCTCCGGATCGATGAACAGACTGACCTCAACACCGGCTTCAGCGAGGCGTTTGCAGATCGGACCGAGAGCCATCTCGTGGCCGGCGACCGCAAGGCCACCTTCGGTGGTGAGTTCCTCGCGGTTTTCCGGGACGATGCACACCGCCGGCGGTCTGAGCCGCAAGACGAAAGCGGTCATCTCTTCGGTTGCGGCCATCTCGAGGTTGAGCCTGGTCGCGATCCCGCGGTGGATCCGTTCGACATCGTGGTCTTGGATGTGGCGGCGGTCTTCGCGAAGGTGAACCGTAATGCCCTGGGCCCCCCCGCGCTCAGCCGCAAGCGCCGCCTCGACCGGATCAGGATAGGTCGTGCGCCGTGCCTGGCGCAGCGTGGCGACGTGGTCGATGTTAACGCCCAGGCGGACCCCGGCGCGATCGCGGGCAAACTCAGCCAATGTGGGCTTCAATTGCGGCGGCGATATGGTCGGCTTGCTCGGCTACCACGTCGGCGGCCTCACCTTCAACCATTACGCGCGCGACGGGCTCGGTTCCGGAGTATCGCACCAGTACGCGACCACGTTCACCAAGCACTCCCTCGGCATCGCTGATTGCATTGGCGATTTGGCTGACCGAACTAAACTCGGGCTTCTCTTTGACACGAAGGCTGATGAGCGTTTGCGGGAATTTACGGATGACCGTCTTCAGCTCCGACAGCGGGCGCTTGACCTCCTGGATGATACTGAGGATTGCGAGCCCCGTGGTCATACCATCGCCGGTGGTCGCGTGGTCGAGACAGATGATATGTCCGCTTTGCTCGCCGCCAAGATTGTAGCCGCCTTGGCGCATCATCTCGACGACGTAGCGGTCGCCCACTGCGGCGCGCTTGAGTGTGATGCCCTTTTCTTTGAGCGCAATCTCGAGCCCTAAGTTCGACATCACGGTGCCAACAACCGTGTTGTGGTTGAGTTGTCCACGCTCGGACATTGTACAGGCCAGGATGCCCATCATGTGGTCACCGTCGATCTCTTCGCCCAATTCATCGACCAGGATCGCGCGATCGGCATCGCCGTCGAGGCCGAGGCCTATATGTGCACCCTCGCGTACCACACGTTCGCGCAGCGCCGCGGTATCGGTGGCACCACACTCTTCGTTGATATTGAACCCGTCGGGAGACACCCCGATGCTGATGACCTCCGCGCCGAGCTCTGAGAGGACGGCGGGTGCGACCCGGTAAGCGGCGCCGTTCGCGCAATCGACGACAATCCGGAGGCCGTCAAGTGTCAGCTCTTTGGGTACTACGTTCTTCAAAAACACATTGTAACGACCGGTCGCGTCTTCGATGCGATAGTTCTTGCCAATGCCGCCCGCAGTCGGCCGCACCCGGTCGATCTCGTTGCCATCCATCAAGGCTTCGATCTCGCGTTCCGCGGCATCGGCGAGCTTGAAGCCGTCGGGACCGAAGAACTTGATTCCGTTGTCTTCGAAGGGATTGTGCGAAGCCGAGATCACCACGCCTGCGTCGGCGCGCAGGCTGCGGGTTAGAAACGCGATGCCGGGAGTCGGCAGTGGACCGACCAACATGACATCCACGCCCATCGAACACAGGCCTGAAGACAAGGCGGTCTCGATCATGTACCCGGATATCCGCGTATCTTTGCCAATTACGATTTTGTGACGTCGGTCGCCGGAGGTCTGAAAGTAGCGCCCAACCGCGCGGCCGAGTCGCAGGATCGTTTCCGGCGTCATCGGTTCGATATTGGCGACACCGCGAATCCCATCGGTGCCGAAAAGCTTGCGCCCTGCGTTGCTCACTACGGTTCCCTCGGCCCGGCCATCGGGCTGCTGCGCGGCATTCAGGCGGGGCTGGGCTCCAGGCCCTGGTCCGGAGTTCTCCCGCCGTTGGCCTGGATGATCTCCTCGATCTCGTTACCGTCGAGCACCTCACGCTCCAGAAGCGCTGCGGCCATCGAGTGCAGGATGTGCAGGTTCCCCTTGAGGATATCCTTGGCTCTCTCGTAAGCGTCGCCGAGTATGCTCTTGATTTCCTTGTCGATCGAGTGGGCGGTCTCCTCCGAGTACTCGCGCTGCGACTGAAGGTCCATTCCGAGGAAGACTTCCGAGTCCGGCTTGCCGTAGGCGATCGGCCCCATCGCATCGCTCATGCCCCACTCACACACCATCTTGCGTGCAAGCTCGGTGGCCTTCTCGATGTCGTTGCCCGCCCCGGTCGTGATGTCTTCGATGATCAGCTCTTCAGCCACCCGCCCGCCAAACAGAATAGCGAGGTTGTCAAGAAGAAACCGCTTGCTGTAGCTGTGACGGTCCTCTTCTGGGAGTTGCTGCGTGACACCAAGCGCCATCCCGCGCGGAATGATCGTGACCTTGTGGACCGGGTCTGCTCCGGGGAGCATCTTCGCAACCAGCGCGTGTCCGGACTCATGGTATGCGGTGTTGCGACGCTCGTCATCACTGAGCACCAGCGAACGGCGTTCGCTGCCCATAAGAACCTTGTCTTTGGCCAAGTCGAAGTTGCTCTGCGTCACCTTGTCTTGGCCGAGCCGCGCGGCTTCCAGAGCGGCCTCGTTGACGAGGTTCTCAAGGTCTGCGCCGGAAAACCCGGGTGTCGACTTAGCCAACACCGACATATCGACATCATCACCGAGGGGGACCTTGCGAACATGCACCTTCAAGATGCCTTCGCGGCCGCGTACATCGGGCCGTGGAACGATGATGCGGCGGTCGAAACGGCCCGGGCGCATCAGCGCCGGATCGAGCACGTCGGGCCGGTTTGTCGCGGCAACCAGGATAACGCCCTCGTTGGATTCAAAGCCGTCCATCTCGACCAGCAATTGGTTAAGCGTTTGTTCGCGTTCGTCGTGCCCACCGCCGAGTCCGGCTCCGCGATGACGCCCGACCGCATCGATTTCGTCGATGAAGATGATGCACGGAGCGTTCTTCTTGCCCTGCACGAAGAGATCGCGCACGCGTGAAGCACCTACGCCGACGAACATCTCCACAAAGTCTGATCCCGAGATGGAGAAGAAGGGTACGCCGGCCTCTCCGGCCACCGCACGGGCCAGTAGTGTCTTGCCGGTTCCCGGAGGGCCCACCAGGATGACGCCCTTGGGGATTCGGCCACCGAGGCGCGTGAACTTTTTTGGGTCGCGCAGGAACGCGATGATCTCTTCGAGCTCGTCTTTGGCTTCGTCGATTCCGGCAACGTCGTTGAAGGTAACCTTATGCTGGTTCTCGTTGAGCAGTTTGGCCTTGCTCTTGCCGAACGCCATCGCTTTGCCGCCGCCCATCTGCATTTGGCGCATGAAGAAAATCCAGACACCAACCAAAAGCAGCATCGGAAACCACTGTACCAGCAGGACCACATACCAGGGATCGTTCAGCTCAGGTTTGACGGTGACCGGCGTCGCGGTGTCGAGGAATCGCTTGATCGCGTCCTCTTGCGGCCCGTAACTGCGGAACCGCTTCTGACCGTCGAGCGTCCCCTGGATAATGTTGCCCTGGATCGTGACCTCATCGACGCGGCCTTCGCCGACGGCGCTGATCAGGTCGCTGTAGCCGAGTTCTTCGTCTTTGGTCTGCTGGCCCTGGAATATGTTGAAGAGCAGCAGCACCATGAGGCCGAGCACCAGCCAAAGGGCAAGATTACGCGAGAGTTGGTTCATACGTATATTGGCTGACTGCCGGCCGACTTTGCGCTCACAAAGCACCAGCGCGGTTGGCTACTCCACTGCGTTTCCTAACACGGGCGATGCGGACCGGCAACAGTGCGATCTAGCGAAGGTGCATACGCCAACACACGCGGATGTTCCGGTCACCGAGTGTGCTCGGGTCGGCGAGCGGCTCAGCCCCCAAACCTGGCACCCATACAATACGACGTTCACAGGTAAGCACAGGCCAAATTCGTCGCATACGGCCGGGAATCCGCGCATCAACGAGAAGATCGTGAAGTTTGCGGGACCCCATGCGCCCCCGTACACGCCCCGTCCGGTCGCCGCTTGCGATCGGCCGGAGGACTGGATCTCGAGCCAATAGACGTGCAGGAATGTCCACTTCTTCGAAGTAGGGGGCTCGGTGACAAGCCATCGCAGTGTTATCGGCCGTGCCCAATGACAACTCCCATTCACCCCCAGGCGCGCGCACAACACACGGCAAACGACGCAGCGGTTCATCCAGTGTGAGGGCGTAAGCGGGCGCAGCGGCAGGTTCCCAACGGATATCTGCACGCAGAGATTCGTACTCGCGGGTGACGACTAAACCCGGTAGATCGACCCGCGAACTACCGCCCGCGGCTCCAAGCAATACTTCGACGGCTTCAAGGTGATCGAGCTCTACCGGACCGTGAACGCCGGAATCAGTGAGCCAGCTGCGCAGCAGACGCGGTTTGAGCGCATCGGGAACCTCCGCGAGGGCGACAAGGTCGAGGTGTCTGTCGCGTTCTACAAACGCGCGGTATCGCGCCGCTTCGCGTTCGAGGAAGGATTCCTCTTCGCGCAGTCTGCGCGCGCCGCGCACGATACGTGCGAAACCGACGTCCCCGGCTTCTTCGTGCAGCTTCGGAAGAAGCACATGACGAATACGGTTACGGGTGTAGCGCTTGTCGTCGTTGCCGGGATCATCACACCACGCGATGTCGCGCGCGCGCAAGTAGTTACGCAGATCTTCTCTGCCGGCGTCGAGTAAAGGCCTGACCCAGGATCCGCGCGTATCGGCGATGCCCGCCAAGCCACGTCTACCGGCGCCGCGGATAAACCGGCCGAGCATAGTTTCGATTTGGTCTTCACGTGTGTGCGCGGTCGCAATGGCGGTTGCTCCGCTTGTGCGTGCGTGATCCTCCAGTGCTTGGTAGCGCGCTCTTCGCAGTGTCGCTTCGTCGTGACGCCCGCCGTTCTCAATCGCAATGGCAACGAACGGCAGGCCGCATGACGCGGCCTGCCTGGCTACGTGTTGATGCTCGCGGATGTGGCGTGCGGGCTCAATGCCGTGGTTGATATAGGCGACCGATAGCCGCGGCCTCTCGTCAGCGGGCAGCGATGCAAGTAGCGCCAGCATCGCCGTCGAATCGGCTCCGCCGGAGACGGCCGCGATCAGAGCACTGTCGGCATCCAGATCGGCCCGTCGCAACCCGCCACGCAGGCAGGAGAGCAACTTCGATTCGTTCTTTTCAATCCTCGACGCCGGTGCCATCATGACCTCGTGCAAAAATCCCGTTTCCTTCTCGGCATCATCGCCCTAGCACATGTTGCCTCGGCCTCGTTTGCGGCGCCAGCGGCGGCAGCTGATACCTCGTTTGAGCCGCCTTCTTCCGAAGCCGTTGCTGACGCGCGCCAACGGGCTGCCCAGGGGCTGGCGTCTTCCTTACAGGAGACCGTCCGTGCCCACGGAGCCGACGCTGTCGTCTTACAGGCCTCGCTGCTCATGGCCGCGCTGTCGGCCGGCGCACTTGGGCCGACGCAAGTCAGCGTGATCGGGCCTACACCCGTAGCCGGCCCCGAGTTTCTTCGAATCATCGTCGACACCGGCATTATCTTCGACAGCGACACCACCAACGCCGCGGGCCGCAGCGACGTTGTTTGGCGAGACGTGGCAACCCCGGCGCTCGCGCGCCTGGTGTCGACCGACCTCAAGCCGGCGGGGGTGGATCTCGTGATTGGGTACGCGATGCAGAGCTATCAGCTCAACCACACCGACAAGCCCGATCTCGATAGACACCTGCAACACGGCGAGGCGCGTTTCAGCATACCCGCCGATGCTTTGAAACAGTTGGTTGCCGGCCGGCTACCGATCGAAGAGCTGCGAAGCCACGCCGACCAGCCGGTCGATAACTGAAGAACCGTTCGCGTGCCAAGCGAAACTGCCCATACGGGTTGTTCAGACGCAGGGCGGACAGTTCATGGCGATCTGTTGGCCGACGCTAACACGCAGTAGCACAAGCGCATCGCCCGCGCGGACATACCCGTCTCCGGAAACATCGCACACGCATAACGCGCATTGCTGAGCGCCGACGGCCGACTGCAGCGCGAACAGCGCATCGCTCGCGGTGATGAACCCATCGTCGTTCGCGTCGCCGCAAAGGACATTGGTTGCGCCATCGCCGAAACGACGAGCAATGATCGAACCTTGGTCACCGTCACGGCCGTCCTCTTGCCAGGCGATCACGAACCCCGCCTGGGTCGCTGCGATCGATTGGCCGAACAAGTAGTTGCCGGTTCCCGAGCTGACCGCGAAATCACCACCTTGCGGGGTTCCCGTTTCGTCCAGATCGCGTGCAACCAGTACGCTGGTCGGCCCGTCATCAACCTGTTGCCAGACAACCGTGAAGCCGCCGAGACCGGAGGCCGATGCCACCGGCAGGACTTGCATGCCGGTAGTGAACGCGTTGACAATAGTCTCGGTGCCTTCCGACATTCCCGCGGCGCTGAACTTGCGCGCAACAATTCCACCACCGTCGCCGTCTTGCCCAAAGCTTTCCCACGTTACCAGGAAGCTGCCGTCCGCAGCCGTCGCGACAGAAGGTCGGCGCTGCTCGGAGGCTGTCAGTAGGTTCACGCGGAACTGGTCTCCGGCTGGTGTGGCGTTGGTGCCAAAGGCGCGCGCGAAGACTCCGCTACCGCTGCCGTCACCCCCGGAGAGAAACCCGTTCTCCCAGGCCACTAAGAACGCGCCGTCTTCATTCATGGCGACACCGGCAGTCGCCTGCGAACCGGTTGTGAACTGGTTGGCCTGGAACTCGCTACCGACGGGCAAGCCTTGAGCATCGTATTTGCGGCCGAACACTCCTTCTCGGTCTCCGTCTTGTGTTCCCCCAGAGCTACCGCTGATCCAAACGACAACGAACTCACCGGAAGGGGCCATACGAACCACCGCGCGTGCCTGGCGGCCGGTCGTGTAGCCGTTCACGACAAATTCGCTACCCAACAGCGCTCCGGTGGCATCGAAGCGACGTGCCACAATCGCGGAAGAGTCGGGCGGACCGTCCTGACCGAAACTTTGCCACGCAACCACAAACCCCGCAGTTGCCGATCCGGCTACCGAAGGAAAACTCTGGTTACCGACAGTGAACTCGTTGACAATGAACTCTTCAGCGACCGCGGCACCACTGGGCTCGAATACCCTGGCGGCAATTTCTTGAACCGCACCGGTCTGGCCGTCGTCTTGCGAATCCCAGGTGACCACGAACCCGCCCGCCCCGAAGGGAGCGACCGAAGGGTTTTGTTGGCCTCCCGTGGTGTAGGCATTGACGCTGAAATCCCCCCCACTCGGAAGCGCTTGCGCGTAGATCTCCGGCGAGGGAGTTACCCCCAACAGGGTGAGCACTAGGGCTACTGTATTGGTTCGAAAGTGCATACGCAGTCGGGCGCCATCAGGTCGGTGCGGCTCCGTATAGCTAGCCTGCGTCAAGTCCGAATGAAAGGGCCCATATGCGTGGAGAATAGTGGACTCGCATGGGTGAAAGCGAATTTCTAGGCGACCCGGACCCGGGCATCACAGTGAAACCTGTTGTTAATCTGCGTTGACATACACACCATCGGTGTGTTGACTGGCAAGGTTTACAATGGGATCCGCGGCGCTTGCCGCACGGAGAGCGAATGGAACACAATCGAGTATTACTCCTAGCTACGGTGGCGGCGGCTTTCGGACTGGCGTCTTTGCCCACCGTTGGACATTCGGCGGTCGCGAAGGATTTCTCTGCTTGCCAAAAAGGCCTGAATAAGGGCGGGCAAAAACTCGCTAAATCGCTGCTCAAGTCGAAACTCGCATGCGCCGGAGACCTGCTCGAGTGTAAGATCGCCGAGGAAACCGGCGGAGGGAGCTTCGCCGGTTGTGCCGCAAAGCCGACCCTCAAATGTACCGCTAAGATAGCTAAGGTTGTCGATAAGCTTCCGGCCAAGATTACCAAGGCTGCGAACAAGAAGCAGTGCCTGGCCTTAAGCCAGACCCAGTTCAGAGCGCGGGTATCAGGCCTCGGATTCCGCGACGTCGAGCAGTCTTGCGCAGCCTTCTCGCCGCCCGAGTCGATCATCGGCGAAGACGCTCTTGCCTCGTGCATCACGGCAGCGATAGTTTGCCGCGGTGACGAAATCCTCGAGCAGGTTATTCCGCGCGCATACGAAGTCCTCACCGAGGCTGGAGTTCAGGCCGCTCTTCCAGCGGGTACTTTTCCCTGCTTAGAGGTCCGCGCACCATCGCCCGCGCTCGCAGGTGCACCGGCCAAGGAGCTGAATGTTTGCCAGAAAACTCTAACGAAGAACCTCGCCAAGTCAGCTGCAACTCGGGCCAAGGGTTTATTAGGTTGCTCGGACGGATTCTTCGCCTGCACCGTGGCAGAGGAACGTGGCGAGGCCGATGCGACGACCACAGCTGCGTGCGCCGCGAAAGCCGATGCGAAGTGTGCAGCGCTCAGCTCGAAGATCTCGGCCCAGGATGCCAAGACCGACACGGCGATTGATGCGGCTTGCGGCGGTGTCGCACTCGCCGATCTGCAATCAGCTCTCGGTTTCGCGCAGACCTGCCCCGCTGCAACCAACGCCGCAGATGTCCGCACATGTGCGACCGGAGGCTCGAAAGTTTCCGTGTTGCGCGAGATCGGTTCGGTTCAGCCACGAAGCTGCGCGTTGTTCTCAGATGCGGGTGTCTTGGCCGGTGAGGATGAGGTCTGCCTTCCTTTTTGCGGCAACCGTATCGTCGAAGACGGCGAAAGCTGTGATGACGGCGACCGCGACCCGCTCGACACCTGCACCAACGATTGCGTGATCGGGCCGACCGATTCCGAAACGGTTACGATTGCCAGCGGCGCTGCGCCGGCCGACACCCCCGACGGCACGCCGACAAACGCGGTGGCTCCGGGCAGCACGCTCGAGACCCGATTTGGGACGACGATCTTTGATCTGAACAACGCTACTTACACGCGTTATTTCGCACCCGGTGCCGGTGATCCCGACGCGGTGCTCGTGATGATTCCCGGATTCGCCGCCGGCGCACAGTCTTTCAAGTACTTCGCCGAAGTGATGGTCGAGAAAGCGGCCGGCGAAGCGGGGCTCGCCTTGGAGGTCTGGGCCTTCGATCGTCGCACCAACCAACTCGAAGACCTCGAGGGAGTCATCCTGGCGGAAACCGAACAGGATCCGTTACTGGGGCTCGATTGGTTCTTCGGCAGTGAAATCGGCCTCAGCCTCGATCCGCGCCTGTCACGACGCGGAGTATTTCACGCAGGCCCGGACGTTGCCTTCGTCGCCAACTTTACGCCGAATGTATTCGCGCGCGACATCGACGCAGTCGTCGACGCCGCCACCGCGTTGCCGGGTGCACCAACAGTGTTCCTTGGCGGTCACTCGTTGGGAACGACCTTCACCGCGCGCTACGCATCGACCGACTTTGATACCGGCGCCGGTGTCGTTGCGGGTCACAGCAAGGTGGCCGGTTTGGTTTTGATGGAAGGCGGCGCGCTGTTCGGCTCTGCGGCCACGGCTACACCGACTGACGACGAACTCGACTTGGTCATTGCGCGCGCCGACGGCGGTCTCTACAACGCCGTCCTTACCGGCGCTCCCAGCTGTGTCGACGGCACCCCGTGTGTCACCAATGCCGATTGCGTCGCGGTGGCACCGACCGCCGGGGCGCTGACAAGCAAATGCGTCGAGCCCGTCGAGGCATACACGGGCGCCGCGGTCGGACCGTTCTCCACGGTCACCCCACAGATTCAGGCGGCCGGCGACATCACCGCTATCCAGGGGCGCGTGACGCCCGACTCCCAGACGCTGGTCCAGCAAGACTTCGGTTCCGGCGCCGCCGTCGATCTGGTGTCGGGACTCGGGCTGCTGGGGGCACTCGCACCGACCACGACCGAAGCCGCTCTCGGCCTTTTCCTCGACGACGATTTTTCACCGCAGCCGGCCTTCCGTGTGTCGATGGGCTTTACCAACAACGGCAACAACGTGGTGATCCCCGGATTCGACTTCCTGGTAGCGGGCGCAGCGGGCTTTGATCCCGTGCGCGAATGGATCAGCGTCAGCGATCCGATGCCTTCGCAGGCGACGCCCGACAATGGAGGCCCTTACTTCATCCCCGACCTCGTTACCGGCGTGGAAATCGAGGTTACGCCGATCGAAACAATGTTCAGTTTGATTCGTGCCGAAGCTTCAAACTTCGGAGATTGGTACTTCGCATCCTCGGGGCTGGGCGTTACCGCCGAACTCGGCGGCATGGACACGACTCCGCTATCGGTGGGACGCGGACGCGCGGACATTGAGAACCTGACCGAGGCCGGCGGCATCGATATCCCCGTCATCGCGTTCGGCGGTACAAACGGTCTTGCACCGACACCCGGCTCGTTCAAAGCCTTCGCAGAAGCGATCGGACCATGCACGGCGCCGACCTGCAACGGCACGCCGCGCATCGTTAATCCCCTGAACGTCCAGACTGTGTATGGTGGGCCGGACGGAGGCTTCGAGGCACATCTGAGCGAGGGCTATGCGCACATTGACGTACTCACGGCACCGGATGATCCCGCGCACAACAACGTGTACGCACCGCTGCTCGATTTCCTCACTCGCAACACGCCCTAGCGGCGTTCGCAGGAGAGGATCCGCCCCGGTCGCTGAGCACGTGCATGTGACGGGGTGTCGTACCCGAGAGATGCCTTACGGACTATACCGGAGACATGGTTTACACATTAGCGCATTTGGGGAGGCCCCTGAATGCCTTGGAAAGAGTGTAAACCCAGGGATGAGAGACTCAGATTCGTAGCTCGCCTGCTCGACGGGGAGAAAATGGCTGTGCTGTACCGTCGATACGTAGCCACCCCACCCCGCCGGCACGTGCGTCAAGCCGCCAGTTTACGTAAATGATCTTATCGGTTGTTGTCACGATACTTCGCGAGAGGCGCTTGAATGCCCTTCCCCACCTGCACACAATCGAATGCTTCGGCCCCGATCGGTGCATGTTCGAATCGACCTTTCCGGTCGACAAGCGCTCACTGTCCTACGCGGTGCTGTACAACGCACTCAAGAAGATCGTGGCAGGATTCCCTGAGAGCGAGAAAGACGCCATGTTCTATGGCACCGCGGCGCGTATCTACCGGATCTGAGTGGAGAGACAGCATGAGTCGATGGAACTATGAAAAGGGCTTGCACGAAACCGGTAACGGCATCTACGCATGGCTGCAGCCGGATGGCGGATGGGGTTGGTCCAATGCCGGGCTCATTGTCGATGGCGATCGCTCACTGCTGGTCGACACGCTCTTCGATGCCAGCCTGACCCGGGACATGCTGGCAGCGATGGCCGATGCTTCCGGCGTCCGTGCAGAGGCCATCGATACCGTCGTGAACACGCACGCCAACGGCGATCACACACACGGCAACGGCCTTTGTACCAAAGCCGAGATCATCGCATCGGATGCGAGTGCGCGTGAAATGGAAGCGTTTGATGCCAACGCCATGCAGGGATTCATGGCCGCCGCCCCCAACCTGGGCCTTGCCGGTGAGTATGTGTTGGATGTCTTCGGCCCGTTCAATTTCAACGATGTGGCAGAGAAGCTGCCCACCCGCACATTCAGCGGCGAACTGGCGCTCACGGTCGGTAACAAGAAGGTCAACCTGATCGAGGTCGGCCCGGCACACACCGGTGGCGACGTGCTGGTATATGTCCCCGACGAGGCGACCGTGTTCACGGGCGACATCCTGTTCATAGATGGCACGCCGTTGATGTGGGCAGGCCCCGTCGCCAACTGGATACGCGCCTGCGACAGGATTATCGACATGCAGGCGGACGTGATCGTACCCGGGCATGGCCCGATCACGGATACAAACGGCGTTCGACGGGTACAGGACTACCTGCGCTACATCGATGCCGAGGCACGCAAGCGTTTCGATGCCGGCATGTCCGTGAGAGACGCCGCGTTCGACATCGCGATCACCGACTTTGATAGCTGGATCGACTCAGAGCGGATTGCCATCAATGTCGATACCCTCTTCCGTGAATACAGCGGCAGCGACGAGCCTGCCAACACGATCGAACTGTTTGCATTGATGGAAGAGCTCCGCCGGCGCGGCTGAGCCGCACCGCCCTCTGCTCCAGCATGCGTGCGTCCAGACGAGTCAGTGCTTCGCGGCAAGAACGTCGATGAGTATCGGATTACTGTTCACGCGTTCGAGGCTGGTTTCCACAAACACCACGCCGATATAGGCCCGCTGACGCAGAGCCAAAGGATATTCTCGGACTCCCAGACGAGACTCTTCTCGATGCCAGGGCACGGCACTGCTCAGCCGTCGATAGGCACCGCCCCACCCCGTCGGCGCGTGCACCAAGCCGCTAGTTTTGGTAAAAGACCTTCTCGGACGTTGGGCAATACTTCGGCATGGGCGTTTGTAAGCCCTAGCCGCAACGCCTGATCGCGCGGGAGACGGCGAGGGTTCTCGCGTGACCTGCCGGCTGGCACAGTCGCCGCTCCTGTGGAGCCGCCCAGCCCGGATGGCTATACTGGCTGGTTCCCCGGCGCGTCCGATCGACGTGCTCGTCACGCCGGTCTGCCGCGGCCGTCCAACACCGCCATGAATCGCGATCAGGAGATGAAGCCATGAAGATGACCACGGAAGAGGCTTTCGTGAAGGTATTGCAGATGCACGGGATCGAGCACTCGTTCGGCATCATCGGGTCGGCGTTCATGCCGATCTCCGATCTATTCCCCAAAGCGGGCATCACGTTCTGGGACGTCGCGCACGAAACCAACGGCGGGTTCATCTGCGACGGCTACACGCGCGCGAGCGGGAAGATGGGCATGGCGATCGCCCAGAACGGCCCCGGCATCACCAACTTCGTTACGCCAATCAAGACGGCCTACTGGAACCACACACCCATGCTGTTGGTCACGCCGCAGGCAGCCAACAAGACAATCGGCCAGGGCGGATTCCAGGAAGTGGAACAGCTGGCGACCTTCCGGGACATGGTCTGTTACCAGGAAGAGGTTCGCAATCCCTCGCGTATCGCAGAGGTGTTGAACCGCGTGATCCTCAAGGCCTGGCGTCTCTCGGCTCCGGCTCAGATCAACGTGCCCCGCGACTTCTGGACGCAGATCATCGATATCGAGTTGCCGCAGGTCGTGCGCTTCGAACGACCTGCGGGTGGCGCGCAGGCGATCGCCGATGCCGCTGCTCTGCTCTCAGCGGCCGAGTTCCCGGTCATTCTGAACGGTGCCGGCGTGATTCTCGGCGGCGGCATTCCGGCTTCTCAGGCGCTCGCCGAACGGCTGAGCGCGCCGGTCTGCTGCAACTATCAACACAATGACGCCTTCCCGGGGAGCCATTCGCTCTCGTGCGGTCCGCTCGGCTACAACGGATCGAAGGCGGCCATGGAATTGATCTCCAAGGCGGATGTCGTACTCGCTCTCGGCACCCGGCTGAATCCCTTTTCGACACTGCCGTGCTACGGCATCGACTACTGGCCGACCGAGGCCAAGATCATCCAGGTCGACATCAACGCCGACCGCATTGGCCTCACCAAGCGGGTCGCCGTCGGCATCGAGGGCGACGCGCGCCAGGTCGCCGAGCAAATCCTGGCGCAGCTCGGCGACAGCGCGGGCGATCCGGGACGGAGCGACCGGGAGGATCTCGTTCGCACGACCAGGGCCGGGTGGCAGGCGACGCTCGCCGAGATGGACCACGAGGACGACGATCCGGGCACGACCTGGAACGAGCGCGCGCGCGATCGCGACCCCGATCGTATGTCCGCGCGTCAGGCGTGGCGCGCGATCATGGAAGCGCTCCCGAAGGACGCGATCATCTCGTCGGATATCGGCAACAACTGCGCGATCGGCAACGCCTACCCGACCTTCGAGGAGGGGCGCAAGTATCTGGCACCCGGTCTCTTCGGCCCGTGCGGATACGGATTCCCGTCGATCATCGGGGCCAAGATCGGCTGCCCCGAGGTTCCCGTGGTCGGCTTCGCCGGCGACGGCGCATTCGGGATCTCGATGAACGAGATGACCTCCATCGGGCGTGACGAATGGCCGCCGATCACGATGATCGTCTTCCGCAACTACCAGTGGGGCGCCGAGAAGCGAAACACGACGCTCTGGTACAACGACAACTTCGTGGGCACCGAGCTCGATCCGCAGGTGAGCTACGCGAAGGTCGCCGAAGGCTGCGGGTTGAAGGGCGTCGTGGTGAAGACGCAGGCCGAGATGACTGCGGCGCTGGGCGTCGCCTGCAAGGAACAGAGCAACGGTGTGACGACGTTCATCGAAGTCATCCTCAACCAGGAACTCGGCGAGCCTTTCCGGCGCGACGCGATGAAGGCGCCTACGGTCGTCGCCGGTATCGACCCGAAGGACATGCGACCGCCTTGGCTCCCCGTAGGGGATTGACATGACGTCCATACTCGGGCGTCCAGTCGACATGCTGCCCTCCTGTGGACAGCAGCACTAAACTCCAAAAATCGGACTCCGGGAAATCCAGGGCACACCACTCTGTTCTTAAAGAAGAACATGGTGGCGACGGGTGGACTCGAACCACCGACCTAGGGATTATGAGACCCTCGCTCTAACCACCTGAGCTACGTCGCCTGAGCTGTGCCGCATCCACGCGGCACTCGCGTCGAGAATTCGGGTCACGTGCTTGGATGTCAAGTTACACCGGGCTTGCCCGTTCCGCTCCGGCTACGCGTCGTTGCACCGTAAGGCTTTCGCGAGTAAGTCCGCATCCTCGAGGATATCGAGTGCGCCACGGTAGGGATCGACATCGCCGCTACCGACACTTTTCAGTAGCTCCGCGATTGCACCGCTGTCGGCGCCGGCGCGTAGCCGCCGCATGATCTCCTCTTCACAGATCTCGAGCACTTCGTCGCGCAAACGTCGCGCGCGGTTCTCGGAGGCCTCGGCGCTGCGACAGACTTCGCCGTGGGCTAAGCATGCCTCGAGGATCTCCATCGTTCCTTCGGCCTTCGAGGCCTGCGACATCAAGACCGGCACCCGCCATGTACCCTCACCGGTATTGGTTTTCAACGAGAGCATCATCTCGAGCTCCGTGCGCATTCGCAGCGCGCCGTCACGGTCGGCTTTGTTGACGACGAAAACATCGGCGATCTCGAGCAAACCGGCTTTCATCACTTGCACTGTGTCGCCCGATTCGGGAACTAACACGACTGCGACGGTGTCGGCGACCTCCATGATGTCGAGTTCGGTTTGACCGACGCCGACGGTTTCGATGACGACGACGTCCTTGCCGAACGCGTCGAACAACCTCGCGACATCGCGTCCGCAGCGTGCCAATCCTCCATGGGTCCCCCGCGTAGACACCGAACGAATGAAAACCTCGGGGTCGAGGAAGTGTTTTTGCATCCTGATCCGGTCGCCGAGCACCGAACCGCCCGAGAACGGGCTCGAGGGGTCGATTGCAACCACGCCTACTGATTTTCCGTCATCGCGCAGATGCTGGATCAGGCAACTCGTGATTGTCGACTTGCCCGCGCCCGGCGGACCGGTGATGCCGACGGTGAGTGCGTGTCCGCACTTTGCATACACGCGCGACATGATCGACGCGGTCGCGGCCGTACGGTTCTCGACCATGGTAATCAATCGCGCGAGGGCGATACGATCGCCGTCAAGCATCGCCGGAATCAGAACTTCAGGGTCTCTCTTTCTCATAGTCATGCGCGGCGGCGTTCGTCGATGCGGCGTTTGAGTTCGAGGCAAAGCCGATCAGATACCTCGGAAACCTGCACGTCGTCTCCGCTCTCTAGGGCGAGCGTCGTGACCGGTTGCCCGGCAGCGCCGCAGGCGACAATATAGTTGAAGGCCCCGACATCCAAGTTGACGTTGACGGAAAGCCCGTGGGTGCTGACACCGTGACGGATCCGCAACCCTATCGACGCGATCTTGCCTTGGTCGGTCCATAAGCCTGGGGTGCCGCCTCGGCAGCGAGCGGCGATGCCGTAGCCGCTGAGCACAGCTTGGATCGTTTCTTCGAGGATTCCCACCCAGGCGCGCACACCGAGACCGAGATCGGCGATGCCGACTATGGGGTAAACAACCGCCTGACCCTCGTCGTGATAGGTCGCGCGCCCGCCGCGGTCGCTACGCGAAACAGCGATGCCGCATGCACGCAGGACCTCGCTGTCGGCCACGACATCCTCGGCGGGCGCGTGGCGCCCGAGTGTAATGGTCGGTGGATGTCGCACGGCAACAACTACGTCGGGACCACGGCCTGCAACCCGGTCTGTAAAAATCCGTTCTTGGCCGAGACAGGATTCTTCGTATCCGAGCGTGCCCCAGTCGCGGACTTCGGTATGTGTCTGATGTAGCATGGCGTGGTGACAAGACGGCAAGGCACCTTGGCGACCCGGCCACGCTCATCTTACCCCGATCCGCGTGCTAACCGATCCGCGCCGGCCGCAGGCTCCCCTACCCTGGTGGTGGCCGGTTGCTTGATGCTGGCGCTCGGGATCGGCAACTGGACGATGGGTTCGATCAAGCTCAAGCAGTACGGTGATCGGATGGCGGCTGCCCTCGCCGAGGCTGGGCCCGACGTGCGGAAACCGTTTAGGGGCACCCAGTCGATCCTCGAAGGCCGCACCGATGCCCACGAGTTGTACACCGCGTCATCCATCAAACGCGAGCGCTACCGCGTGGTTCATCGAGGCGGGCGGATGCTGACCGTGCTCGGCTCTGCCTTCGTCCTGATCGCGCTCGTGCGCAGGCGGTTCTCGCTCTCGCAATTGCGCTTGCGTACGTAACTGTTCCGGTCAAAGCGGCCGCTGGATCGCGAAAAAGCAAAATATAAAGCATCGTTCGTATTGACTGCGTACAGCTTTGTACGCTACGGTGATCGCTGCGGCTCGAAGGCGAGTCGGTGGTGTGGGTGTGGAGGTCGGCTTGGCGGTACGCCTATTTCGGTGCAAACGGCACCGGTCTGTTCTAGCTGCAGCGAGACGGGTGTTTCGCGCATGCGCGGTAGTGTGCAAGTGAATCCTCTCGCGCTGCTGCCGCTGACCGCTTCGGTTGTGGTTGCCGCGTTGGGGACGTCCGTACTTGTCCGGCAACTTCGACGTGCTGAGAATCAGCTCTACTTCGCCTTTTGTTTGTCGCTATCGGCATGGACCCTAGCCGGCTTCATCCTTTTTCATCAGATTACCCAAGAGCGAGCGCTCTTCTGGGCGCGGTTGCTCCAGTACGGAATCGTTCTTGCCCCGCTGTTGTTCTTGCACCTAGTGGTGGTTCTATTCGACGTGGGCAGACGTCGGCAGCTTGTACCCGCCTATCTTGCGGCCGGCTGCTTGATGGTTGCCAACCACCTCGGGTTGCTCGTCGAGGGCGTCAGCCGCGTCGACTACTCAGATTCTTTGGTCCAGTGGTATGCGATCCGAGCCCAGTGGCACGGACTGCTGATCGCGTACGCCTTGATCGTAATCTCCACCCTGATTGCGATTCTTTTCCAGATCGGGCGTACATCTTCCGGACGCAGACGCGCACAGGCGCGCTATCTGCTAGTCGCGGTGGCGCTGGCGTCAGCCGGGGGCTTTCACGACTATTTCGGGGTAGCAGGTATCCAGACATATCCAACAACCGCCGTCCCGCTCTACCCGATCGGCTCGTTGGCAATGGTCATCTGGGCGGCGATCCCCGGATACACGTTGCATCGTCGTCGCCTCCTCGACATCGACGTCGCGGTGGCACGCAGCTTCGTCAGTATCCTAGTCCTCGCGCTTCTTTTGATGACGTGCTTTTCCGGGCTTCTCGATGCCCAACGTGCCTACTTCGGTCGCGTCGACACCGAGTTTTCGCTGATCGCCCTGGGGGCGCTTCTGGCTTCGACGTTTCTGTTTCCGCGTCTGCGCGTCGTTACCCGCGAAAGCATCGACAACCTGCTGTTCGGCTCGCAGAAAGACTACGAGGGGTCGCTGTACGCGCTCAGCCGAGAATCTACCAGCATGATTGACTTAAATAAGCTGCTCGAGTCGGTGTGTAACACGCTCGCTGCAACGCCTGGAGTCTCGGCGGCCGCTACCTATGTCGATGACGGCCAAGCCCGTTTCCGACTCGGTGCGTGGCGCGGTGCCACTGCTCCCCTGCTCGAGGTACTCGAAGAGGGCGACTCACTGCTCACTCTGATCGAGAAAACCAAGCTCCCGGTAATCCGTGAAGAGCTCGAGCTGGATGCCGCTTCTCAACCTGAACTCCGGCCGGCTGCGTTGAGGATGATTGAACTGGGAGTCGAAGCGATGGTGCCCCTCTATACGACGGACGTGTTCGTCGGCGCGATCTTGCTCGGCCCTAAGGAGACGGGCGGCATTTTCACTAACGAGGATGTACAACGTCTGGTGATTCTGGCAAACCACATCTCGGTCGCGGTGCTCAACGCGCGACTGTACAGCGATCTCACGCGAAGCCGGGAGATCATCCAGCAATCCGACCGTCTCAGCGCCATCGGCACGATGGCGGCAGTCCTTGCCCACGAACTCCGCAACCCGCTGGTTTCGATTCGCACATTCACGCAACTGTTGCCCGAGCGTTACGACGACGAAGAGTTCCGTAGCACATTCCTCGATTTGACGCTCTCCGAGGTCGACAGGATCAGCGCGCTCATCAATGAACTGCTGGCCTTTGCACGTCCAGCGCCTGCGGACCTTGCCGAGATGGATGTCAACGAATGCGTGCAACGGATATCTCGGCTGCTCCAGACGCAAGCAAAGGCCAAAGGCGTGACGCTGGCGATCGACCTGGGTGAGCAACTCTCCGAAGTCGTAGCCGACGAGGATCAAGTAAAACAAGTCGTGCTGAACATCGTTATGAACGCGATCGAGAGCTGCCAGGAGGGCGGCCGGGTGCAGGTCGGAAGCTCGGAGACCTTCACGCAGGGGACGGAATACGTACGGGTTGACGTGAGCGACACCGGATGCGGCATCTCTGATGAAAACCTTGCGCGCATCTTCGACCCGTTCTTCACGACGCGTAAAGAAGGCACCGGTCTCGGGCTCGCGATAGCCCACCAGATCGTGACCAAACACGGGGGCTTTATCGAGGTTGACAGTCGCATCGACGAAGGAACCTCAGTCAAGATCCACTTTCCGGTAGACGCCCCTCCACTTACCGCGCAGATGACACGGCTGGAGCCGCCGGAGCCTGGGATTCATGGCTGACCTGGTTCTCTTCTCGGCCAGTGAGGTTGTGCGCAACACGATCGATGCCGTCTTAGGTCGATGGCATGCCATCGACGCGCGCGAAGAACTCACACCCGCTTCGGAGGCTGAGCTGGTTATCGCCGATCTTTCCGAACAAGAGATCGGCCAGTCCGATGTACTCGAGACTCTCGGGAGTGCCGTGCGCCTCTTATTGATAGTCGACCGTACGACGCCGGTCCCGACCAGCGTTCGCGAAGGGCGTCGGCTGGCGGTGTTGAGAAAGCCATTCGATCCTTTTGAGCTTCGCCTGAAAGTCGACGCGCTGCTCGCTACACCGCCCTCTCGCACACGTGGCGGGAGGATCCACGCCGCCCGTGACGACGCCGACATGTGGCTTGAGTTCCCCTACGTGCCCGCGCCGGCAGGCGCGCTTCTGCGCCGTGCCGCGGCTCTCGACGCCCCGTTGTGGATCATGGGCGAACCCGGCTGCGGTAGACGCCGTGTGGCGGCCGCGGTTTCACTACGCCACGACCCGACGTATCGGTTCGTTACCTGGTACCCCGATCAGTCGCTCGAGCAAGTGCTCGAGACGGCGGCCGGTGAGTCGCGTTACACGTTGTACGTCCCCGACATTGACGGACGCAGTATTGCCGACCAGGAGCGCCTGCTCGCAGCCGTCTCCGACAATGGGCGCTTCCGTTTGGTCGTGAGTTCGGTTTACGATCCTGCCGCACAGGCGGCATCGGGAGGTTTCTCCCGCGGGCTATACCACGCACTGACTGGACTAGTGGTCCAGTTGTCGCCGCTGCGTGAACGCCCGGAGGCGATCGCTCCGTTGGCACGAATGCTGACGTTCTCGGCGGCACGTCGTCTCGGGTACCGAGACGCAACCTATAGCGAAGAAGGGCTCGCTAGACTGAGAAGCTATATGTGGCCCGGCAACCTCGCCGAACTCGAAGCGGTCATCAACCGAACCATAGTGCACATTGATCGGCTTGGCAGCGACAGCCTCATCATCGAAGCCGACGAGGTTCGCTTGGTTGCCGACGACCCTGGTGGCAACGACCCGCGCGAGCCCGTGCAGCGAAAGGGGGTTTCGCAAGAGGAAGCGTCACCGCAAGAGCGCTTCAGGCGATTGTTTTCGGCCGGGCTGGTGAGCGCGCAGCCCGAACAGCAACCGCGCTCCGAGCCCTCTGCGGAGATCGACGCAGAGGTTCTGATCGCATCCTTGGCCCACGAATTCGGAAATCCGATGGTTCCGATCCAGACGCTTGCTTCGATGCTCAACCAGGGGGAGTCCAGCGAGGAAGAGGCACGGATTCTGATCAATGCGGCAGGTGATGCGTGCGACAGAATTGGAAACACCATTAAGACGCTCTCCGCATTCGCATCGCTCGAGACGCCGACGCCTTCGCGAATCGATCTTGCCGATCTGATCCGCCGCGGAATAGAACTGAACAGTGGTAACAACGACACCCCTGTTCGGCTGCTGGTAGATGGGCCGCTCGCGGTGGTCGCAGACCCTACGCACGTAGAGTTCGCGATCGGTACGTTACTTGATGAGTCGTTCGCCGAGTTGGCGCGGGCAGGGACGATTGAGATCCGGCCGACCGGTGATGGGACGATCGAATGGATGGTGTCCGCGGGTCCTACCGCGGTCACGCACTTGGGTAAGTGGATAGGAAGAGGCGACAGACAGATGCCCTGGCGGGTGATGCTGGTTCGCGCCGTGACTATGCGCAACGGCGGAAGTTTGGAGATGGAAACCGCAGGATCGGGAACGACGTTCGCGTTGACCCTGCCGGTCAAGGAGGGGGGTGGAGCCCATGGAAAAAAAACCAATCGTACTCATCGTTGACGATGAACCAGGTGTTCGTGAATCGTTTCGGATGGTCTTGAAGGACCGCTATGACCCGGTCGCAGTCGAGAGCGGTGAAGCCGCGCTCTGCTGGCTCGAGAACTCGAAACCAGACCTTATTTTCCTCGATATCCTAATGCCCGGCATTGACGGACTCGAGGTGCTGGAGAGAATTCGCACGACCGACACGCTAACGCCGGTCGTAATGGTCACCGCGACCAAGACGGTCAAGACCGCCGTGACCGCGATGAAGCTCGGCGCGTTCGACTACGTGACTAAGCCATTTGACATCGAAGAACTCCGTCTGATCGCTGACAGGGCGACAGAGAATGGCGAACTCAAGCGTGAGGTTGAACATCTGCGCGATGAGGTCGGCAAGCGCTACGGGTTCGACAACATCATCGGTGAATCCGGCTCGATGCAAGACGTTTTCAAAACCGTCGAGGCAGTTGCGCGCCTGAAGACCACGGTCTTGATCACCGGCTAGTCCGGCACCGGGAAAGAGCTGATCGCGCGCGCGATCCACTACAATAGCCCGCGTGCGAACAACACCATGGTCTCGCTCAACTGCGCGGCAATACCCGACAACCTACTCGAAACCGAGTTGTTCGGCCACGAACGCGGCTCGTTCACCGACGCGGTCGAGAAGAAAGTCGGACAGTTCGAACTCGCGCACAAAGGGTCGATCTTTCTCGACGAGATCGGGGAGATGACGCCAAGCCTTCAAGCCAAGCTTCTACGTGTGCTCGAAGAGGGCCAGGTCATGCGTGTTGGAGGCGGTCAACCGATTGACGTCGACGTACGTGTGATCGCAGCCACCAACCGTAACCTGCGTGAGGCGATTCACGAGGGAAGCTTCCGTGCCGACCTCTACTACCGGCTCAACGTTGTGT
This sequence comes from Deltaproteobacteria bacterium, assembly GCA_029262415.1. Taxonomy (GTDB): domain Bacteria; phylum Desulfobacterota; class Binatia; order UBA1149; family JAJCZL01; genus JAJCZL01. The sequence continues at coordinate 8,713 of JAJCZL010000001.1, read as the reverse complement.
CGGTAGCAATCCCGTCGCTGCGCGAGCGTACCGACGACATACCCTATCTGATCCGTCATTTCCTGCTCATCAAGAGCAAGGAACACGGGCTGCCGATGAAGGAGCTTGCTCCCGACACGACGGAGAAACTGCTCTCGTACAGTTGGCCGGGCAACGTGCGTGAACTTGAAAACGTCATCGAACGAATGCTCGTGCTCAGTTCCGACGACGGCCCAGTGCAGCCGAACTGTCTGCCCCCTGAGGTCCTGGAAGGGCGCTCGGTCAGCTCACAGGTGCGTGAACGTGTCTTGAGCGGGAAGCTGTGTCTGAGCGAGGCCGTCGATGAGTTCGAACGTGACATCATCTCCGAAGCGCTCGGTAGGTTTCATTTCAACCAAACCCGTGCCGCCGCGGTGCTCGGGACCACCCGTAGGATCCTCAAGTACCGAATGGATAAGCTCGGCTTGCAGCCGGAGCACGAGGATATGGGTCAAAGCAGCAGCTTCAGCGACTGAGTACACGCGGCGAACGTCGTTGACTTACGGGGGGCCGGTGCGTACAAGCAATGGAGGCCCCCCTATTCTCATGCGCGTGTCACACCCGGCAGACATCGCCCTCGGCAAGGCCGCTGCTGGGCATCGCCTGAGCGCGGAGGACGCCTACGCCCTGTCTACACTCCCAGCTTGCAAACTCGACCATCTTTGCGCTGCTTCCGCTCAGTTGCGTACGCAGGCCCACGGCCGCACTCTGACCTACTCGCCTAAGGTCTTTTTACCGGTCACCAATCTTTGCCGCGATCGTTGCACCTACTGCACCTTCAGGCGCGACCCCAACGACGCGGGCGAGTGGACGATGTCGCCGGAGGAGATTTCCGAATGGTCCCGCCGCGGGCGATCGCTCGGCTGCATCGAAGCGCTGATGTGCCTCGGCGACCGACCAGAAGTTGCCTTTCGCGGCTTCAAGGAACTGCTCGAATCCTACGGTGCCGACTCAACCGCCGACTACGTCCGCATCGCGTGTGAGATCTCACTAGCCGAAGGTCTGCTCCCCCACTCCAATGCGGGTCTTCTCTCTCAAGACGAAATGGCCATGCTGCGACCGCTCAACGTAAGCATGGGCTTGATGCTCGAAAACATCAGCCCGAGACTACGCGACAAAGGCATGCCGCACCAGTACGCTCCGGACAAAGACCCCGCACGCCGTATGCAAATGATCGATGACGCAGGAGAACTGCGTATCCCGTTTACAACCGGCCTCCTGGTCGGCATCGGAGAGAACGAAGCCGAGCGGATTGCGAGCCTGCTCGCGATCCGCCGGAGCCACGAGCGTCACGGGCATATCCAGGAAGTCATTATCCAGAACTTTCGCGCTAAACCCGGCACGCCGATGGGGTCCGACCCCGATGCAGAAGAAGCCGTGATGCTACGTACGATCGCCTTGGCACGGCTGATCCTTGGTGCGGAAATGAATCTACAAGCCCCCCCAAACCTTAGCCCGAATGCGCATGTTCGACTGATTCGCGCCGGTATCAACGACTGGGGCGGCATCTCTCCTCTGACATCCGATTATGTGAACCCGGAGGCGCCGTGGCCGCACCTAGATGCCCTTCGCCGGACCTGCGAAGACGAGGGTTTCACACTGGCACCTCGTTTGCCTGTCTACGATGCTTATTTAACCGAATCCTGGCAGGATGAACCCGTGCTTAGTGTTGCGCGGACGATCCGTGACCATCTCGACGGAGCAATGGCAGTATGAGCTACGAAACTGAAGAGAACGCTGACGCAGTCGAATTTCTGCTAACCGACGAACGCACGCTCGAGCAACGACTGGGAGACACCGGGTCCTACACCCGCGGAATCCTCGATCGGAGCTTAGCCGGCATCCGTCCGACCGTAGAAGAGGGAGCACATCTTCTCACACTGCGTGGATCCGATCTCTCTGCTCTTATCGGCACGGCCGATACCGTCCGCAAGCAAGACGTCGGCGACGTCGTTACCTACGTCATTAACCGCAACATTAATTGGACTAACGTCTGCTTCGTCGGCTGTAAGTTCTGTGCGTTCGCACGACTTAAGGGCGATAAGGAAGCATACGACGACCCGACCACAGCAGTGTTGGCGCGGATCCAAGAGGGCATCGATCGCGGCGCGACCGAAATCTGTATGCAAGGCGGCATCAACCCAGAAAACCCGCCTCACCACTACATTACGCTGCTTGAAGAAATCCGCGCCGCGTTCCCCGACCTGCACATCCACGCTTATTCGCCTATGGAGATCTTCTACGGTGCGCGTCGTTCAGGCATGGACTATCCGGAGTATTTGACCGAACTAAAACGTGCCGGTTTAGACACCCTTCCCGGCACGGCCGCTGAAATCCTCGACGACGACGTTCGCGAGATTCTCTCACACAAGAAACTCGACACCGCAACCTGGGTGCGGATTATCAAAACGGCTCATGCGCAAGGCATTCCGACGACCTCGACCCTGATGTACGGACACATCGAAACGCCGATGCACGTAGCGCGTCACATCGAACTGTTGCGGCAGATCCAGGGCGAAACCGGCGGCTTTAGCGAGTTCGTTCCCCTGAGGTTCATCTGGCAAAACACCGCGCTGTTTACACAGGGGATCGTCAAGCCAATACCCCAGGGGCAACGCGACATGGCGGTTTACGCGACTTCAAGGTTGATGTTGCGCGGGCTTATAGACAACATTCAGACCTCTTGGGTCAAGCTCGGACGCGAATTGTCGCGGCTGTCTCTGATGGCCGGCTGTAACGATATGGGCGGCACCCTGATGGAGGAAAGCATCTCGCGTGAAGCCGGTGCGGATTCCGGCGAGTACCTGTCGCCCCAAGAGTTCAAGGAAATGATCCGCTCGATGGGGCGCATACCGCGCCAGCGGAACACGGTTTACGAACTGATCGACGAGGCGGAGGACGACTATATTGCACCGCAGCAGGAAGGTTACGCTGCTGGCGGGTGGAGTGGGAGCAGCTAGGCTCGCACGCGGCCTCGCACGTCTCGTCAAACCTGAGAACCTCACCATTGTCGTCAACACCGGCGATGATGAACGGTTTCACGGACTCCACGTATCGCCCGACCTGGACACCATCATGTACAGCCTCGCCGGCTTGGCGCCGTGGTCGCCCGGCTGGGGAATCAAGGATGACACTTTCACCGCCAAGCACGCTCTCGAGCGCTTGGGCGCGGAGTCATGGTTCGCGTTGGGCGACCGTGACCTTGCCACCCATATTAGACGCACGCAGCGCCTGAGCGAAGGGGCTCCGTTGAGCAGAGTCACCGCAGAACTCTGCGCTGCGCTGGGCGTGAGACAAAGAATTCTGCCGATGAGTGACGACGCCGTGCGAACCGTGATGCGCACCTCGGTCGGCGCACTCCCCTTCCAGGACTATCTCGTTAAACGTCGAGCCCGGCCTCGCGTGCAAGGGGTTTCGATTCGCGGTGCGTCCAAGGCAGGCCCGGCTCCCGGTGTCCTGCGGGCTATTCGCGGCGCCGATACGGTCATCATTGCTCCCTCTAACCCACTGGTCAGCATCGGCCCGATGCTGTCGGTAAAACACTTGCGAGTCGCGATGCAGAAGGCACGCGCCAAAACCGTGGCCGTGAGTCCGATAATCAACGGTAGGGCCGTTAAGGGCCCGTTGGTGTCGATGCTCCGCGGGATCGGCAAGAAGGCCGATAATGCGTCGATCGCATCCCTTTATGCGCGGGTCGCGTCCACGCTGGTGGTCGCACTACACGAAGCGCCCGTGGAGAAGTCACTGCGCGGATGGCCCGTGTTCGCCGAGACCGACACCCTGATGTCGGACGAACTTGGAGCAGAGCGCCTCGCGCGTACGCTGCTTGAACTCGGCGAGCCACCGGCGTGCGGCTAAACCCCGATGGAGGAATCATAGACAATGGCAACGATGCTTTTGCCCGTCGCGGGTGTGCCCGAAATCATGCCCGGCGACGACCTTGCCGGCATCCTCGCGGACGCGATTGATGCCAGTCGCATCGGGGTCAAGACAGACGATGTCGTTGTCGTTTGTCAAAAAGTCGTCTCCAAATCCGAAGGTCGTGTGGTCGATCTGGAAACCGTCGAGCCTTCCAAACGCGCACGCGTGTTTGCCGAAAGCTGCGACAAAGACCCGCGGGTCGTCGAGGTCGCGCTACGCGAATCGAGCGAAATCCTGCGTATGGACAACGGCCATCTGATCACCCGCACCGGCCCGGGCTGGATCTGCGCGAATTCCGGTATCGATCGCTCGAATCAAAGTCGTGCCGATCGGCTATCGCTGCTACCGGCTGATGCCGATGCCAGCGCTACTGTGCTGCGCGACACCCTCTGTGATCGTTTCGGTCTTCGACTGGCCGTAGTAGTGACCGACACCTGGGGACGCCCTTGGCGGCTCGGGCAGCTCGATTTCGCGATTGGCTGCGCTGGTCTCGATGTTTTACTCGACGAAAGCGGCCGAACCGACCGAAATGGCAGGGCTTTGGAGCACACCCAGATTGCCGTCGCCGACCAGCTCGCAGCTGCTGCAGGCCTGCTGATGGGAAAAAGCGAGGGTGTCCCGGCGGTGATCGTCCGCGGCGCCCCCTACCGACCAGGCGATGGCCATGCGCGCGACCTGATACGCCCGCCGGCTGACGATTTGTTCAAGTAGCACAATTGCTGCCAAACCGACCAGGCTAGTCGTGCGGCCGCGGCCCGCCGTGGGGCGCATAACGTTTTGAGCGGCGGTTCCGTTCGTGCCAAAGTGCGGGAGGTACGATGTGTGGAGGAATTTACTGTGGCGGATAAAGAACAGATTAAGGGTGAGCTTTCTCACATGATCGCCGATCTCAACGAGGTCCACATGAAGCTGGATTCGTTGCTCGGCAAAATATCGATATCCGCAGATCAACAGCCGGGGATCGACAATGTCGAGGGTCTCAGGCGGACATTTGATCAGCAACTCGATCGAATCCGCGAGAAACTTTCCGAACGTCTGCGCTCTGCCGAGCTATCCATGACTTGATTCGGTATTTCTGGCGAAATTTCTTCTTTTTCCTGGTCGTCCTAATCGCTTTCGCCCAGTGGGCGTGCGCTTCTTGGCTCGCCAGTCAGCTCTTCGGCGTACAGATTCCGTGGCAGGCTCATCTGCTCGGACCCGCGTTGATATACGTGCTAAACAGGCTCGTTCTCGGGCCTAGGCGTGCCGCGCGCCCGTCCGCTCTTTCTGTCGCGCCGCTGCGCAGGGCGTACATGAGCGTCGCCTTCACCTCGATTTTCGGTTTCGCGTTTCTTTTAGTCGCCGGTGCGGTGTGGGGAACCGCCTATGCGGGCGTGACGATCTTCTCGGCTTTCGGTCCCAACCTGCCGACCGCACCGATGACCGAGGCTGCGGCACTGATCAGTACCGCAGGCTTGGTCTGTGTTCTCGGTACGATGGCCTATGGATACGGGCTTGGACAGCGACGTCTCTTCGTCAATGAGTTCGACCTCGAGCTTGCCGACCTCCCCGCCGAGGCCGATGGACTGCGCTTGGTCCAGATCAGCGATATCCACCTCGGTCAGTACCTGAGTGAAGAACGGCTGCGTGGCTACGTCGAAAAGGTCAACTCGTTGAGTCCCGATATCGTTTGCATCACCGGCGATATCACCGACGGCCTCGACCACGCCGAGCGGACGTTCCCGATTCTCGCAGGCTTACGCGCACGTCACGGGGTTTACGCCATTTTGGGCAACCACGACATGTACACGGGCGCGGAGGGCGTAACCGAAGCCATCCGCCTGCGTACTGACTTTACAGTACTTCGCGACGAGGTCGTACGCGTCCAGATTGATGGCGGAAACCTGTTTTTGATCGGCTTAGAGGACAGAGGGTCGGATTGGGCGCACGGCTTAAAAGACCACCCGACGCTCGAATACTTGTTTGCGCAAGTACCCCAAGGCCAAGCACATGTGTTGTTATCCCACCGGCCCGACCCCTTCGAGCACGCAGCACGGCTGCAGATCGGACTCACGTTGGCGGGACACACCCATGGCGGGCAGCTCGCGTTGCCATGGTTTCATGATCGCAGGCCTTCACTGGCCCATTTTATCACTGCCTACCCGCGCGGCACGTTTCAGATCGGCAGGAGCACCATGCACGTGAACCTCGGATTGGGCGTTACCGGCCAGCCGGTCCGACTGGCTACACCGCGAGAGATCACCGTAGTGACACTACGACAAGAAGGAGAGATCCCGACATGATGAATCTGAAACGTTTTGTTACCCTTTCGATACTGACCATTACCGCGTTTGTTGCGGTGTCCATAGGCTCGGCAGAGGCGGCTACCTTCGGCGTCGACAAAGACCACACCAGTGTGAGCTTCAAAGTTCGACACTTTGTCACCAAGGTTCAAGGATCGTTCGGCAAGTTTGATGGCACTGTAGAATTCGATCCCGCCGACCCCGCCAAAGTGAAGGTTAACGGGAGCATCGAAGTTTCCAGTATCGATACCAACAATGACAACCGCGACAAGCACCTGCGCGGCGAAGACTTCTTCAACGTAGAGAAGTACCCGACGATAGAATTCGAATCGTCTAAACTAACAGACCTCAACGAGTCGCGTACCAAGGGTAAGCTCCATGGAAAGCTGACCATGCACGGCGTCACCAAGCCGGTGGTGTTGGACGTCGAGTACCACGGCACAGCCAAGACCGCCTATGACGAGCTGAAGGCCGGCCTAACCGCCACCGCAAGCCTCAACCGCAAAGACTATGGAATCGTCTGGAACAAGACCCTGGACACCGGCGGCCTGATGCTTGGCGAGGACATCGAGATACTGCTAGAAGTCGAACTCACCGAGAAAGAATAAGGAGAGACTCGACTCCATGGGGCAATCGCCGCAAGCACCTAACAATACATATGAACTCCGACACGACTGGTCCCTCGCCGAGGCCCGGGGGATCCACGATCTGAGCATAGGGGAGCTGGTTGACAGGGCCCGCCTCCTTCATCGCCGCTACCACCGGAGCGATGAGGTGCAGCTGTGTTCCCTGCTTTCGATCAAAACCGGGGCCTGTCCCGAGGACTGTGCCTACTGTCCGCAAAGCGCGCACCACAACGTAGGGCTCGAAACCGAAAAGCTCATGAACGTCGACCGCGTGCTCGAAGCGGCGGCTCATGCACGCGAAGCCGGCGCCAGTCGTTTCTGTATGGGAGCCGCGTGGCGTGAGGTCCGCGACGGCGAGGAGTTCGAGAGAGTTCTCGATATGGTCCGCGGCGTTCGAGACCTGGGCATGGAAGCCTGCGTAACGCTGGGCATGCTCGACGAAGACCAGGCCGTCCGATTGAAAGAAGCCGGCCTGACTTCCTACAACCACAATCTGGACACCTCGCGCGAGTACTACCCAGAGATCATTTCTACGCGTACCTACGACGACCGTCTGCGCACACTTGCCGCTGTACGCAACGCTGGAATCACGGTGTGCTCGGGAGGCATCATCGGCATGGGTGAATCGACCGACGACCGATGCTCGATGCTGGTAGAACTCGCCAATCTCGAGACCCACCCTGAGAGCGTACCGATCAACACGCTGGTGGCGGTCGCGGGCACACCCTTAGGCGATACTCCGCCGGTCGAGCCGCTCGAGCTGGTAAGGATGATAGCCACCGCCCGTATCATGATGCCGGCATCGATGGTGCGCTTGTCGGCGGGGCGAAGCGGCCTCAGTGAAGAAGCACAGGTGCTTTGTCTTCTGGCCGGAGCCAACTCGATCTTCTTCGGCGAGAAACTGCTGACCACGGGTAACCCCGACACCGAATCCGACTTGGCGATGATGGAGGCGGCGGGATTCTCGGCGCTCCAACCCCCTCACGACGGCACGTCGAGCCCGGTCCGTAAAGTTTCTTGAGCCCCGAGGATCTCTGCAAACACCACGATTGCATAGCCGAGCACGGCTATACGATCCTCCCAGACGTGATCGCGCCGAGTCTCGCCGACCGCTTGTGCGAACGGCTGCATGAGCTCGAAGATCAACTCAACATCCTACCGGCAAAAAACAGCTTCGAAGGCGCAAAAACCTATCGGATCTACAACCTGCTTGCGCACGGGTCGTTGTTCGCGGGGATCCCGGTCCAGCAAGACGTTCTTGCGGTCGTTGAAGGAGTACTCGACGACGGCTGTCTGATCTCGTCGTTGTCGTCGATTGCGATCGAACCCGGAGAGAGAGAGCAACCTATCCACGCCGATGATCAGTTAATCCCCCTGCCAAAGCCCCACCCCGCCGTGGTGTGTAATAGTATGTGGGCGTTGAGCGATTTCAGCGACGAGAACGGTGCGACTCGCATCGTGCCGGGATCGCATTTGTACGATCACTCACCCGCGTACGGGATCTCTCAGCCGACCGTCCCGGCAGTCATGCGCAAAGGCAGCGTCATGATCTATCACGGCAGCCTCTGGCACGGCGGCGGCGCCAACCGCAGCAACGCAAGGCGTACCGGGATCGCGATGAACTACTGCGCAGGCTACATCCGCCAGCAAGAGAACCAGCAACTGGGGCTCAGCACCGAGACCGTCCGCAGCTTTCCGCCACGGCTTCAGGAGCTCGTAGGCTACGGAACCTACCGGGGACTGATCGGCCATATCGACCGCAAGACTCCCGCCGAGCGGCTCGCCGAAGGGCCCGCTAAACGGATGGTCTGGGACCTGTCCTAGGCTTTGCGGTCCCCTTTGTCCTAGGACTGAAGGTTATCGATT